>JAQSWN010000189.1 GCA_029266615.1 Polyangiaceae bacterium
CCCGTTTCGACGCGCGCGTGTTGGCGCGAGATCGTGGAGTGAAAGATGGACGTGACGTCCGTGTCCGGGGAGCGGCCAAGCACCAAGCCCCGCCGTACCGCGACCACCTGCCCGGCGAGATCTTCCGGATGAACCAGCGTGAGCTCCCGCGCGGATCCCTGCCACTCCGAGGTGGGCCCTTGCGGCTCCGTCGCTTGGAATCCGGAATGACTGTCAGTCATCGTTACTGCTGCACCTCGAAAGTGTACGGCTCCGAGAAGTAGGCGGGTTTTAGACCTTCGACGAAGGGCGCGAACCCAGCGTGGGCGCCGAAGCGAATCAAGTAGATGCCGTCGGCGGGAACGCTGAACGGCCAGGGGCCCTTCACGCCCGCGTTCGGAGTTTGAATAACGACCGAGACGCCCTGTTCGTTTTCGCGGCTGATGGAGAACCGGCCGCCCAGAGGGGCTTCCGTGAGGTTGAGGGTCGCGGTGCCCGCCGTCAGCTCCACCGCGTACCAATCTTCGATGAGTTGATTCGACTTGGACACGAACGGGTTGATGAACTGCGCCGTGACCGGGCTATTGGCTTGGATGACGGTCGCGGTCTCGCGGCTGTTGTTGGGCTCGTTCTCGTCCTGTTCCGCGCTCAGATCGATCGTGACCTCCACCCGCTTCCCACCCGCGGCGCTAATGCCATTGTAAGGCCAGAAGCGTAGCAGCGTCGTGGTGCCGGGACCGACGGACACGTACACCGTAGTCGTGACGCCGACACCGGTCGGGACCTGCCCGATGGATGCGAAGTCCGCGCCCGCGAGCGCTTGCACACCGGTACGGAGCCCGGCTTCCTGCTGCAAGCCGATCTCGATGACGTGCGCTCGGCCGTCGTTGGGCGCCGAGACGCTAAGCCAGTCTTCGTCTCCCACTGTGAAGAACAGGCTGGAGCGAGCCGATGCAGGGAGCGCGTGCTCGCGGTCGTCGTTTTCGACCACCTCGACGCCGTCCGACGTCTCCACGTAGTCGCCGACCGGCCCCGGGCCAGCGCCGGCAGAAGCTTCGCCTGCGCTTCCGCTGGGCTCGCCCGCGCCCTCACCGGCAACGCCCAGAGTGCCGCCCGTGCCGCCGCTCGGGCCGTCACCGCCGTTAGCAGCGGAGCCGCCCGTCCCGCTCGTTCCGCCGACGGCCGGGGCTCCAGCGGAGCCGCCGCTACCCACGCTTTCCACCAGGATGTTGCCATTCTCGTCCAGCTCGTCTTTGCCCGGACCCGTGCTGGCGCATTCGTCACTCGCGGCGCAAATCTGCCCGGCGATGCACTCGTCGTCCTCACGGCACGAGTCGCGGCACTCCTCGTCGACGCCACACACTTGCTCACCAGGGCAGTCCTTGTCGCGGTCACAGCCGATCTCGTCTTCGAGCTGGCACACGTTGGTCCCGCCTTCGACCCCGCGCACGCAGCGCAGCGGAGCTAAGCAATCTTCGTCTGCGTTGCAGGCGTTGTGACAGCGCTCGAAGACGCACACGAGGTCGCCCGCGCAATCCGAGTTGATGGAGCAACCCTGCGCGAGCTTGGCGGCTCTGAGCTGTTCTTCCGTGTTGTCGCCGCAGCCCCACGCAAGGAGCGCCAGCACCGCGCTCAGCGCGCCAAGGGATAGGGTCTTCTTCGATGTTCGTCGTTTCGTCATTTTGCGTCCTCCAGCTCAGAAGCGACCATTGAGCTCCAGCGCTTGCCCGGTCACGCTCACTCCGAGCGAGCCGAAAACATCGCTCTCTGGTTTCGGCTCGTAGCGGGCGGGGTCTTCCCCCAAAAAGTACAACAGGAGCCCCGCCGTGACGCCCAACGCGCCCGCGCCGACCCCGAGCCAACCGTACACGTCGCGCCGCTGCTTGGCGTCCAGATTTTCCGCGTAAATGTTCAAGCTCTTTTCGCAAGCGTCGTCTTCACAACCTCCGGCTCGCTCCACGGAGTCCGCGTAATCGTCGAAGCGCTGCTTGGCGTCGCTCTTCTGACCCTGATTCCAGAGCAAGAAGCCGCCACCGCCGGCGGCGACCAGGCCCCCCGCGCCGAGCGCGATGTAGCTCCAGTTCCGGCGGGCTCGAGCCCGACTGACGTAGTCGCCCAAGTACTCCGGGGTCGGCAGCAAGCTGGCGTCCAGCGATTGCTCTCGGTCCGTGACCTCGACGTCTCGTACGATGTCGAAAAAGCCGGCTCGTTGTACCCGCACGGAGTGGAGACCCCGCGGCAAGCGCAGGCCGCTCGCGGCGCCTTGCCTGGGCTCGCCGTCCACGATGACGACCGCGCCGGGCTCGCTGAGGCGCAGAGTGAGGACACCGCTGCCACGCAGACCGCCTTCGGTGGGCGTCATTCGAGCGGAAACCTCGGCGGCGCCGCCGGGCGGTAAGAGTACGCGCTGCTGCACGGGAGCGTAGCCCGTACGGCGGAGCACGAGATCGTGCTGGCCAGCGTTCAGCGTCAGAGGTTGAGTCAAAGGCGTGCGACCCAGGGGTGTGCCGTTCACCAGCACCTCGACTCCGGGCACGTTGCTGGTGACCGTGAGCTGTGCGGGTGCGACCTCCAGCGGCGTGAGCTCGACTTCGAGCACTTCCTTCGCGCGGCCCGCCACCGTGACCTGTAAATGGCGCGGCTCATGACCGGCCGCCGCGACCGACACGAAGTGCACGCCCGCGGTCATCCGGATGGGAGGCGCGGGGGTGCGGGCCACGTCCACGTTGTCGATTTGAACCAAGGCGCGAGGCGCGGAAGTCTTGATTTCGAGCCAGCCGACGCGGGCGAGCTGCGCTTCGTACAAGGCTCGAGCTCGCTCCTCGGTGCCGGGCGCGAGCTCCCAGCTCGAGTGGCTGCGTAGCGCTTCGAGCGCCTCTACCGCTTGCACGGAGTAACCAAGGCGCGCGCGCACCAGCGCGAGGTTGAAGAGCACCATGGGATGAAGGGTGAGCTTGTGCGCGAGCTCGAACTCGGCGAGCGCCCCGATGGCGTCCCCCTGGTTGTAGAGCGCGAGCCCGCGATCGAAGCGCTGCCGGGCTTCCTCTCTCGTCCGCGGGTCCAAGGTCGTGACGCTGGGCGTGCCTTCGGAGCCTCCAGGCGCGCCCGTCGCTTGGGCGCGCGCAGCGCCCGCGCTCGTGAGCACGGCGGCAAGAGCGATGGCGGCCCGCGTTGTAGGACGACTAGTTGGCAAACGGATTCCTCTCGCTAAGGCCGTCGGCGGCGGCGCTCGAGCGGGGGGCGGTACGCACCGAAGGAGCGGCTTTGCGGGGCGACGGGGCGTTCACGGCGCTCGGGAATGAGGTCGGAGTCGGAACGGCGGACGTGGTGGCGCGCGCTTCCGGCGTTGATTCCGGCGCCGATTGAGCGCTGTGCGCCGCGGTCATGATGGAGCCCGCCGTGGGCTGCGCTAGCTCGACGTTCGTGGTGCCGCCCCGGAGAAATGCCAGAGCGCTGCCCCCGAGCCCGAGGAGCGCCACCGCGCCGAGCACGAGCGCCCGTTGCTTTGGCGGCTTGGAGCCCGGTTCCTGCGGCGGCATGAGGAGCGTGCGAGCTCGAAGCTCCGCGGAGTGACTGAGCAACGTGCCGGGGTTGGAGCTGACGGCGAGATCGTCGAGCGCGTCCGAAAGCTCTTGCACGGAGCTGAATCGGCGACCGGGCTCCCGCGCGAGGGCACGCTCTATTAAGGCGTCCAGGCCCACGGGCGCTCCGGGCACGAGCTCGCTGACCTTCGTGTACTGGCCCTCGAAGATCTTCACGCTCAGCGCGGGCAGCGTCTCGGCGTCGAATGGCACGCTTCCGCTCACGCACTCGTACAGCACCACGCCGAGCGCGTATACGTCCACGCGCTCGTCTACGTCTCGCTTGCTGACCACTTGCTCCGGGGACATGTAGTGAGGCGTTCCGAGCGTGGCTCCTTGCTCGGTCAACCGCTTCACTTGGTGCTGCTCCGCGAACTTGGAGATGCCAAAGTCCAAGATCTTCACGAACGGTCGCGCGCCCGCGCACAAGAACAAGTTGTCCGGCTTGACGTCGCGGTGAACGATGCCCTTGGCGTGCGCGGCCGCGAGCCCGTCCGCCACCTGAAGCACGATTTCACGCGCCTCCTCGAAGGGAATCCGTCCCTTTTCTCTGAGCAGCTCACGCAGAGCGCGCCCGCTCAACAGCTCCATGAAAATGTAGAGCTCGCCGCTGGCTAGCTCGCCCGCGTCGATGGTTTCCACGATGTGAGGATTGCCGATGCGGCTCGCGGCGGACGCTTCCAACAAGAACCGCTCCGCGATGTCCGACGCGGTGACGAAGCTCTGGTGCAGCAACTTGAGCGCCCCCCTGCGCTTGGTCACGACGTGCTCTGCCTCGTACACCGCGCCCATGCCACCCTCGCCGATTAGTCGGCCCACCAGGAATTTCTTGCCCAAGGTTTGGCCCTCGAGGCCGCTCGCATCCTGCTCGTCGGGCGTGCGCATCCCTGCGCGGTCTCTTACCATTGGCACGCCGGCCGGGACAGCCATAAGGCGGGCTGCGGAACACCATGACGTTACCCATTGCCCCAGCGCCCACGTAATCACGGCGCGAACACACCCGCGACCATGCGCGCGATATCATTGCGTCGTTGTCGTCTGCGCTCGTCGCGGCCTTGTGAAGGGCGCGGATCTGCGGCGATCTCGCAAAGGGCCTGGCACAACCGGTCGACCTCTTCCCCGCTCGTGCAAAGCCCCAAGCTGACGCGAACCATGCCGGGCATGCGCGCGTCCGGCCGCTTCCGTAGGTGGCTGGCCAACGCGGCGTAATCGAGCTCGCTCAGCTCGGGACGCCCGAGGAGCCTCGTCACCAGCGGTTGAGCGCAGAAGCAGCCGCTGCGCACGCTGATGCCATGATCCAACGCCAAAGCTTCGGCGACCTCAGCGTGCTCCAAACCCCGAAGGTTGAAAGGCACGATGCCGACTCGATCGCGTCGTAGGTCCGGATCGGGGCTGCCATAGAGCGTCGCCCCCGGGACGGCGCTCAAGCCGCGCAGCAGCCGTCGCGTGAGGGTGCGCTCGCGCTCGGCGACGACGCGCAGGTCCAACGTCCGGAGCGCGCGGCAGGCGCGCGCCAGCGCCACCGCGCCGAGCAGATTGGGCGTACCCGCTTCCTGTCGATGCGGTGCGTCCAGCCACCATTGCCGATCCGAGGTGACGAGTGAGACCGTGCCGCCCCCGCTGGCGAACGGCGCTCTTTGCTCGAAGGCCTCGCGTGCGCCGACCAGCGCGCCGGACCCGAACGGCGCATACATCTTGTGACCAGAGAACGCGACGAAGTCGAGCTCCCTCTCACCGGCGACCAAGCGCAAAGGGCGGTGCGCCACCAGCTGCGCTGCGTCGACGAAGATCTTGGCGCCGTAACGGTGGGCGAGATCCGCGAGCAGCCCGATATCCGGCAGATAGCCGGTCACGTTGGAGGCGCCCGTCACGGCGAGGAGCTTCACTCGTCCGCGGTGTCGTTTGAAGCACGCCTCCACCGCGTCTTCCGACAAGCCGCCGTGGGCGTCGGCTTCCACCCGGGCGACCCGCGCTACACGCCGCCAAGGCAAGTCGTTCGAGTGATGCTCCAAACCGGTGACGACCACCACGTCGCCGGGGTCGAACGCGATGCTGTGCGACAGCACGTTGATCAGGTCCGTGGTGTTGCGACCAAAGACGACCACATGCCGAAGCGGGTCCCCCCCCAAGAGCTCGAGGACCTCCATGCGGCACCGCTGGTAGAGCTCGGTCGAGAGCTCGCTATTGAAGCCGCGGCCGCGGTGCACGCCGCCGTAGTACGGGAGGGCTGCGTCCACCGCCTGCTTCACGACCGAGAGCGCAGGAGTCGTCGCGGCGTGGTCGAGGTTCACGTAGCCGGGCGTGCCTTCGCACAGGGGAGGATCGCTCCACGAGAGCGACGGCCTCGAGCTCGGCTCGCTGTTGGTTGCAGGGTGCATGGCCGCTCTTCATCAAGTTGCGTGCCAGCTATTCGGCGCGTCGTTTGCTCGCAAAGGCGGCGGTAGCGGGGGCCGAGACGGCGACTGTCCCATGCGACGTCCCATGGGACAATCACCGGCACTCGAGCTGTTGCGGCACCCAATGCGCGGTTTTTCGGTCCTCCTCGGGTTGGCACCAGGCTTGCTGTACTGGCGACTCAAGGAGACTCATTCGTGCACAAATCCCCTCACGTCCTGGTTGCTATTGCGAAGACCTACGCCCGTGCCGGCTTGCCGGCGGCGCTCGGCGTCGCGTTGATGATTGGCTGCGCTGACAATCAAGACAAGCGCGTGCCGCGGCTAGGAGAAGGCGGTGAGGCCGGCGCGGCAGGAGAAGCTTCATCCGTCGACGCCGGTGGTTCCTCCTACGCGGGGACAGGCGGCGCGGGTGGAGCGGCCGAACCTGCTGAAGGGGAGGCCGGAAGTGGCGCAACGAGCGCAGGGGCGGGCGCGGCGGGCGCGGCGGGCGCGGCGGCAATGGGCGGCGCGCCCGGAAGCAACACGGAACCGGGCGGAGCCGCCAATGGAGGGGACGGGGCTGGCACGCAAGCGGGGGCGGGGCCCGGCGGAGCCGCAGGCACGGACAACGAGCCCACGATCCCTGTGTCCGTGTGCGGCCCCGGGAAATGGTACGCCGGTGAAGGGCTGTGCGCAGAGTGCCCCGCCGCGCCGCAAGAGGTCGAGCTCGGTTGCGCAGACTACGCGAGCGCCCAGGTGCTCACGACCACGGCCGGCCAGCTTCAATACGCGTTCGCGAGCCTTCCGACCGGAGTGCAGGCGCATGAAGCGAGCCCGGTAGAGCTGAGCGTTACTTATCTCGGCCCGAACGAATCGCACGTGCGGCAATCGCCGGAGCCGCCGGAAAGCATCATCGTGCCGCCCTTCAGCACCGCCGACGTTTGCGGCGCCGTGTTCCATTCTACCGAGCCCGTGCGCTTCGACCGCGCCGCTGGCCAAGCCGTGAGCTACACGAAGTTTTGCCCGTGAGATCGCAGGGAGAGTCGGCAATGGTACTTTGATTAGCCGCGCGACCCTTGGCATGCGACGAACGTAGAGGCTACATTCGGCGGCAACAGATGTACTCTTCGACGCGCCTTGGGGCGGTGGTGGCTCGCAGTGTGGGCGCGGCGGCGCTACTCTTCAGTTGCGGAGGCACCTCGCAGCAGGAGCCGATCGCGATGGGCGGGACCAGCTCTGGGGGGGCCCCATCTCCTCCCGCGGGTGAGGGCCCGATCACGGAAGGCGGCGCTGGCGCGATGGACGCGGGCGGCACGTCTGCGGCTGGTGAGGCCGCGGGCGGAAGTGGGGAGCCCGCGTGTGCTCCCGGGGCCAAGAAGTGTGACGGTCCGCATCTGCGCGTGTGCGCGGCGGACGGGCAGAGCACGCGCATCGAGGCCACCTGCGGTCCGTCCGAGATATGTCTGAACGAGGAATGCGCCCCCATTGCCTGTGTTCCGGACGCCACCTTCTGTCAGGGCAGCGAGCTGCGGCGCTGTCGTGACAACGGGGTGGAAAGCGACCTGCTCGAGTCGTGCGGGAGCGGTCGTTACTGCTCCGAGCAAGCGGGCGTCGCGGCGTGCTCGGATACGGCTTGTTCACCGGGCTCTCCCCTGTGCGTCAACGAAGTCGCGACCACGTGCGCGGCGAACGGCTCCGGGCCCAAGTCGGGCGGGGAGGACTGTGGCGCGAGAGCGTCGACGTGCGAGGACGGTCAGTGCGTCCTCGAGATCTGCACAGCCGGTGAAAAGTCCTGCGAGCACGACGACGTGTATTTGTGCGTTGGTGGCTCGAAGACCGTGCTCTTCAGCAAATGCGACGCGGACGAGGTGTGCGATCCCGAGCTGCTGAGCTGTCGTAGTCGAATCTGCGAACCGGGCAAGCTCGGTTGCGACGCCAATCGCGTGGCCGCCTGCAACCCGCTAGGAACCGCGTACGTGCAGAGTAGCGTCGACTGCACGGCCGTAAACCAGCTATGCCTGGAGGGCAGCTGCAAACCCAAGGTCTGCACCCCGAGCGCCACCTATTGCGACGGAAACACCGTGCGTAAGTGCGACGACAAGGGCATTTCCTCCACCCTTCAAGAAGCTTGCGTCGCGGCCTACAATCACTGCGCCGCGTACAGCAGCACGTACGCGTACTGCGCTTACAATACGTGCACGCCGAACGCGCCCGCTTGCCTGGGTAACACGGTGACCGCATGCAACAGCGAGGGCACCGGCTACGTTGCAGGCGGTACGGACTGCGGTAGCGCCAGCGTGTGCGAGAACGCTGCGTGTAAGCCCAAGGTGTGCGAGGGCTATGGTGCGTTCTGCAAGAACGGTGACATTTACCAGTGCTCCGGTGGCCTTAGCTCCTACCTGTCGACCGACTGCGGGACGGACGCACGCTGCTCGTCCACCACTCAAGGTGTTCGCTGCGCGCCTTACGACTGCTCCCCTGGCTTCAAAGCTTGCTTGAAGAACGCGGTCGGCACGTGCGCAGAAGACGGTGCCTCCTTGTCTTCGGTGAAGGAAGACTGCGCCGCTGCGGGCCAGGTTTGCGCCGGGGTCAGTGCGTGCGCTGCCAGCGCCGAAGACGCCACCGGCGTCGCCGAAGAAATTCAGAGCTACCCCGAAAACCACGTCTTCGGGAACGTCGTCGACGTCCTCTCCAATCGTCAACTCACGCAGCTGGGGACGGGCCTCGTGCTGGCGGGTGAGCGGGATTTGCGCTGGGTGGTTTTCGAGGAAACCAACGGCTACTTCGTCGCCAAGTACGACAAGCTTTCGAAGAACCAAGCCGGCAGCGGGTACTTTTCTTCCGGTGCGCTCGATTACAATCTCAAGGCGGGCGGACGCTACCTGCTCGCGGTGGTGGTGACCCGGGGTGGAGCGGCGGCCTATTACGACCAAGCTCCGTGGCCTAAGTTCGTTTCCTTCGGGCGCATCGCGGGAGGCATCGCGACCACGTACGCGACGACGCTGTACTCGGGCAACCCCGACAGCCAGCGCTCGTTCGCTCTCAACGTTACGACCGCGCTGCCCTGAAGGCTCGCAGATCGTGCTCGTCTTCTGAGCCGCGCCGTTCGGTGTAGGCTCCGGGAGTGGTCGACTCAGATTCGAGCGAAGAGGCAGCGTTGTGGCGGTGGGTGGCGGATTACGCCGCCCGGTATCGCAGCTCGCTCGGGGAACGCCCGGTGGCGTCGCAGGTCGATAGCGAGACGGTCGCGAGCAAGCTGAGGGAGCTCGAGTCGCTCCCGAACGAAGGCACGTCCGCGCTCGCCTGTGTAGAAGAGCTGGTCGCCTTGGCGGAGCCAGGCATCACGGCGATGTCTGGTCCGCGGTTCGCGGGGTGGGTGGTCGGCGGTACGTTGCCGGCGGCGCTGGCCGCTGACTGGTTGACGGCGACGTGGGATCAAAACGCGGGCGTTGGGGAAGGCGCGCCGGCGGCGACCGCGTTCGAAAACGCTGCGCTCGCCTGGGTCGTGGCTTTGTTGAGACTGCCGAAAGCGGTGAAGGGCACCCTCGTCACGGGCGCGATGTCGGCCAATTTCTCCTGCCTGGCGGCCGCTCGAGGGCATTTGCTCGAGGCCGTGGGTTGGGACGTCCAGCAGCGAGGGCTGTTTGGCGCCCCTGCGCTGCGCGTCATCGTGGGGCACGAGCGACACGAGACGATCGACAAGGCGGTGCGTCTTTTGGGACTCGGCAAGCAAGCGCTCACCTGCGTGGAGGTGGACGGGCAGGGTCGTCTGCGGGCGTCCGTGCTCGCACGGGAGCTCGAGCGTTGCGCGGAGCCGGTCGTCGTGTGCGCCCAAGCCGGCAACGTGAACAGCGGCGCCTTCGATGGACTGGAAGAGGTCGCCGAAAGCGTGAGCCGGCACCGCGAACGCCGCGGGCCGGGCTCGGTGTGGATGCATGTCGACGGCGCTTTCGGTTTGTGGGCGCGGGCGGCGGAGTCGCGCGCACCGGAGCTAGCCGCGCTCTGCCGTGGAGCGGAACGGGCCGATTCGTGGGCGACCGATGCGCACAAGGTTCTCAACGTGCCGTACGACTGTGGCATCGCGCTCTGCCGGGAGGCTCGCAGCCTGCGCCGCGCGATGGAGACGGGCGGGGCGTACCTAGAGAGTGGGCAGCCGCGGACCACTTTCAACTCGGGCCTACTGAGCCCGGAGCTCTCGCGCCGCGCGCGCGGCTTCGCCCTCTGGGCGGCGTTACGGCAGCTCGGCCAGTCCGGGGTCAGCGAGCTGGTAGCCCGCTACGCGGAAAACGCGCGCAGCTTTGCGCACGCGCTGACCGGAAGCGTCGGGTTACGGGTGCTCAACGATGTCTGCTTCAATCAAGTCGTGGTCCTCGCGGAACCGCAAGCCGGCGTCGACCCGGCGGCGTGGACCACCCGTGTCGTGCAGGCGCTGCAGACCGAAGGAACGTGCTACGCGACGCCCAGCTCTTGGCATGGAAGACCAGTGATTCGCTTCTCGTTCTGCAACGCGAGCACGACGCGAGAAGACGCGCGGAGGATGGCCGAGGCATTGCGCCGCGTCATCGAGGGCGAGGCGGCGCGGTGAGCGGCACATGCGCTCGGTCCTACCAACGATGACGGGCTGGTCGGCGGTCCGTTCCCGATGTGGGCTCTTGTACGGCGGAACCGACCATCCATCCGCGGTGAATCCGTGAGCCGCCGAACGGGTGGTCGGGTACATTGGGTGAATGCTTCCGACGCTCGCACGTACACATGCTTTTACCATCGCGCTGCTCGGTTTCACCTCGGTGGCGTTACCCGCGCGAGCCGAAGTGCTGTTCCGCGCCGACATGGAAACGGGCGACCTGGAGCAGTGGGACTACCTCCTCAAGGAAGAAGGGCTCAGCGTCGTGACGGACCCGGTGGCGCAGGGCAAGTATGCTGGAAAAGTCACGATCTCCAAGAACGAGCTCTGGGACAACGGCTTGAACCGCGTGGAAGTGCAGCATCAGCCCGACAGCGCCTACCTGACCGAAGGTAAGGACATCTATTACGGCTTCAGCTTCTACCTTCCAGAGGCCCTGACCAGCGACAATCATCAGATTCTGTACTGGGAAACGACCGAGACTTATCAGCAGGTGATGCAGCTCGCCGTGGAAGGCGAGCACATGCGCTTCGCGACGCAGAAGCCCGGCTGGAAGGTACATTGGGAAGCCGACGGCAAGGCGACCCCCGGCAAATGGCACCGCGTCGTCGTTCACGTGAAGTGGTCCGCTAACGCCGAGAACGGGCAAGTCGACCTGTGGTTCGACGGCGAGCAAGTCGTCAGCGCCGGCAAGGCTCAAACATTCTTGGGTCACCCCGCGTTCGTGCAACACGGTATCTTGCGCGACACGATCGAAAAGGTCGAAACGCTCTACTTCGACGACGCACGCGCCGGCACCACGTTGGACGACGTGCTCATGCCTGGCGCGATGAGCGGCGGCGGTAGTGGTGGCGCGGGAGGTAATGGTGGCGCGGGAGGTAATGGTGGCGCGGGAGGTAATGGTGGCACGACCGCGGGAGGCGTCTCTGCGGGGGGAACGAACGCCGCTGGAGCTGGTGGCGCGGCCAGTACTGCGGGAAGCGTGAGCGGAGGCGCGCCCAGCGGCGGCGCTCCGCCGACGACCGCGGGTACTAGCTCGAGGTTGCCCGCGCCGAGCGATGATTCGAGCTGCACTTTCTCGCCCCAGCCATTCGGCGGCGCCGCCGCGGCGCTGGCAGCATTGCTTGGCTTCGTGGCGCTGTGCTTTCGTCGTCACGCGAAGGCACACGAGCTGTCCGTCGGGCGCAGGCTCGACTGAACGGCACGCGGCTCCCGCCGCATCCACTTAGCGAGCTGAGCGTTGCCTGCGACCGCGTCGATGAGGCGGGGCCATGGCGGGATGCGGTACCTCGCCCGTTCGCTTCCCGCGCGGGGTCGCCCATTGACAGGGCGGTTATCCTTGGCAGACTCCGCCTCCCCCGAAGCCTCGGAAAGCACGCCGCGCCAGCAAATGACCAGAGCCGCCGTTTTTGGATGGGGCCTCGTGGCTCCTGGGGCCGAGAATATCGACGAGTTCGCGCGGACGCTCGCGGACCCGAGCTCGCGTCTCTCGCCCTTCAATGGCTTCGGGCGGGACACGTTTCTGGTGGGCCGCCCCAAGTTCGACTTCAAGGCGTACGAGCCGTGGCTCGCGCAGCGGTTTCCTCCGGCGCGCAGTAAGCAGCTCGTCGAAAAGATGGACCCCACGTCGCTCTTCGCGGTGGGCTCGTTCATTCAAGCTTTGCAGCAGAATCCAGCGCTGGAAGGCGAGCTCGTTGCTTTGGGGAGCCAGGCTCACGTGTACGTTGGCAACGCGCTCGGCGCGTATCCGACCATGTACGAGGCGAGCACGAAGCTGTACCGCGCTCAACGCCGTTGGAATCGCTTTTGGGCGAATCCGGAGCGCAACCCGGCGCTCGCTCGCCACCTGCAGGAAGGCGGAGAAGTGCCGGTGGCGGACCCCCGTCGCGTCGAGGATCCGGACGAGCGCGAGCTCGCCGAAGACGCCTGGTTCGCCTATTGGGCGGAGCGCTCCACCAGCCTCGTGGAGTACCTAGCGGAGCTTTCACGCATCGAGAGCCCTGGTGTGGAAGCCGACGTCGCCCGCAGCAAAATGAAGCTGATTCGTGACAAGCGCCGCGCCCTCGCGCAGCTCACCGAAAAGTGGCAAGCGCCAGAGACACCCTGGAGCGAGGTGTCCGCGAACGTCCTGTGGAACATTCCCAACACCCCCGCCTCGCAGATTTCGATGATTGGGAGGATCACGGGTTTGTCACTCGCTCCCATCGCCGCTTGCTCCACGTTCGGCGTCGCCCTGAAGCTCGCTCTCGACGCGATCGCGCGTCAAGACGCCAAGCTCGTCGTCGTTGGGGCGGCCGATCCGGCCCCGCATCCCTTGACGGTGGGTGGGTTTTACAGCGCGCGCGTCCTCGCGGCCGACGGAAATCCCAGCAAGCCGCTCACGCAGATGAAGGGCACCCACGTCGCCGGCGGCGCGTGCGTTTGGATCGTCGGAGACCTAGAGTACGGTCTTTCGAAGGGCTGGAAGCCGCTGGGCATCGAGCCGCTAGCGGTCGGTGTCTCTTCGGATGCCGACCACATCATCACGCCGAGCGAAGAGGGGCCGCGTCGCGCGATGCACGAAGCGCTCGCTCGAGCGGGCGTACAGGGCACCGACCTCGTCTCTTGGGACATGCACGCCACGGCTACCCCGGGGGACTTTCAAGAGCTCACCAACCTGCAGTCCGTCGCTCCCAAGCACATCGCGGTAACGGCTCGCAAGGGCACGTTCGGACACGGAATGGGCTGTGGCGGCGGTTGGGAGCTCACCGCGCAGTACCTCGGCATGGTCGAAGGCGTGCTTCCCCCGACCGCGATCTCGGAGGCGGAGCTTCACGAGTCCTTGCGTGAGCTCGGTCAGCACCTCGTCTTCGACCGTGGCGAAAGTGTCGCGCCGGGCGCGGTCGGCAAGCTTTCCATGGGCGTGGGCGGTATCAACGCCTGTGTGATCTCCAAGCCGTTCGCGCGGTAGTCATCGGGGTGGCCGCGTTGCGGCTATACTGCAGCGAAATGGTGTCGCATCTCTTGGTCGGTAATCCGACGGCGCAAAGTGGAAAGGGCCAGGAGCGCATCGAGCGAGCGCTCGAGCTCATGAGCGCGGACGGCATGCCGGCTGAGTTCTTGGCGACGCTGCCGGAAGGCAAGACAATCGGGGCCGTGAGCGCGGCGCTGGACGGGGGAGGATACTCCGTGGTCGTCGCGATGGGCGGCGACGGAACGTTCCGGGAAGTGGCGGCGGGGCTGTACACGAGCACGCGTCGTGAAGAAGTGGCCCTCGGTATGTTGCCTGCCGGCACCGCCAATGACCAAGGCCGGAGCTTCGGACTGACTTCGGATAAGGGGGACCTGGAGCGCAACGTGGGCGTGATTCGCACCGGCCACGAGACGCGGCTGGACGTTGGAATTTACCGCGCGGGCGACGATGGGCAACCGGAGTACTTCTTCGACTCTTGCGGCTGGGGGCTCTCCGCGCGGGTGCTGGCGAAGCGGAACCAAGACCGAGCGGTCGTGGAGCAGCTCGGCCCGTTGAAAGAAATTTACCGCGACCAAGCCGTTTACGCAGGCGCGTTTTTGAAGACGTTTCTCGAGTCGTACGTCATCGACGACAAATTTCAGGTCGTGGCGAATCTGGACGGGCAGCGTCTCGAGCTCGAAGGGCTCACCGACCTCATCGTCAAGAACACGCGCGTCTACGCCGGCGCTTGGGTGCTGGACGAAACGTCGCGTCACGACGACGGGATCTTCGAGCTGGTGCCGTTCGTGGGCAAGCTGGACTGGACCTCCAAGGCCATTCGCGACCTGGAGGTGGTCCCCTTGAACGAGGAGATCCTCGAAGAGCTGGGACTCGAGCATTCCAAGACCCTGCGCGCTTCCGTCATGGACTTGGAGTTTTTCATGCCCGCGAACGGAGCACCGCTGGCCACGCAGTTGGACGGCGAAGAGTGGCCGGCGCATCCTCGCGTCCGCATCGAGGTCGCGGCGCGCGCACTGCGGCTCATCGTTCCGCAGACTTGAGCGGCTACTTCGCGGCCCAACGTGGGTCGTCGGCGACGAGCCAATCGAAATGTTCGCTCAGGCGCCGCTCCATGGTGGGCCCGTAGCTGTGTCCGGCGCCCTCCGCATGCGTCACGAAGGCAGCGACTCCCGTCGCCTCGAGGTATCCTGCGCATCGCTGGGCGGTTCGCACGCAGTACGGCGAGCCGCAGCCGAAGAGAACGCGCTGGCCACCACCGCGCGCATACTTGCGGGCCGCAAAAGGTGACCACTCGTTGAAGAAGCCATTGCCTCCTTCGACGAGAGCGGCGCGCGTGAAGACGGTCGGGTGGAGTGCGACGACGAGCGCGCCGTGGATGGCGCCCTGTGAAAAGCCCGCCCAGACGGCCGCGCTTCGGTCGAGCTTTTCAGGGTAGCGGGCCGAGAGCGCGTCAATGGCGGCTAGCACCTCGCGCGACAGAGCGAAGTGGTCCGGGTAAAAGTACGCGGCGTGCTCGGGCGGCGTGTGGCGGTTCGTGCGCTTGCCCCGCGGACATAGGATGAAGCCGCGACCTTTCGTGACACGCCGCCACAGCTGGCAGTGCGGCTCCGGTCGGTCCCAGGCGCCGTGAGCCGCCACCAGCAGTGGGCCGCGTCCGCTCGAGGTTTGCGGCAGCGAAACCACCGCCGGTTCATAGCCAGGCACCTCGAGCTCCACGAAATGCGGGTCGTTTGCTTCTCGCGGGCTCGCCGCCGGACCAACATGTGCAGAAGCGCTCCGCGGCGCCTCTGCCTGAGCGCAGCTCAGGGCTAGCCCGAGGAACAGTAAGACGCAGCGGCGCACGGCCCAGGCCCTGCAAGCCAAGTGCCAAGCGCCGCGACCTCTCGGCTACTGAATGTCGGCCGAGACGAGCTCAGGCTGCCAGTTGGGCCCGGTTTTTACCGCGCACAGACCGAAGTTGGCGGACTGGCCCGCGGGGATGAAGCCGCCAAACTGATCGTTCGTGGCCGTGAGGAGGGAGCCGTCGCTCGCAAAGATGGCGCCCCACTGCGAGTTGATGCTCGAGTCGTGCACGTCTAGCGTCACGGACCAAGAGCTGGTCGTCGTGCTCGTGTGATTGGTGACGACGACTTGGCCGCACCAACCCGTGTTCCACTGGCTGTTGACGGTGAGAACGGCAACGGGCGGGCACGCCGCGCACGAGCCGCCGCAGTCCACGCCGGTCTCGGTGCCGCTCTGCACGCCGTCGTCACACTGGGAGTTGACTTGCAAGTCGAGCCAATCGCGTACGAAGCCGGCGGTCGCGTCGACGGTGGCGAGGTCGAGCCCGACCGTGGAGAGCACGGAGAGCTGGTAGCGCTGCCCGTCCCGCGTCGTGAAGCAGCCGCTTCCCGAATCGCCGTAGTAGGGGATTTGGCCGAGCGCGTTGGGGCGCAAGTAGTAACGATTGCTGCTCACGTCGTAGCTCTCGATGGGCAGCGTGGCGTGGCGCAGCGTGCCGAAGCCGGCGCCCTCCGGCGTGTTGTAGCCGTACCCATAACACTCCACCGCGCTGCCAACGAGCTCGGCGGCGCCGAACGGCCATTGCGTGTTTACGTAGCCGTCTGCGCCCACCGCGATGGGAAAAGGCTCGCTCACGCGAATGAGCCCAATATCCGTGGTGAAGCTCGAGGTAGACCAAGGAATGATCTGCACCGCCTCTCGCAGGTCGCCAGTGGTCGTGCGCTCGACGGTGATGCCTGCAGCCTCGGGCGGGAGGCAGTGCTGAGCCGTCAAGACCCACTCTGGCGTCAGCAACGTGCCGCTGCACCCGCCGCCGTTCGGGTTCGTGAGCTTCACGAGACCGATGTCTTCGGCGATCACGGGCGTGCCGCCGATGATCGGCTGACGAGCTTCAGAAACGCTCTCGTTTTCAGGCGATTCGAGCGCGCAGCCTAGTGTTAAGGAGCCGGTCAGTAGTCCGAACGAACAAACCTTGAGCATACCCATGGAGCCAGACCTTTCGTGCGCCAGTTGGTGGCGAACGAAGCGGTTAGAGCTCGAGTACGACCGGACCTTCGGGGCGGGGCAACTCGCCTCATGAGCACGCTCACCGCTCCAGAAGCGCGTCGAGCTTCAGCCAAATCGCGCCCCGCGCTTCGAGCCAAGCTACCAGCTCGTCGTTTCGAGCCATCGCTCCGGCGGCGCGCGTCGAGGAGACGGTGGCGCGCACCTCGAGCCCCAGACGCGAGGCGCCTGCGGCCAAAGAGGGTGCAGCGCTTTGGAACCCTCTCACGGAGAGCAAAGGCGCGATGCGCACGTCGTGGGTGAGGGCATTTTCATCGAGCCCGCTCTCCGCCAGGCGTTCCTCTTCGCCGGGCCCGAACCGAGCGCCCGTCAGCCCAATGTACTGGCCGTCTCCCTCGAACGAAAGCGCGGCCTGGAGCGCGACGTCGCCGCACACGCGGCCCCTCAGCGCTAGGTGCGCGTCGATGTCTTTCCCTCGCGAGGTCACTTCTGCGCGTGCTACTTGCGGTGGCGAAGCGGATTCGAGCGCTCGGGCCACGCTCGCTAGCGCCGTCACCATGCCCAGACGCGTCACGCCCTCTTCCGGCAAAGCGGCGTCCGTCGCCAGTGGCGGAAGCGGCGTTGCGACGGCCGGAGAGTCGCAGCTCGGGCCGAGCTCCGGCCGCGCCTGAACGGCGAAGCGCGCGCGGAGGATGGTCGTCGATGCCAAAAACGGCCCCTGGATGATACCGAATGGCTGGAGCCTGAAGCAGCCGCCGAGCGGTACGGAGCGCGCCTCTGCGAGCTCCGTCCACCCTTCCGCGATGCGCGACTCGAGCGCCGGCAGTTGTTCGTCGATCTCCCGCGCGACTCTTTCGAGCTCGGGTGCGAGCTGCGCCTCGAGCGTCGGCGTCACGTCCAGCGTGAGCAGTCCGCCGAGCGCGCGCACCTTGCAACCGCGCGTGAAAGTCGCCGAAACGGAGGTCTTCCGAAAGCGATAGTCGGGCCGCAGCATCAGCGGCACCTCCGCGACGATGCGTGCCTCCGGTTCGCACGAAGCGTAGCAATCGTTACCACGGCACGCCTCGGCCCGGGCGCGCGCGGGAGCTTCGACGAGCAGCGAAGTGGGCGTGACACGTAGTGAGAGCGCGCCGCGTTCCACGGTGTAGCTCACGGTGCCGCCCGGGCCGATCCGAGCTCTGCCCTCGGCGAGCCGCTTGGGGACGCGCTTTTCGAGCGTGCGTTCCAAGGGGCGGAGCGGCACCTCCGCGTGGACCACGATGCGAGATTCAGGCGAAGCCGGCGCGATCGCGGGTCGCGGCCGGGCAGCAGCGTTCTGTCGGGGCGCAAGCGTCACCGAGCACTCCGCCGTGGAGGCTCCTTCCGCCGCCGGCGGTCCTGAGGAGGCGCAGCCGACGAGCAGCAGCAAGCCGACGCAGATTCTACTCGCGTTCATATGGGTGCGGCGCCGGTACGGGCGCCGCTCAGGCGCTCCGGCAGCTCGTAACGCGCGGGCACGCCGCCGAGCCCGTGCTTTACCGTGAAGTCCCAGTAACGGGTGCCGAGGTCGTGCACCCAATCGTTGAGACGCGGCACTCCGCGGCGCGCGGTCTCCAACACGCGGAGCGTGGTGCGCACCCCGAGCGCCCAGTGCCGGTGAGCGTCCCGCTCGAGCCCCAGTCCGTCTGCCAACTCATCGCCGATGAGGCTGCGACACAAGCCTCGCGAGATCGCGACTTGTCGCTCGGCTCTGCGTCGCTCGCGAGGCGTTTTCGCCAAGCGCAGCGGCCCTTCTAGAAGCGCCTTCACCAGCTCGCGGGAGTCCTCGTCGGGAGGCCCCTGAGTGAGGAGGATGAACTCCGAAAGCCGCGTGGCCTCGGCGTGGGTCGCGGGGAGCAACTCCGGCTGCACGCCCATCAGCTCACCGACCCAGCGATAGAGGTGTTGATAGTCGTCGGCTTCCTCCGGAGTTACCTGCACGCCCAACAGGCGAATTCCGTCCACGAAGACGTTCGAGAAGAGGAGAATGGTGGCCAGCATGTCGTGCTGGTTGATGGGCTCCGACCAATCTGCGTGCGACCAGCGCCCGGTAGCGAGCACGAGCCGTCGAACCTCCGCGTGCATGAGCCGCACCTTGAGCACGAGCTGCCAGCCGAGCGCTCCTGGCCGCAGGCCGTCGATGGCGGTCACGGCGGTGACGAACTTGCCGGTCTCCGCCAGGCGACGGTCCGCTTTCTGCTGCAGCCTCCCGGAAAAAGCCAAGGGCTTGTTACCGGCCGGCGCTGCATACCCGTAAACGAGCGAACGCAGTCCGAGCGTGAGTCCGCCCAGGAGGCCAGGTCGTACGAACACTTGGTGGGCACGGGCGAGCCTCTGCCAGTTTAGCCAGGGCGGTACTTCGCGAGCGGCTTCGTAAAAGTCGTGGAGCGGCGCGGGGGCGTCATGGAGGTCACCTTCGAGGGCGGCCTCGATCAGATCTCGACGTCTCGCGGCCGGCATTCCTGCGAGGCTCTCAACCACGGCGTCGGCTAATGGATCCTTGATGTCCAGATAGGGGACGAGTCGCTCTGCCAAGTCCTCGAAGCGTTCACGTGCTTCGGCGAGGTGATGCATCCGACTTGGCCAAACGAGTTCGGCTTTGACCATTCGACGAGTCTCGCATTTCGGGCTCCCGGCGCCACCGATGGCCAAGCCGCCCCATGTCTAGCTCCCGCGGGCCGGACGAGGTTCGGGCCTGCGCCGTGGGTCAAAATACTACTTCTGGCGGGTCGGGACCCACGCCGTGGTGCGCCCACCCACTTCTTCCCGCACGATCCGTTGCCCGCCGATTTGCGGGGCTCCGCGGCGACCGCCCCAGCGGTGCTCGAAGAGCCAAGACTTGGGGAACTGTTTGTGATCTGCCCCGACCCTTACCGCGCGCGCCAGCACGGAGACGATGGCCCGCCGCAGCGCGGCCACCTCGGCCGCAGTGAGCGAAGCCGCCGCACGCTTCGGTGCAATGCGCGATTGATACAGCACTTCATCGGCGATCCAGTTGCCGATGCCGGCGAGCGCACCCTGATCGAGGAGCACGGCTTTGATCGGAATCTTTCGCCGGGCGAACAGGGCGAGCAGCGCCTTCGCGGAGGGAAGCTCATCGAACGCATCCGGGCCGAGCCGCTTCACTCGGAGATCGTGCTCGGCATCGGGCCCGAGCCAAACTCGTCCGAGTCGACGCGGGTCGGTGAGCACGATGCCACGGCCTCTGCGCGTCGCGATCCCTAGCTTCAGGAACCGTGGTCGTCCCGGCGCGTCTTCGAAGGGAGCCTTGCCGTGTCCGTGTAAGCGCGTGCCCTCCAGCCCCACTTCGCGAATCCACCCGCTCATGCCCAAGTGGCCGAACACGGTGGGGCCCTCACCGCTCAAGGTGAGCCAAAAGAACTTCCCTCGTCGACCGACCGCCTGCACTGTTCGGCCGAGCAACGCCTTCTGGATCGACCTCGGCGTAAAAGCTCCGAAGACGATCGCATCTGGAACGACCTCGACATGCGCAATCCGCTGCCCCTGAAGAGAGTGGCGAATCACTCGACAGACGGTCTCGACCTCGGGCAGCTCGGGCATTGCGGCCAGTGTAGCCTCGCCGCGCGACTGTGACGCCGAAGCCCATTTCGAGCGCGATCATGTCCGCAGTGTTGGGCTCGGTGCAGTGGTGGCGCAATCTCGCGGTAAGTTAGGATGCTTGAGTCTGGAACCGGTACCAGCTCCATGAGACAGTGCCACGATGAAGACCAACGCCCACACGGCTCGCCTGTTGCTTTGTCTCACGCTGCTCGCCGGCTGTAGCGACGACGCGGATACGGGCGACATGCCAGGCACGTCCGGCAAAGGCGCAGGCGGTTCGTCGGGCAGCGCCGGGCGGGGCGGCTCCGCGAGCTCCGGTGCGGGGT
>JAQSWN010000190.1 GCA_029266615.1 Polyangiaceae bacterium
TTGGCCGCGCCGGATACCGCGGCGTGTGGCAACGGTCCGGCCTGCGCGTTCGGCTTCGAGTGCACCGTGGTCGCTAGCTCTGGCTGTGGGCCGACGCCGGCGTGCGCACCTGGCGCTTCGTGCCCGGATCCCGCGCCTTGCGTGGACACGCAAGAGTACGGCTGCGCGCCTGCGCCCTGTCAGGCGGACGCAGACTGCGCGAGCGACATGGTTTGCCACGCGTGGACGGAGGACTGCGCGGTCACCAACTGTGTCTGCGCGCCGGGCGAAAAGTGCGACTGTGGTGAGCCGACGACCTGCGACCCGAAGACGGTCAGCATGTGCACGCCGCGCTACGTCCTGCCGTGCTCAGCCGCGGCCGATTGTGGACCGGGCTTCACTTGCGAGGAGACGGAGAGCTGCGGCTGTTCTGGTTCCGGTGGCGCGGAGACTCCGCCGAGCCCAGGCAGCGGCGCAGCGCCGCTCCCACCGGGCGGTGGTGGCGCGCCCGCCGCCGACGCGGCGCCGATTCCGCCGGATTGCAGCTGCGAGCCGAGCGGAGTGAAGCAGTGTGTGCCACAAGAGATCGGCTGTGACACCGACGCCGCCTGCCCGGCAGGCTGGGCCTGCGAGGAGGGGGAGGTTGACTCGCCGCCTCCGTGCGTTGACGGCAATTGCGCCTCCCGACCGGCACCGCTACCTCCCACGAAGACTTGCCAACCTCCTTACTACGGCGGCGTCGACCGCGATCTCGACGACCCCGTCCCGCCGCAAGCGGGTGGCGATAGCGAAGGCACGTCGAACGAAGCGCCGCCCAACACCGGCAACCCTCCGACCGACGAGGGTAGCAGCGGAACCCAGGAGAGCAGCGCCTGTCAGTTCGGTCCGGCGAGCAGCAGCGGCGGCGCACTGAGCTTGGTGGCGGTCCTCGGGGCGCTGTTCGGCGTCGCCCGTCGCAGGCGCGTCAAGTAACGTCCGGCTGATCGAGCAAGCGTTGGACGAGCGCGTCGAGCTCTCTCAAGTCGAATGGCTTGGTGATGCTCTCGGTGCGCTCGTCCAATCGAAGCGCGTCGCGCTGCTCCGCATCGCCGATCGAGACCAGCACGCGCAGGGATGGAAGCCGGTCGCGTAGCGCGCGGCACAGCTCACTGCCGCTGCCGTCCGTGAGCACGAAGTCCGTCAAAAGCAGGTCGACGCTGGCGCACGGCTCGAGCTGTCGCATCGCGTCCAAGCCGCTCTCGGCGTCCAGCACGCGGAAGCCTTCTCGAACGAAGTAGTTCCTCAGCGTCTTCCGCAAATGCGGGTTGTCTTGCACGACTAGGACCGTTTCGCGCCGTACCTTGCCCCGCGCGGCGGCGACGCCAGACTCTCCCCTCGCGCTAGGAAAGCAAGCCACGAACTGCGTGCCGACGCCGGCTTCGGCCTCGAGCCACGCGTTGCCCGAGTCTACGAACGCGGAGAGCGCCCCGACGTCGGGGGTGAGCGAGCCGTGACTGTCCGTTACGCGCAAAAGGACGTGCCTCTCGCGGCCGCGCTCGGTCTCGAGCTCCACGTTGCGAGTCTCGATGCGCAGCGTACCCGGGTGACCGCCGCCGTGAGTCTCCGCGACGAGCTGGACGAGCAGTCGCTCTATTTGGGCCGGGTCTGCCATCACCGGATCCACGTCCGGCGCGAGATCCAGCACCAGCTCCGTGCCGTCGTCCAGCATTCGGCCGAGCAGCTTCTCCAGGCGAATGACGACCTCGTTGAGCCGCAGCGACTTGGGACAGCTCGGTCCTTTTCGGGATAGGCTCAGCAGTTGTTTCGTCAGGAGCGTGGCGCGCTCGGTGGCGCCGCGAATCTCGGTCAAATCGCGAAGCGCGGGCGAGTCGCTCGCGAGGTGCGCGGTCGCGAGGCTGCCGAACGACAAGATCACCGACAAGAGATTGTTGATGTCGTGCGCGACTACGCCGGCAAGGCGCCCAACCGCTTCGAGCAAGCGCCGCTTCGGTTCGCCCTCGCGGGGAGCAAGGAGCTCTTCGAGGCTCTTGAGAACGCAGAGCCAGAGGGGCTTACCGCCGACCTCGCTCGGGTGCACCGTGAGCTGCACCGGGAAGGTCGCGCCGTCTTGCCGAACGTGATAGCCGAAGCCGAGCGCGATTTCATGGCCAACGGCGCGCTTGAGCATGATGCTCGTGAGGTCCGACACGCGGCGTAGCTCGAAGAGGGTGCGGCCCTGCAGGAGCTCCGGGCACGTCCCGTGGAGCTTGGAGGCGGCCACGTTGGCCGCGATCACGCGCAGCGTGCCGACCTCGCAGAGCATCATCGGCGTGGGGCAGAGGTCGAACACCGCACGATAGGGATCGTGCTCGGCCTTGAGGACGCGCTGACTGGCGAAAGTGCCAGGCTCGGGGTTCGGTTCGGCGGTGGGCACGGGTTCTGCGCGCCCTCAGCAAGGCGTATGCCACCCGTCGTCGTAAAATTACGAGCGAAATTGCGTGAATAACAGCCGGAAAGGCGCTCCGTCTTGGACGCTTCCGACCGGGGGGTGGACGCCACCGGCCAGCGTTCGACCCGTCGCGGCGCGCGGCGGCAGAGGTTCATGGATGGCCAACTCGCCTCACGGACACGGTGGCAAATTGCCCGCGCGGCAACGAAACACAGCGAAAATGCCGCGGAATAACGGTGCGAAGCGAGTCCGCAAACGCACGAGCGATGTTAAAACCAGCGCATGCAGGTCTTAGTTACTGGTGCCGCCGGCTATATCGGCTCGCACGCCCTCCGCGCGCTGACCGAAGCCGGTCACCACGCGGTCGCGTTGGACAACCTGAGTCGGGGACACCGACGCGCCATACCGGACAATGTTCCGTTTCACCAGGTGGATGTGCGCGACACGGACGGCGTCGAAGCCGCCCTGCGCGAGCACCGCGTCGACTGCGTCATGCACTTTGCGGCCTTCACCGCCGTGGGCGAGTCGACGGAAAACCCGCTTCTTTACTACGACAACAATACGCGAGGGACGTTGAGCTTGCTCACGGCGGTGGAGCGTGTCGGCACTCCGCGGCTCGTGTTCTCCAGCACGGCCGCCACCTACGGCGAGCCGACCGAGATGCCCATTCGCGAGACTACGCCGCAGGCGCCCATCAACCCGTACGGGATGTCCAAGCTGATGTCCGAGTACATGCTGCGAGATTACGCCGCCAAATCGCCGCACTTCGGCTACTCCGTGCTGCGCTACTTCAACGTGTGCGGTTGCGCCGCGGACGTGTCCCTCGGCGAAGATCACGAGCCGGAGACTCACCTCATTCCGGTCATTTTGCAGGCGGCGCTGGGTAAGCGAGAGAAAATCACGGTCTTCGGCGAGGACTACCCGACGCCGGACGGAACCTGCATTCGCGACTACGTGCACGTCGAAGACTTGGCTGATGCGCACGTCAAGGTGATGGAGGCGCTCGCGCCCGGAGACGCTCGCACTTACAACCTCGGTATCGGTCGCGGTCACAGCGTGAAGGAGATCCTGGACGCGGTGCGCCGCGTCGTGGATCGCCCGTTCAAGGTGGAGTCCGGACCGCGCCGCGCGGGCGACCCGCCGGCGCTCTACGCGGACCCGAGCAAAATCGAGCGCGAGCTGGGCTGGCGCGCGCGCCACACGGACATCGCGGATGCGATCGGGAGCGCCTGGCGCTGGTTTCTCGCCCATCCCCACGGCTACGGCGACTCCGTTCCGCCCGGCCGTCCGTTGCCTTAAGCTGCGCGGCGTGAAGCTCTTCCGGTTCGGCGATCCTGGGCGCGAGCGCATCGGCCTGCTTTCCGAGAAGGCGGGCCGCGTGGACGTATCCGCCTTCGGCGAAGATTACGGCGAGGCCTTCTTCGGTACGGACGGCTTGGGCCGTCTCGCACGCTGGTACGAAGCGCACGCCGCGGAGTGCCCGAGCGTCGGGGCGGACCCGCGTATCGGCGCCGTCGTGGCGCGGCCGAGCAAGATCGTGTGCGTTGGGCTCAACTTCCGCGACCACGCGGCCGAGACGGGCGCCAAGTTGCCGCCGGAGCCGATGCTATTCACGAAGGCGACGACCGCGCTCGCAGGCCCGTACGACGACCTCCCCCTGCCGCGCGGCTCGAAGAAGACGGACTGGGAGGTGGAGCTCGCGCTCGTCATCGGCAAGCGCGCGCGCTACGTGGAGAAGGCGCGCTGGCGTGAGTACGTCGCGGGCTTCACGCTGATGAACGACTACTCGGAGCGCGAGCACCAGAAGGAGCGCGGGGGGCAGTTCGTGAAGGGCAAAAGCGCGGACGGCTTCGCGCCGCTCGGTCCGCTACTAGTAACGCCGGACGAGGTCCGGTTCGAGAACCTGAGCTTGAGGCTCCGCGTCAACGGCGAGCTCATGCAAGACGGCAACACGTCCGACCTCATCTTCGACGTTCCGACGCTGGTGAGCCACATCAGCGAGTTCATGACCTTGCTCCCGGGCGACGTGATCAGCACCGGCACGCCCGCCGGCGTCGGCGCAGGCCGTACGCCGCCGGTATATCTCAAGCCCGGAGACGTCGTGCACTACGAGGGAGAAGGGTTGGGCGCGGCGCGCCAGCGCATCCTCGAGCCGGTGTGACGCTCACAAGGTGAGCAAGCCGCTGCGCGCCGCGAGCACGACCGCTTCCGTGCGCGTGGTAGCGCCGAGTTTGTCCAAGATGGCGTTGACGTGGAACTTCGCGGTGTGCCGGCTGATGCCGAGCCGCGTCGCGACGTCCCGATTGGACAGACCCTCGGAGAGCAGCGCGAGCACTTCTTGCTCCCGCGGGCTGAGCAGCGAGGGCGGGCCGGAGGGTGAGTCGCCCACGTGCAGCAAGACGGCCGCAAACGTTTCGTCCAGCACCCAGTGCCCGGCCGCGACGGCGAGCGCCGCGGGGACGATGGAGCTTCCCGGGGCCGAGCGGGACAGGGCGCCTCGCGCTCCCGAGCGCAGCGCTTGGCGAGCTTCTTGGACGGTACTGACGAGGGCGAGGAAGGGGGCCGACGAGCCGTCCGGCGCGTCCCCAATCACGACGTCCGCGGGAGCGGCGGTCCCTGGGTCCGCCAGCGCCTCGCGCAAAACCAGGCCGGGATAGGCGCCCAGCACGGCGACCAAACCGCTCCTAACGAGCGGGTCCCGCGCGACGACGACGGCGGAGGGGCGAAGGGGAGCGTCCAGGTGAAGGAATGTAAGGCCCGGAGCGGCTTTGTCCATGGCTGCCCGTTCAGCTAGGCGACGCCTCACCGATCGACCGATTTCCTTGGCGGCTTGGCGTCGCCAAGCTCCTCACCATGACGCAACCGGATTCCGAACGATGGGTGAGTGCGGCTGCGGCCGCTGGGGACGCGCTGGTGCACGTCTCGGCGCCGTGCCGGCGTGGGGCGACCGGCCATATTTACAGCGCCGATGGCGTGGTCGTGACCACCGCGCGAGCCGTCGCCGGCCGCGAGCAGCTCGAGGTGGTGCAAGGCGAGCGCGAGAGCATGGCGCGGGTGGTTGGGTACGACGCTGCCACCGACATCGGCGTCGCGCGCTTGGACGCGCCGTTCGGTGGCCCGCCCGTTTGGTCCAGTGAACCGCTACCGCTGGGGGCTCAGGTGTTGTCCGCGACGCGGCCCGGGCGCTCCGTGCGGGTGCGGCTCGGCCTCGTTGCGCAACTGGGTGACGCTTGGCACACCCACCGCGGCGGGCGCGTCGAGCGCTACGTCGAGACCGACCTTGCTCCGGAGCCAGGATTCTCTGGCGGGCTGGCGTTCGGCGCGCAAAGCCGCGCCGTGGGCATGACGTCGGCGGGGCTGCTGCGCGGGGTGCCGCTCTTGCTGGAAAAGCAGACTCTTGACCGCGTCGTGTCGGCTATCCTTCAACAGGGGCGCGTCCGGCGCGGCTACTTGGGGGTCGGCACGCAAGCAGTTCGACTCGGCGATGCGGAGCGTGGGCTCTTGGTGTCGTCGGTCCAGCCCGGCAGCGCCGCGGAGCGGGCCGGGCTTTTGATTGGCGACGTGCTTCTCGAGCTCGGAGGTGCCGCCCTGCGTGACGCTGGTGCATTGCAAGCCGCGCTGGAAGACGCCGAGGGGCAAACGCTGGCGCTCGCTCTGCGGCGGGGCGGACAGAAGCTCAGCGTGGACGTCGCGCCGGGAGTGCGCTCTTGAGCCTCGGTCTGTTGCCGCAGCTTTCGCACGAGCTGGAAGAGCTGGTGGCGCGGACGGCCCCGAGCGTCGTTGCGGTCGAGCAAGGACGGGGGCAGGGGACGGGCGTGGTTATCGCCGGAGATGGCTACGTGCTGACCAACTCGCACGTGGCGCGTGGCGATCCGTGTGGTCTGCGGGTCCGGCTGCCGACTGGCGACGAGCTCTCGGCGGAGCTGGTAGGAGACGACCCGGAGAGCGACCTGGCGGTCCTACGCGTCGCGGGGCCGCCCCTCACGCCACTGGAGCTGCACGAGTCGCGCCGCTTGCGAGTCGGACAGCTCGTCGTCGCGATCGGCAATCCATTGCGCTTCGAAGGCACGGTGACGCTCGGCGTCGTGAGCGCGCTCGAGCGAGCGCTGCCGGGGCCGCGCGGGACCTTGTTCGAAGGCCTCGTGCAAACTGACGCCGCCATCAACCCGGGCAACTCCGGCGGGCCGTTGCTGGATGCGAGCGGCGCGGTGGTCGGCATCAATACTGCCGTCATTCCCCAGGCGCGCGGCCTCGGCTTCGCGATCGCGGCCCACACCGCGAGCTGGGTGGCAGCGGTGCTGATGCGTCGCGGTCGTGTGGAGCGGCCGCTGCTCGGAGTCGCCGCGCGTGGCGTGGACCTTTCGCCCGCGGAAGCCCAGCGGGTCGGGCAGCCCCGCGCCGTGAGGGTCCACGCCGTGGGTCAGGGGTCGCCGGCGGAGCGGATTGGCCTGGTCCCCGGCGACCTGCTGCTGAGGGCGGGCCCGGTGCCGCTCTATGGTGTGGATGATCTGAAGCGGGCACTCGTGCTGTCGGATGGCCCCACCGTGCTCTTGGACGTCCAAGGCCGGAGGGAGCGGCGACGCTTGGAAATCGCCCCGGATCCTCCTCGCTCCCACGCGGCCTGAGCGGACCTATCTCGACCGAGCTTCGGCGCGCCTTCGTGGTACACCTCGGCGCGCATGAAGCTCGTTCACGCCGCCGATCTGCACTTGGACAGCGCGCTGCACGGTCTCACGCGCTACGAGTCGGCCCCTGCCGACGAGATCCGAGGCGCCACCCGGCGTGCCTTCAGCAACTTGGTCGGCTTGTGCTTGGAAGAGCGCGCCGGGCTGCTCGTCATCTCCGGCGACTTGTTCGACGGGGACTGGCGGGACGTATCCACGGGCTTGTTCTTCGCGAAGGAGCTGAACAAGCTGTGCCAGGCGGGCGTGCGCGTGGCCTGGATCCGCGGCAACCACGACGCGGTAAGCCAAATCCGAAAAAGCGTGCGCCTGCCGGAGCCGGTCATCGAGCTGTCGCACGAGCGCGCCGAGACGCGCGTGCTGGAGGACTTGGGCGTCGCGGTGCACGGTCGCAGCTTCGGCCGGCGCGACGTGACCGAGGATCTCGCGGCGACATATCCGGAGCGCGTCGCGGGCGCGCTCAACGTGGGGCTTCTACACACCGCGCTCGAAGGCCGCACCGGTCATGACCGCTACGCGCCGACCCGCGTCGAGACGCTCGTCAACCGGGGGTACGAATACTGGGCGCTCGGCCACGTTCACCAGCGGGAGGTCGTGCATCGTGAGCCCTACCTGGTGTTTCCCGGCAATCTGCAGGGGCGCCACGCCCGCGAGCTGGGCGAGAAGGGCGCTACCCTGGTGACTTATGAGGGGGACCGTATCAGCGCGGTCGAGCACCGCTCGCTGGACGTCGTGCGGTGGGCGGAGCTTTCGGTGCCGCTCGCGTCCGCGCAAACCTTGGACGACGTGCTCTCTGCGGCGCACCAAGAGCTCACGCGGGCCGCAGACGCCGCGCAGTCGAGGCTCCTCGCGTTCCGGGTGAAGCTGAGCGGGCCGACGCGCCTGGACGCGTCGCTGCGCGCCAGCCGTGACAAGCTGCGCGAAGAGCTGTGCAGCCTGTCTTACGGCGTGAGCGCGGGCGCGTGGTTGGAGAAGGTCGTCATCGCGACCGAGCCGCTCGAGCGCGAGCTCCCGCTCGGGGACGATGCGTTAGCCGAGATCGAACGCGCGCTCGCGGAGCTCGTGGCCGAGAGCGGAACCGAGGGGCTGTCGGAGCTCCTCGGCGATTTGAGCCGCAGGCTGCCGGCCGAGGTGCTGGAGCTGGTGCCGGAGCTGCGCGCGGCCGGCGGAGCCCTCGCGGAAGAGCTGGCGGTGGACGTCCGCAGCTTGTTGCGCGAGCGCTTGGCGGCGGGGCAGCAAGCATGAGGTTCCGTCACCTCGGGCTGGATGCCTTCGGACCGTTCACGGGGCTATCTCTGGATTTTACGCGGGTGGAGGGCAACGGGCTGCACCTCGTGTACGGCCCGAACGAAGCTGGTAAAAGCAGCTCCCTCCGCGCGATTCGCGATCTGCTGTTCGGCTTTCCGCAAAATACGCCAGACGCGCACCTGCACCCGACGGCGGCGCTCCGATTGTCGGCGGTCGTAGAGCGAGACGGGCAGGAGCTGGCCTTCGTTCGCCGCAAAAAGCGGAAAGACTCGCTGAGCACGCTGGAAGATCTGCCGCTTGAGGAAGCGAGGCTCGGTCGCTACCTCAACGGGCTCGACGCCGCGTCGTTCGATCGTCTGTTCGGGCTCGACCACGAGCGGCTGCAGCAAGGCGCGGAGGAGACCCTCTCCGGCCAAGGCGACGTGGGGGAGGCGCTGTTCGACGCGGGCGCGTCGGGGCGCTCCGTGCATCGGGTGAAGCTGGCGCTCGTAGAAGAAGCGGACGCGCTGTTCAAAGATCGCGGGCAAAAGCCGGAGCTCAACCGACTGCTCGCGCTCTACACGGAGCAAAAGCGCCAGGCACGTGACAGCGTGCACCTGCCGGAAAAGTACGAGGAACAGCAGGAGAGCGTCCGTGAAAAACGCCGCGAAGCGGAGTTGCGGCGCGCCGAGCTGTCGCAGCTGCGCGCCGAAAAGGAGCACGCGATTCGCCTGCGTAACGTGCTCTCCAGCGTCCTTTCGCGCGACCGCAAGAGCGCCGAGCGCGCCGCGCTCGGTGACGTGCCTGCGCTGCGTCGCGGCGTTGGCAGCGAGCGAGAGCGGCACGGCGCGGAGCTGCTAGAAGCCGAGCGCGACGCGCGGCGCCTGTCTCAGAAGCTCGCGGAAGAGCAGCAGAAGCTCGCCGCGTTGCCGGAGCCAGGCTCCATCGTCACGCTCGCGCCGGAAACCGTGCGGGCGCTCGGCACCGGAATCGGCGCCGCCAATGCCTACATCGCGGATCTGCCGAAGCGGCAAGGAGAAGCACGCACCATTCGCGACGCCATCGCCGCCAAGTTGCCGCGGCTCGGCCTGGGCTCGGACTTGGACCGCATCATCGGTCGGACGTTGCCGATCGCGCAGCAAGCTCGCCTCCAGGCGCTCGGGCGCGAGCATCAAGGGCTCGCGCTCAAGGTGGAGACTGCCGAGCGAGAGCTCCCGGACGCGCGGGCCAAGGTGGAGGCGTTGACAAGCGTCCTCAAGCAGGCGCGCGCCGCGCGTCGCATCGAGCGCGACGCTCTGCTGGGGGCGGACGTGGTCGACCGCTTCGACGGCGAGCTCGCACAGGCGGAAGAGGCGGTGGAAACGCTGGAGCGCCGTTTGGAAGAAGGCGCTCGGGATCGGGGCGATCTCGTCAGCCGGCTGGAGGCGCTGCGCGGTCGTGACGGCGTGCCGAGCCTGGCGCTCTTGACGCAGGCGCGCGCGGACCGCGACGCTCGTTTCCGCGAAGCCCAGGAGCTGGCGGCGGAGCCCAAGCGCAAGGCGCTGGAGCTTTGCCTGCCGCTCGCGGCGCTGGCCCAGGCCACCGCCCACGCCGACTCACTTGCGGACCGGCTGCGTAGTGAGGCCAAGCGCGTGGCCGACGCCGAGGCGCTCGAGCAACAGCTCGCCAAGCACGACCGACACCGTGAGCGGCTCGAAGAGCAACTGCAGAACGCGCGCGCGGAGCTAGGTCGCGTGAATGCGCGGTGGGAGAGCGTCATTCGTAGTTGGGGAGGCGTGGAGCTCTTGCCACGCGAAGCCGCGCGGCTGCTGCAAGAAGAGCGCGAGGCCTGGCGCGAGCTTTCGCGCACGGAGCGAGAGCTCGCTCATGCTCAGGCTGCGCTCAGCGCCGCGGAGGTGCGGGAAAGGGACGCCGCCTCCGCCCTCGAGAGGTGGCGCGCCGAATGGCAGGCTTCGGTGGCGCCGCTCGGGCTCGCTGAAGGTGCACGGCCAGAAGAAGCGCTCGCGCTACTGAACGGCTTGGCCGAGCTCTCGGCGCAGCGTGAGACGCTGGCGGATCGTGAGCGGCGCGTCGTCGGCATCCAGCGCGAGATCGCCAACTTCGCGGCCCAGGTGCTGGAGCAGACGGAAATTTTTGCCCCGGAGCTGTCGTCGCTCTCGCCGCCGGTGGCGGCCGCGCGGCTCCTGGAATTGTACGAAGCCGCCACCGAAACCGCCAAGCGCCGCTCGAGCATTCAGGTCGAAATGGGACGCGTGAAGCGGGAGCTCACGGAGGTGGAGGGGCGCGTCCGGGAGCATGCGGCCGCGCTCGCGGAGCTGTGTCGCGAAGCCGGCGTCCCGGACGCAGCGGCGCTCGCGGAGCTGGAGCAACGCGTGGAGACCGCGCGCACCTTGGAGCAGGAGCTCGCGGAGCTCGACGCACGGCTAGCGGAGGTGTGCGAAGGCGAAGCGATCGAGACGCTCGTGGAGGAAGCGCGGAAGAGCGATCGCAGTGCGGTGACGGCGCGGCTCGCGGAGCTGGACGACTCGATCGAGCAGCGCGAAGAAGAAGCGCGCGAGCTCGTGCGCGAGGTAACGCAGCTGGAGCTCGGCTTGCGAGCGTACGAGGGCAGGAGCGGCGCGGATGCCGCTCAAGAGCTCTCGGCCACGGTAGCTCGACTCGGCGAGCTTTCTTCGGCTTGGGCGCGGCGTCGAATCGCGGCTGCGGTGCTGGAGCGCGTGGTCGAGCGCTACCGTCAAGTGCATCAGGGACCGGTCCTGTCACGCGCCAGCGACTTGTTTCGTCGCCTCACCCTCGGCCGCTTCGCCAAGCTTCAAGTGGGCTTGGAAGAGACGCGGCTGGAGTGCGTCGAGGCCGAAAATGGACGAGGTTTGGAGCTCGACCAGTTGTCGCGGGGGACGCGCTTTCAGCTCTTTCTTGCGCTCAAGCTCGCGAGTCTGGAGCAATACCTAAAGACCGCGCCCCCACTGCCGTTGGTGCTCGACGACGTTTTGGTCGAGTGGGACGACGAGCGCTCGCGCGTTGCGCTCCAGGTGCTCGCGGAGTTCTCCGACCGACTGCAAATCCTGCTGTTTACTCATCATGGCCGAGACGTAGCCGCCGCCTCCGCGCTGGCGGACGGTCGCATCTTCACCCACTTCCTGGCGCCGCGCGCTCGCCCTGAGTCGGTTGACGCTTTGGCTGAATCCGGTCGAAACTCGAGGGATGCTTAGGGATCTCTTGGTCCGCGCCTCCGCGGGCCTGCTCGCCGCTGCCATAGCTGTCAGCTGTACTCGTGGAGGGGAGGCGCCGCGTGAGGAGGTTGGCTCCGTCCAGCAAGCGGCGACGCTGGCGGGCCAAGGCGGCGCGGAGCTGGGCGCAGCGGGCGCCCCAAGCGATGCTGGCGGTGCGCCCGCGGGTGCACAGGGCGGCGCGGACGGCGAGCCCGAGACTTGCGATCCGGCCACGTGCGAAGGGCAGAACCGCTGCACTCGCTGCGTCGGCAATCAATGCGTGCGTTACACCGCGGCTGACAATCACACTTGCCGCGCTGCCGACGCTTCGGGGTGCGACGTGGCGGACGTCTGCGACGGCACTTCGGATAGTTGTACGGACGCGGTGGCTCCGAGCACCACCAAGTGCGGCACGGCCGTGGGCTTGTGCGACGTAGACGATTTCTGCGATGGCACCACCAAGGTTTGCGCCGACGCGAAACGTGCGAACGGGTTCGTATGCCGTGACGCCGTAGCCACCGGGTGCGACGTGGCGGATACGTGCGACGGAGCCAGCAACGCCTGCCCGGACGCGGTGCGATCGAGCGCGACCAAATGCCGCGACGCGGCCGCGGGCGGCTGCGACGTGGATGACTACTGCGACGGCGCGACGTCCGTTTGCACCGACGCGAAGCGCCCGGTGAACTTCGTGTGCCGCCCGACCGTACCCGGCGGCTGCGACGTTCAAGACGTGTGCGACGGCTCCACCAACGTGTGCCCGAACGTGGTCGCGACGAACGCCACCGCGTGCCGAGACGCGGCCGGCGACTGTGACGCGCCGGACTTCTGCGACGGCACGACGACGGCGTGCGCGGACGTGAAACAGGCGCCGGGCTTCGTGTGTCGCACCGCTACCGGCGAGTGCGACGTCGCGGACACGTGCAACGGTACCTCCAATTCGTGCGTGGACGCGGTCGCGGGGAGCGCGACCCAGTGCCGCACCGCCACCGGCGAGTGCGACGTCGCGGACTTTTGCAGCGGGGTGAGCAAGGCCTGCTTGGACATCAAGCGGCCCAGCGGCGCGCTGTGCCGAGGCGCGGTGCCCGGCGGTTGCGACGTGCAAGAGGTATGCGACGGCGCAAGCTCAGTCTGCCCGAACGACGTCGTCGAAGCGGTGGGTAAGGTCTGCCGCGTGGCGGAAGGCCAATGCGACCTGCCGGAGTCGTGCAACGGCTCGCCGGAGTGCCCGCCCCAAGCCCTCCAGCCCGACGGCACGAGCTGCACGGACGCCGATGACAAGTGCTTGTTGGATACCACGTGCACGGCGGGCGAGTGTGGCGGCGGCACCGCCAAGACCTGCCCTCAGAACGATCAGTGCAAGACCAACGCCTGCGTTCCCACGACCGGAAGCTGCGCCCTCAGCAACAAGCTCGACAACACCGTTTGTAACGATTCCATCAATTGTACGACGAGTGACCGATGCCGGAGCGGTAGCTGCGTCGGGACGCCCGACAACACGCTGTGCCGCAAGCCCGAGCACGGCTGCGGCACGTACACCTGCGACCCGTCTACCAACCCCGCGCTTTTCCCTGACTACTGCAAGATGACGCCGCTCGCGAAGGGCGAGCAATGTCGTAAGGAGGGGGGCATCTGCGGCATCGCCGAAGTTTGCGACGGCGCGAGCGAGGATTGCCCGCCGGACCTACATCGACCGCCGAGCTTCGCATGCCAGGCACCGACCTGCGTCGGGTCGGTGGCGAAACCGCAAATCTTCTGCAGCGGCAACGGAACGGCCTGCCCGGCGCAGAGCGACGTCAGCTGTGAGCAGTACGCCTGCGACGCTACGACCCTGACTTGCGGCCTCGCGTGCACGGGGGACGAAGGCTGCCAGCCGGACCACTACTGCGTGGGCGGCACTTGCGAGAAGCGCATCAACCCGGGGGGCAAGTGCAGCGACGACACGCAGTGCGAGAAGAGCAACCCGCACTGTGTGGACGGCGTGTGCTGCAACACGATTTGCAAGGAGCAGTGCGAGGCTTGCGACATCGAGGGCGATGAGGGTACTTGCTTGCCAGTGACGGGCGAGCCGCACGGCACGCGTGAGGCCTGCGGCGGCGACGGCTCGTCCTGCAACGGCGCCTGCAACGGACAACTCCGCGGCGCCTGCGAGTACCCGGCGCGGAGCGTCGAGTGCCTCGAGGCGTCATGTGACCCACAGACGAGGACGGCTTGGGAAAAACTGCGTGAGCGACGCGCAGTGCGCCAAGGACGCTTTCTGCCGAGCCGGCGTCTGCGAAGAGCTGCAGGTGCCGGGCGCCCGCTGCGCGCGAGACGGGCAGTGCGCGAGCGGCTTCTGCACCGACGGCGTCTGCTGTGACGCGCGCTGCAACGGTCAGTGCGAAGCGTGCGGCAAAACCGGTGAGTGTGAGGCCGTGAAGGGTGCACCCGCCGGCGCTCGCCCGGCGTGCGCAGGCGTGGCCGGAGATTCCTGCGCGGGCGCCTGCGACGGCAAGCTCCGGGCCACGTGCTCGTACCCGGCCGGCGAGGTGTCGTGTCGCGACGCGAGCTGCAGCGCCGGAAAAGCCACCGTCGTCGCGCACTGCACGGGCGCCGGTTCGTGCGCTCCGGAACAGACGGTGACTTGCGAAAACGGCTGCGAAGGCGCAATTTGCGCGGGTGACGCGTGCCTCGTCGACCGCGACTGCGAGGCCTTGGAGCGGTGCATCGCCGGTACCTGCGCGCCGCAGGCCGGAAATGGCGAAGCGTGCGGCGCGGCGAGCGACTGCGACAGCGGCTTCTGTATCGACGGCGTGTGCTGCGACCGGGCCTGCGATGGCCAATGCGAAGCGTGCGACAACGTCAAGGCGCCGGGCGTTTGCTCGCCCGTGAGCGGCGCTCCGCACGGCCGCCGCGTGCAGTGCACGAGCGACGGCTCGGCTTGTGGCGGCTCCTGCGACGGTAAGAGCGCGGACGGCTGCAGCTACCCCTCTGGCACCGCGTGTGGAGAAGGCTCCTGCAAGCCCGGCGAAGACGGCACGGAGGCAGCCGCCACCGTGGAGGCGCAGTGCAACGGGAGCGGCCGATGCCCGGCGCCGCGTCAGCAGGCGTGCGGCGGAGCCGGCTGTGACGCCGACGAGAAGCTGTGCAACGGCGCCTGCGCCGACGGCAGCCCTTGCGCGGCTGGGCAATACTGCTCGGCGGGAGTCTGCGTCGACACCCAGCCGACCGGCGTCGCCTGCCAGGCCCCGAGCGAATGCGCGAGCGGCTTCTGCGTCGACGGCTATTGCTGCGGTAGCGCTTGCGAGGACCGCTGCGCCGCGTGCGACGCGCCGGGCGCGCTCGGCACCTGCACGCCCGTGAGCGGTAACACCCACGGCGGTCGCGCCGGCTGCCAGGGCGGCGGCGTATGCGGCTCGCAATGCGACGGCAAGAACGTGACGGACTGCGCGTTCGCGGCTTCCGGTACGGCGTGCGGCGCAGGCTACTGCAGCAGCGGGACCCAGGTCGGCGCGTCGAGCTGCGACGGCGCCGGGCAATGCGAGCCCGGTGAGCAGCTCGCCTGCACGTCTTTCAGCTGCGACGGCGCGGAGTGCTCGGACGCCTGCGAGGCCGACTCCGACTGCACGCGCTCGATGCAGTGCCGCGAAGGCAAGTGCGCGGAGCCTTACAAAATCAACGCCGTGGACGAAGGAACGTGCGGATGCCGTGCGCCAGGCAGTCAGCGGAGCACTCCCGGAGCTGCCGTCGCCGGTCTTGGTATCGCCCTGCTGCTGACGTGGCGCCGTCGCTGCTCGCTCCGGGCGGCCTAAACTTTACTCAAGGGCTTCGTTAAGCGACGAGCGGGCGCGCGGATCTTTCCCGCGCGCTCGCTTCTGAGCTGAAATGGAAAACTAGTCTCATGGTGGCCACTCCTTGCAAAGTCCTCGGCTCCACGCTGGCCGTGCTGTGCCTGCTCGCGCCGGCACCCGGCCGCGCTCAGCAGAGCCTCGATCAGGGCTTCGCCGATGGCTTCTCGCTCCAGCGCTTCGAGCCCGCCCCCGCCGGCGATCGCTTCTTCGTCGTGCCGGAAGGCGCCGTGCCTCGAGGCAAGCCGGGCGTGCGCGCGCAGGTGCTCGGCCATTACACGCTGCAGCCTTCGCTCGTGCGGACGGATAACGTTACCGGTCAAGATCGCGAGCTCGTCTCCAAGCAGTTCTTCGTCCACCCTGGGCTGAGCTGGGCACCGACGCGCTGGCTGCTCACGCACTTCGATTTGCCCATCGCGGCCAGCCAGAGCGGGCAGGGGCCGAACGCACCTGAGAGCCCGGCGGTTGGCGACGGCCGGCTCGGCGCGCGCGTCGGTCTCGTCGGCGACGAGCACTCCGCGTTCGCGCTCGCGCCCGGGGTGGACGTCTGGCTGCCGTTCGGTAGCCAGCGCAACCTCGTGGGCGACGGCGCGCTGCGGGTGCTGCCGCGCATCAATGTCTCCGGGCAAATGTTGCCCTTCGCGTACGCCGCGAGCGTTGGCTATCAATTTCGCAAGAAGGTGGACACGGGGTCGCTGCAGGTCGGCGACTCGTTGTTCCTCAGCGCCGCCGCCGGGCTCGTGCTGTTCGACGAAGTGCTCAGCATCGGGCCCGAGTTTCACGCCCAATGGCTCGTCGAGTCCGACTCCGATAAGTTTGCCTCGCGCACCTCACCTCTGGAGCTGCTCTTCGGCGTTCGGGTGCGGATCTCGGACGCGGTCCTGGGGGCGGGGGTGGGCCCCAGTCTGTCGGACGCACCGGGGGTCGCGCCGCGCGCGGTGTTCAGTGTGGCGTACGCTCCGCGCCTTCCCGCGCCGCGCGTCGCCGCGCCGCGCGGCGCCGCGACGCCACCGCCCGATCGCGACGGTGATAGCGATAAAGACGGCGTGGTGGACAGTGAGGATGGGTGTCCGGAACAGGCCGGTCCCTCGCGGCCCGAGCCAGGCCAAAGCGGGTGTCCGGCGCAACCGGCTCCCGTCGACAGCGAAGAGCCGCCAGCGGCGCCGGCTCACAAGGCCTTGGCACCGACCGCGCCGGATGCGGATGGCGACGGCGTGCCGGACGCGAGCGACGCTTGCCCGAAGGAGCCCGGCGCGGTGAGCAACGACGCCGAAGCCAACGGCTGCCCGCTCGAAGCGGACGCCGATGGTGATGGCGTCCCGGATGCGAAAGACGCCTGTCCCAAAGCGCCCGGCATCAAGAGCTCCGACCCCAAGACGTCCGGCTGTGCGGCGCGGGTCGACGCAGGTAAGGTGAAGGACTCCGCGGAGGTGACGTTCAGCGGCTACCAAACCCTGCCGGGGGACCGCGGCATCGTGTTCGTGGAGCTGACCGATCCGGTGGCGGTGGAAGTCACGCGCAATGGGCAGGTCATCGAGTACAAGCTGGTCGGCGCGTCGGTACCACTCAGGAACAACAAAAACCCTCTTCTTTTGCGGGATTTCAACTCGTCCGCCATGACCGCGCAGCTCGTACCGGCCAACCACGGCGGAAAGCATGCGGTCAGGCTCGTCATCACCCTGCGCGGGAAAGTCAGTCCGTCCCACCGCATGGTCGCGCGGGGCAGAGGCGCGGCGCTGGAGGTCGAGCTACCCGCGCCCCCCCCGCAATAGCCCACTACGCCGCACACGGGCCGCCTTGCGGCGCTAGAACGAGCCGTGTAACCCTTCGGCGGATCTATCCATGACTTGGGGTCCTGGCACCTTGATTCTGAATCGCTACCGACTCGAGTCATTGCTCGGGCGCGGCGGCATGGGCTCGGTCTGGCGCGCGGAGCACGTCCAGCTCAAGTCCCCCGTCGCGGTCAAGCTGCTCGATCCGGCGATCGCCGACAACGAGCAGGTTCTGGGACGATTTCTCCGCGAAGCGCAGGCCGCGGCCTCGCTGCGAAGCCCGCACGTCGTGCAAATTTTCGATTACGGCGTGGAAGACGGCACCGCCTTCATCGCCATGGAGATGCTGCAGGGACAGTCACTGTCCGAGCGCATCACCGCCCAGGGCAAGCTGCAGCCGGACGAGACGTTTCGCTTCCTCCAGCAGGTGCTTCGCGCCATCGGTAAAGCGCACGAAGCTGGCATCGTTCATCGCGATTTGAAGCCGGACAACGTGTTCGTCTGCCAGGACGAGCCCGAGTTCGCCAAGGTGTTGGACTTCGGCGTCGCCAAAGTGAAGAACGGTGACTTGGCCGGCTCCGCCGGAAGCAAGACCCAAACCGGCATGATGATCGGCACGCCGTACTACATGAGCCCGGAGCAGACCCAGGCCAAAGACATCGACGGTCGCGCAGACCTCTGGGCCATCGCCATCATTGCTTACGAATGTCTCACCGGGCAGCGACCTTTCACGGGAGACTCGTTCGGCGAGCTGGTCATCGCCATCAACACCAAGCCGGTGCCGATCCCTTCGCGCGCGGCCGCCGTCCCGGCCGGCTTCGATGAGTGGTTCGTGAAAGCCACGCAGCGTGACCGTGAGCGCCGCTTCCAATCTGCGAAGGAGATGTCGGAGGAGCTGGCCAAAGTTGGCGGCGCCATCGGCGTGGCCGCGCGCGGCGCGGTGCTGAAGACGCAGCAGAATCCTGCCACCGTGCCGATGTCGCACGCACCCGTGCCCGCGACTACCAGCGCGGCGCCGGGGCCCCGAGACTTACAGCTGACGACGGGTGCGCGCTCCGTCACGAGTCGCAGCGTCGGAGGCGGCGCGGAACGGAGCCCCCTGGTGTTGGGCTTGGTCGCGGCGGGAACGCTCATCGTCGTGGGAGCGGGGGCGTTCGTCGCGCTTGGTGGGCCTCGCGCGCTTTTGCGAGGTGCAGAGCCGACTGCGTCCTCGGTGCGGGAACCTGCGGCGCAACCCCCGGCGCTTGCGACCGCGGCCGCGACGGCGAGCATGACCGACCCGCCGCGCCCGACGGAGCGGCCTGCGGTGGACGCACCGGCGCCCAACGCTGCCGTCGTGGCGAGCGCCAGCGCCGCCAAGAAGGAGTCGCCGCCACCTGCGGAGAGGCCGCCGCGCAAGCCGACCGAAAAGCCCGCGGAAAAGCCGAGCAAACCGCCCGTCACGGGCGCGCCCGCTCCACCCAAGGAGTGGAACTTCTAGTCCTTCGCGGAGGTAGTGTCGGGGGCCCGGGTGTGGTGTGCTTGGAGTCGGCGAGCTTCGGCTCGAGACTGGTATGAGGACTTCTTCGCTACGGCCGTGGATCTTGGCTTTGGGATTGTGTCTGGCAGTCGCCCCACGCGCGCACGCGCAGGAGTTGGACGATCAGACGCGCAGCGCCGCGCGCGAGCTGGCGACCGAGGGCAGCACCCTGTACCAACAGGGCGACTTCGACGGCGCCTACGATCGCTTCAACCGCGCGTACCAACTCGTGCAACGCCCGAACGTCGGCATCTGGGCGGCTCGCAGCCTGATGCGCAGCGGGCGGTGGGTGGAGGCCTCTGAACGGTACCTGGAGCTGGAGCGCACGGCCCTGCCAGCAGGCGCGCCCGCCGATCAGGTGCAGGCAGTGCAAGACGCGGCTCGGGAGCGGCGTGAGCTACTCGGCCGTCTGCCCAGCCTCAAGATCGTGATCGACGGGGCGGACGCGAGCGACGTATTCGTGTCCATCAACGGCCAGCTGGTAAAGCCTGCGTTGCTCGGCGTGAAGCAGCCCGTCAACCCGGGCACGCTGCTGGTGAAGGGCGTGAGGGGCGAGCAGGCGGTCGAACAAAGCGTGGAGCTTGCCGAGGCGCAGTCGCGCGAGGTGAAGCTCTCCTTCACGGCCGCCGAGGCCGCGGTGACCAGACCAAGCACCATCCCAGTCGCCCCGCCGGCCCCGGTGGCTCGTTCGAATGACGCCGCAACCCAGCGGCTGCTCGGCTTCATCGGGCTGGGCGTCGGCGGCGCGGCGCTGGCGACGGGCGCGCTGTTCGGGGGCTTGGCCGCCGGAGACAGGTCGGACTTGGACGCCGGTTGCCCGAACCGTCGATGCCCGCCCGCCTTGCACGATCAGAACGACTCTTACGGCACGAAGAAGACCGTCTCCAGCATCGGCATCATCGGCGGGGCG
>JAQSWN010000191.1 GCA_029266615.1 Polyangiaceae bacterium
CGAAGCGGACGCGGGGTCTGGGGCGAAGCCCCAGCGAGAAAGACACTAGTGCGGCGCATGCCGCGCAGCGGACAATCGCGCAGCGATTGTTGACCGCAGGTCACATGTGCTGCACTAGCTTGGTGGCTTCGCGGCCTGGACGAGGTCGGCAACAGTCGTCACCAGCTTTGACGGCTCGACCGGCTTCGTGAGGTAGAGGTCGAAGCCAGCAACGGTGGCTCGCGTCACGTCGTCTTCACTGGCACGGCCCGTGAGCGCGATGGTCGGCACCCTCCTTTCGTCCATTTCTCGCATGGCGCGGAGCAGGTCGAAGCCATCTCGACCGGGCATCCCGATGTCCGTCACGACCACGTCCGCCATGAACGAGGTGAACACCTCCATGGCCTCCGTGGCGCCCGGCGCGACGCGTACCTCGGCGCCCGCAGTTTCCAGGATGGTCGCTACCAGCTCGCGGGTGTCCTGCTCATCGTCCACCACCAAGACTTTGGTCCCCGTCAGCGCGACCGGTAGCGCTGGTAACGTGGCGCTGAAGGACTCGGTCGGTATCTTGGTGATGCCCAACGTCGTAGAGATGGCGGGGCTCATCGGCAGGCGTATGGTGAACGCGGCGCCATGCCCCAGTCCCTTGCTGGAAGCTTCCACGGACCCACCATGCAGCTCCACCAAATACCGCACGATGGCCAGGCCGAGCCCGAGCCCGGCGTGCCGCCGAGCGGTCGTTGAGTCGAGCTGATAGAACGGTTCGAAGAGCTTGGGGAGCACGTGGGCGGGGATGCCCTCGCCGCTGTCGGCGATGGTGAGCTCCAAGGTCGAGCGATTCCGCCGCAAGGATACTCGGATGCGCCCATCCTTCGGCGTGAACTTGATCGCGTTGGTCAGCAGGTTCCAGACGACCTGCTGCAGCCGCTGACTGTCGCCACGCAGAATCGCCTCGGACTCCTCCATCTCGCGTTCGATGCTGATTCGCTTCGCCTCCGCCGCCGGCCGCGCGCTTTCGACCACCATATCCACCACGCTCGTGAGGTCCAACTGCGCCGGGTGAATCCGGATGTTGCCGGTCACGAGGCGACTGATGTCGAGCAGGTCTTCGACGATACGAGCCTGCGCTTTGCAGTTCCGGTCGATGATGTCGAGGGCGTGCTCGGCTCGGTCCGCCGAGAGCTGCCCCGTTCGCAGCAGGGTGAGCCAGCCGGAAACGGAGTTGAGAGGGGTCCGCAGCTCGTGTGAGATGACGGCCACGAATTCGTCTTTGGCCCGCAATGCCCGCTCGACGCGCTGCCGCTCTTGCTGTGCTTTCTGGTAGAGGCGAGCGTTGTCGATGGCCATCGCGATCCGTCGCGCGAGCTCCTCGACGAGGGGAACGTCTTTGGCGGCGTAGGCCGCGGCGCTGCTGTCGCGCACCACGACGAGGGTGCCTTGGAGTGCGTGCTGAGTTTGAAGCGGCGCGACGATCCAGCTTCGAGCTTCGATTCGGTCCAGGAGCTCGCGCCGCGCGTCGCTGTCCTCGTCATCGGCGGTGACGGTTACGGTCGCTCCGCCCAACTGTGCACGCTCTGGGTTACGCGCAAACGGATAGCCATGGCGCCAGCCCGGGTTGGTGGTCGCGCGGATCGCTTGACGCAGTGAGTCTTCTCTTGCCGGGTCAGTATGCGCGAGGAGCGGGTTGTCGCTCACTTCGAAGTCCTCGAGCTCGATGCAGCAGTAGACCGACAGGCGACGGACGAGTAGGCGGGAAAGACGACGAAGGGTTGCCTGAATGTCGAGGGAGGCAATCAGAATGTCGCCGGCCTCGTAGAGTAGCGACTGCGCTTCGACTCGCTCTTTGGTGTCGAGATCGCGGTGCCGTACGTACTCGGCGATCGCTTCAGCCAAGGCGGCGCCGAGGCAGCCGGTGAAGACGTCGACCTCACCAAGCGGGATGCTGCACTGGTGCTCCTCGCAGAACTGCAAAATACAATGACGCAGCACGTCGAACTCGCGCGTCAGTTGCTCGATGTCGTAGCCCAGCTCCCACCGATTGGTGCCGTGCTCGCGCGCTGTCTCTTCGATCTCGGGAGAGTCCGCTCGGGGCCGGGTTGGCGCCTTCAGGCGCTCCGCGATCTCCGCGAGCAGCCTCGGAACATGGTCCACCAATTGAGCTCGGGTGGTGCCCGCCGGTGGCAAACCGTTCTCGCGCAGCGCCGAGACGAAGCACTGCACGATCTCGTCGGCGTGCGTCACCAGGACCTCGCCCAGGGTAGTGGATTGCACCATTTCAGTCGAACGCTTGCATCGTTCAGGCCCGAAAGTCAGGGCGGTAGCGGTAGCAAATGTGGATTGTCACGCCGTTGCGGTATGCCACTGCCGTAGCAAATTGGCGCGTTCGGGTTTTGTACATAACTGGTTTTGGTCCGTTTTTGCCCAACATTTTCACATATACACCCCGAGGATGATGGCACTACCCTTGCTTCACGAACCATGATGAAGCGTCCGGTCGTGCTGCTGGTCGACGATGACCTGGACATGCTGGAATGCCTCGAGGTGGCCCTAGGCCCCCGCTACGACCTGTTGCTGGCTGCGGATGGTGCCCGGGCGCTAGAGCTCGCAGCCGCAAGTCGAGTGGACGTCATCGTGCTGGACCTCATGATGCCGGTCGTCGACGGCTTCGCCGTGCTCAAGCATCTGGAAAAGACTGGTTCAAAGGTGCCGGTCATCATCGCCTCCGCGATGCAAGGTCTCGAGCGGATAGGGAGAGCACTCCCAGTCGTCGATCGGATCACCAAGCCGTACTCCCTCGTCGCCCTCGAGCAGCGCATCGAACGGGCTCTCGAATCGTCGCCGACCGAGGCGGAGGTCGACGCCCCTGTCTCCGCCACGCGCGTGTCGGACCCCCCCATGGGGACGGAGCCGGTCGACGCCCTCGAGCCTGAGCTTCCGCGTGTTCGACCGGAAGAAGCGACGAGCGATATCGCTGCTGCAGGGCCGGCGTCCCTGGACGGCCAGCCAGCGATGCTGAATCTCGTGTAAGCCGACGCGCGGCTCGATGCATCCGGGGGGCGGCCCGATGCATCGAGCTAACTCTAGTCCGCGCTCAGGAGCTAGTGGCGGATCGAGCAACGCACGCGGCACTGTGCCGGGCGATGGTGCCCGTGGGCATAGCGCGCCGCGAGAGCCTCTCGCCGGGCCGCCACACTCGCGGCAGGATAACACCGCAGTCTGACGCTGCTTCGGCAAGCTCTGAGCACGCGGAGAAGCGACCAGCGCCACAGAAAGCCAGGCATTTGCCTGGCGGACGTCACGTCGTGGCTCTGGAGTTGACGGAGCGCCCGTCAGTGGTTCGTCGTTTGCAATCGGCGCGAGCATGCGACGGACTTCAAAATTTCGCTTCGGGCTCGTGTCGATCAGCGTGGCGCTACTTGGCTGCAGCGGAGCCGACGACCCATCGGAAGTGGGCGCGGGCTACCAAGACCAGGAGTTTTCCACGACTCCTGGCGAGCCCAACCACGAAGAGATAACCGCGAGCGCTCTTTCATTTCTAAAGCCGGAGATCGTTATCGCCCTGCAAGCGGCGAACGTCGCGACGGATGTTCAATTCTTCTTGGTCAACGCGAACCACTTCGATGACTGCAACTTCACGGGCGGCTCGCAGGTCGTGCGCGCGAGCGAAGCCGAAGCGGTTGCGGCGCTCGCTCCCGACCAAGCACCGGTGGAAGGCGACGTCCTCGCCATCCGTGCGTTTGGTCGCGCGCTGCACGCGCTCCAGGACTTCTACGCTCACACCAACTGGATCGAGCTAGGAGGAGAAACGCTGGTCGATCGTTCGCTAGGCGCTTTCCCGGTTCTGGGCGCGTACTCCACCATTCCCTCCACCGGCTTCGTCGTCGTCCAGGGCCCCAAGCCCCCCTCCGCCGCGCTGAGTCGCGACGAGGCGGCTTCGTACCCGAAGAGCGCCGTCGTCTCGGTGAAGCTCGGCGGTCCTCGCCACGCCAAGGCGCGCTCTGCCGGCCTCATCTCCGGCACCGTTGACTACGAGCCGGGCAACTTCTGCCCAGCCTCCGTCGCCATGACCCACGAAGAGCTCAATAAGGACAAGAGCTCGCTCGTGGAGCGCTCACAGCAGTACGAAGCGGCCAAGACACTCGCCATTCTGCAAACTGAGCACGAGTGGTGTCGACTGCGCGCCCTGGCCAGCGCAGCGTGGGGTCCCGCCGGTGCTGCACGCCTCGACGCCTGGGTGGCCGCGGGCGCAATCGCGCCCACTTGCGCCGCAGAACCGTGACCCCGATGGTTTCGCTCCCGTCGTCGCTTTTGGGCCAGGGCGGATCCGCGAGGAGAAGACGGCAAGAACCACTGATGCTGGGGGAAATGAGCTACCCCAGCCGCTGGGACCGTGCTTCAGATCCGCGCGATGCGTCCGAGCTTGCCCCATCACGTCCTCGCCCTGTTGCTCCCCCTCGCGCTCGCGGCCTGCTCGAGCGAGGGCACGAATGGCGGTGGCGTGAACGCGGGCGGGGCCGCCAGCCGCGGTGGCTCTGCATCGTCGACCGGAGGCCTCTTGCCTCCGTTGACGCTCGGCGGTCAAACGAGTCAGGGCGGCGGCGCCGGCGGCATGGCCGTAGGTACCCCGGTCGAGGTCCTGACCACGCTCCCGGCGGGATTCACGGCGGCGGATCCGGAGCACCCCGAAACGAGCCGCGGTGGCTACAAGGTCCTCGGTGCGCTTGCGGACGTGCCACCGCCACAGGGCGAGTGCGCGAACATCCTGCGCATCATCGTCCGCGACTTTCAAACCACGCACGACGACTTCGAGCACGCCTCCGATTGGAGCGCGTACGAAGTAGCTTCGCCGATCGGCCCAACGCGGAAGCCCGAAAAGACGAGCGCGAACGGGCCCCTCCACTTGGAAGAGTGGTACCAGAACCTGCCCGAGGTGAATCAGCCCTTCGCGGTGGATTTGTGGCTAGAGCCCGTGGGAAGCACCTTCGTCTTCGACTCGACCGCGTTCTTCCCGCTCACGGCCTGGGGCTACCAAGACAACTACCTCTTCACGACCGAGCTCCACACGAATTTCGAGTACAAGGGCGGCGAGGTCTTCACCTTCCGCGGGGACGACGACGTCTTCGTGTTCGTCAACGGCTTCCTCGGCGTGAACCTCAGCGGCGTCCATGACGCGCAAGAAGGCTCGATCGCGCTCGACGCGGCCGCCATCGAGCTCGGCCTCGAGGTGGGAAAGAGCTACACGTTCGACTTGTTCCAGGCGGAGCGCCAACCCAGCGGTTCCAACTTTCGCCTCGAAACAACGCTCTCATTCACCGGCTGCGGCGTGATCCTCCCCCCCGACATCGTCAAGTAGCGCGAGCGAGCTGCCCGCCAAGCGGCGTCGGCCAGCGTTGGATTTGACTCGCTCGATCGTCCGTGGTTCGTGGACGGATGGAACGAGCCCGCCAACAATTCGAGTATTTCCAAACCTACCAGCGCCGATGCGAGGACTTGAACTCGCCGATCGCCCTCATGCCCCCCAATGAGCCAGGAAATTGGGTCTTGCAAAGCTGGAGTCAGGACAGCGCACTGAACGGCCAGTTCTTGCTCATCGTGTGGCGCCGCGAATCGACGGCGACTTAGCCGCTCCACGTCGCCTTCCGACAAGTTGGAGCGATGCCCCGCGTTGCCCCCGAAGATGGGGCACGCTGCCGAATCAGCCCGCGCCACGGCATCCCTCACGCTGTCGGGGGCTCGGCGCTGGGCGCCACGCTACTCAGGGTCGAAGTCATCAGCGATTGACTACGGACGTCCGCGTCCCGATCCCCGCTCGGCTTCTGGTGGCACACCAAAACGCGCAAATAGCGCTGGTAAGACCAGTAGATTGAGCAGCGTAGAGCTAGTGAGGCCACCCAAGATCACGGCCGCCATCGGGGCTTGAATCTCGTTTCCGGGCTCACCGGCGCCCATCACGATAGGAATGAGGGCCAGCGCGGCGGTGAGCGCCGTCATCAAAATGGGGATGAGGCGATCGACGCTGCCTTGCACGATGGCATCTTCGAGCGGCATGTGATCCGTGAGCAGGAGCTGCCGATAGTGCGTGATGAGGATGATGCCGTTGCGGCTGGCGATGCCGAAAAGCGTGATGAACCCAACCAAAGACGCAACCGTCAACACCCCGCCGCCGGCCATCACCGCAATCGCACCGCCCATCAGGGCTAGCGGCAGGTTGAGCATGACCAAGAGCGCGTCGCGAACCGAGCGGAAGGCGAGAATCAGCAAGATCATCATTCCCAGCAACGCCAAAGCGGACAACCAGAGAATGGTACGGCTCGCGGAGGCTTCGCTCTCGAACTCGCCCCCGAGCTCGAGGTGATACCCTGCAGGCAGCTTGACGGACGTTCGGAGTCGCGTCTCCACGTCGCGGGCGACGCTACGAAGGTCACGTCCCGAGACGTTGGCGGTCACCACGATGCGCCGTTGCACGTTCTCGCGGTTGACCAGGTTGGGCGCGGTGGTCTTGTTGACGGACGCGACCGAGCTCAACTCTGCGAAGCGCTCGCCGCGCACGTCGATGGGGGTGGCACGCAACAGGTCGAAATCGCTGCGGTAGACGTCTGGCAGCTTCGCGACCACGTCGTACACGCGCTCTTCCTCCCACCAAGAGGCGACGCGCGTGCCGACGAAGGCGAGCTCGACGAAACGCGCCAGCTCGCCAGGACGTAGGCCGAACGAGGAGAGCTCCGTCGGCTTGGGAGCGATGGTAATTTCAGGAATCTCGGTCTGCTTTTCCAGAGCCAAATCGACCAACCCCGGAACGGCGCGCAGCGCCGCTTCGCTCTGCTTTCCGAGCTGACGTAGGCGCTCCAAATCGGGGCCGAAGATCTTGACCGCGAGGCTGGCGCGCACGCCGCTCACCAAATGTTCGATGCGGTGACTGATCGGCTGCCCGACGTTCACGTTCAGGCCGGGGATCGCGGCGGCCTTTTCTCGAATCTCTGCCAACAGCTGCTCGCGATCACGCCCCTTCAGGCTCAGCCCTACCTCGAGCTCCGAGTAGTTGACGTCCATCGCGTGCTCGTCGCGCTCGGCGCGCCCCGTGCTGCGCACCACGGAGGTAACCGCGGGGTGGTGCACGAGGTAAGCTTCGAGCCGGCTGACGATCTGATCCGAAGTGACCAGTGAGGTGCCGGGCGCCGTCGCCGCGGCGATGTTGAGCGAGCCTTCGTTGAACTCTGGCAGAAACGAGCGTCCGAATGAGCCAATCATCAGCAGCGCGGCGATGGCACCGGCCAGGGAAGCGATGGCGATCGGGATGGGGAGCTTGAGGCTCGCGCGCACGGAAGGTGCGTACAGGCGCTTCAGGTGGCGAGCGAGCCAGCCGTCCTGATGCTCGCCTGGCTGCAGGCCGACGCGCTTCAAGAGCAGGAGGCACAGCGCGGGTGTGACCGTCAAAGCTACGAGCAGCGATGCGGCAATGCTGGTGACGTAGGCAACCCCCAGCGGACGTAACAGACGCCCCTCGATGCCGCTCAAAAAGAAAAGAGGGGCGAAGACGAGCAAGATGATGGCGGTCGCGAACACGACCGAGGCGCGGATCTCCTTGGACGCATCATGCACCACATCGAACAGCGACTGGCGTTGCGCCTCGGGCAAGCTCAGGTTCTGGCGCAAGCGTCGATAGACGTTCTCGACGTCGATGATGGCGTCGTCGACGAGCTCGCCGATGGCGATGGCAAAGCCGCCGAGCGTCATCGTGTTGATGGACGCGCCGCTGTAGCGCAGCACGAGCAAGCCTACCAAGAGCGAGAGCGGAAGTGCGACCAGCGAGATGACCGTCGTGCGCCAGCTCATTAGGAACAGGGCAAGAACGATGAAGACGAGGATGGCGCCGTCCCGCAGCACGGCCGTGACGTTGCTGAGCGCGACGCGGATGAAATCCGCCTGCCGAAAGCCCTTGCGGTAGAGGCTGATGCCGGGTGGTAGTGACCTTTGAATATCGTCCAGCGCGGTGTCGATCCGCCGCGTGAGCTCGAGCGTATTCACCTGGGGCTGCTTCTGCACCTTGAGCACGACCGCATGCTCACCGTTGACGGCGGCTTCACCGCGTCGAATGGCTTCACCGAAGCGAATCTCGGCGACGTCCTCCAAGGTGGTCGCTACGCCGTTGGCCTCGTGGACCACGGTTTTGCCGAGACTCTCCAGCGAGGTGATGCGCCCGATGCCGCGTATCAGGTACTCCTCCTGACCTGCAACGTAGAAGCCGCCCGGCGTATTTTCGGACACCCCCTTCAGAGCTTCCAGCACCTGACCGGTACCGAGCTTGCTTTGCATCAACTTGTCGGGGGACAGCACGATCTGCAGCTGCTTGACCCTTCCGCCTATCGGCACGACTTGCGCGATGCCCGACACTCCGAGCAGCCGCCGCCGAACTTGCCACTCCGCCGCGTCTCTTAGCGCCGTCCCGCTCGCGTTCTTGCCGACGACGCCGACGAACATGATCTCGCCCATGATGGACGACGCGGGCGCCAGCAGCGGCTCGATCCCTTGCGGCATCGCGGCGCGCGCTACCGTCAGCTTCTCGGTGACGACTTGACGCGCGGTCAGGAGCGGCACGTCCCAGCCGAATTCGACCCAGATCAAGGAAATGCCGATCGCCGAGGAGGAGCGGATGCGCCGCACACCGCTCGCGCCGTTCAGGGCCTGTTCGAGCGGCACCGTGATGAGCTTTTCGACCTCCTCCGGCGCCATACCGTTGGCTTCGGTCACGATGGTGACAGAAGCCGCGGAGAGCTCCGGCAGCACGTCTAGTGGCATGCGCGACGTCTCGAAGACGCCAAGCCCGGCGACGAACAGCGCCAGGCCGACGACGAGCCAAGCATGCCTGAGTGAAACGCCGATGAGGTAGTCGAACATTGGCTCAGTGCCGGTGTGACTGGACAGTTTCCATGAGTGAGGCCAGGTGAATGTCGTAGCCGCCGCGCGTGACGATGCGCTCGCCTGCCTTCACGCCTTCCTCGACGCGGATGTAGTCGCCATCCGCTGCGCCGACGGATACCAGACGCTTTTCGAATTGCTCGCCGTCCACCTGCACGAAGACGTAGGGGCGAGTGTTGATCTCCACGACGGCAGACCGCGGCACGCCGAGGGCGGTTTCTGCCTTGCCGACACGCACGCCGACGACGACGTTGGCGCCGGTACGGAAGTCGGATGGTAGCGACTGCGAAGCCGGCGACGGCACGTCCACGATCCAAGTCGCGACGCGGGTAGCGGCGTCGACGACCGGCAGCGCAGAGACGAAGCGGGCACCGTGGCTCTCGAGGCTGGTGCGTTCGCCGGAGGCCAGCCTGAGGCTCGCGGGAGCCGCGCCTGCCAGCAGCGACACCGGTTTGGCCACGAAGCGCGTGCGGATCCACCAATGAGCGGTCCCTCCGATGCGGACGAGCGGCGCGCCTGGCTCGACCGGCTCGCCGTTCGCGGCGACGACCTCCGCGATCACGCCATCCTGTGTCGATTTGATCGGCAGACCGCCGGCCCCGCCTGGAGCGCTGACTCGAGCCAGCCGACTGCGGGCAGACCGAAGCTGGGCCGACCGCGTCTCGAGCTCGTTCCGGAGCTGGATGACGCGCTTTTCCGGCAAAAGACCCTGACCAACCAGCGGCTCCACGCGCGCCAGCTCCCGCTCTGTCTGACTCACACCGAGTGTGCCCTCTTCGACCGCCAGCTGCAGGCGAGTGAAGTCGTCGCCAGCCACGTTCGGCGCGATCGCGCCGAGCACGTCGCCCTTGGCGATACGTGTGCCCTCGACCAAGGCCAGCTTCGAGCTATGGAAGAATCGACCACCGGTGGGTGCTCCGACCGTGAGTTGATCTCCAGCCGCAGGCTCGACGACGCCAGGGAGCTCCAGCTCCCGTGCCATGAGTCGCGTCTCCGCCCGGGCGGTGCCGAACGGGACCCTCCATTGTACTTCCTTCAGAAAGGTGATTGCGCTGCCGCTCGGCTTCGGCCGAGCAAGGGGCGGGCTTTGCACCGCGACATCGCCGCCCTCGAAGGTGTCTAGCTGGTCGCCGTTGGCATAGACCATCTCGAGGGCGTAACGGCCTGCGGTAGGAGCCGGCGCTTCGAGGACGAAGACTCCGGGGCGCTTCACGTCGTGCTGCTTCGCCTCACGAGCGACACCACTTGCGTTTTTAAAGCGAACGACGAGCGAGCCACTCGTCACGGGCGAGAAGTCGCTCAGACGAGTGACGTGAGCGTGATAGGTCACGGGCTGACCGGGGGCAGGGGCGGAAAACTCCACGAATAGCTCGTAGCGCTCGGAGTAGCGGGTGATCGCGATCGATGGCGTTTCCTCAGCATTCGCCCCGTGGTCGTGCGGGTGAGCGGGCTCCGAATCTGCGGTCGGCTTCGCGCACGCCCACACGAAGATCCCTACGATGCAAAAGAGCTTGGAGCTCACGGCAAGGCCCCCGGTCCATCGCGGCATTCGCGATCTAGTGTTTTATCGAACATAGAGCCCGCTGCACGCATCAACGCGAGCCGGCTCAGCGCAATGTCTTGCGCGAGTGCAATGTGGGCCAGCTTGGCCTCCTCGGCCGCTCGATGGGCCTCGAGCAGCTCCGTGATCGTGGCTTCGCCCGCGGCGTAGAGGCGCGTCGCCTTTTCACGCACCACCGAGGCTTCCGCATTCGCCGCGGCCGACTCTTCGAACGCCGCCTCGAGTCGGTCCAACATGGCCAGATGGGCCTTGAGCTGCGCGCGGTGGCGTTGACGCAGCTGACTCGCCTGGGCCGCGAAGGTTCGCCGCGCCGCTTCGGCTTGAGCAGCCTGACCTTGGCCACGATCGAAGAGGGTGACGGGAAGCTGCAGACTGACGGAAAAGCCTTGCCCAGGCTCCCCCCCGATCCTCACGGAGCGATAGCCGGCAAAAAGCTCCAAATCCGGTACGGCACGGCGCCGCGCGGCGCGCGCCTCGAGCTCCTCCGAGTGCGCGGCGGCCAAGAGCTGCTGCACCGCAGGGGCGTCGCTGAGCCTGTCGACGGCAGGTCCGCCCGCAAGCTGTCCCAGCTGCGCGAGGTCAGCGCTGAGCACCAAGCCTTCGCCGAGCCACGCCTCGAGCAGCGCCCGTGACGAAGCCGCCCGGGCGAGCGCAGCTTCGAGGTGCCGCCGGTGACTGCGCGATTCGCTGCTCTGCCTCAAGCTGTCGTAGCCAGCCGCTTCTCCGCCGCGAGCCAGACCTTGCACCAGGGTCGCGAGCGCATCCAGGAAAGACTGCGCTTCGTGGCGGGCGTCCACATGCGCCTGATCGACGACGGCAAGCGCGTACGCCTCGCGGAACGAAACGGCAGCTTCGAAGAGCGAGGCGCGGGCCTCCGCCTTCGCGGCTTGCTCACGCGCAGTTGCCACGTCTTGCAGCAGCCAGCGGCGGCCGCTGACACCGAGTGGCACCGACAAGCCCACCACCGTCTCGCGCTCTGCAACGCCGGTCAGCGCACGCTGGTGCTCGACCACGAGCTTCGGGTTGGGAAGCACACGAGACGCGGAGACGGCCGCCGAGCCGCGTAGTCGGGTCGCGTCCGCGACGTTCCGGTCGACGCCGGCTCGGCACAAATTGCGTGTTTCGCTCAGCTCTTGGGAGGGAGCAGCGGCTTCGGAGTTAGCCGAAAATAGCAGAGCCAAGGCGAAGCAAGGCAGCCAGCGACCCATGAGGTGCCTACTTTCTCGAACGAGTTTCGTGGGAACGACGAGCTAGTGAACGAGCTCGCCCAGGAGGCTTTCTGCGGCGTGGTGCAGCGAGCTTCCTGGCCAAGCGAGAACGAGGAGCGACACGCCCAAGGCGATGATGCCCAGGGCCAACGCGTCATTGGCGAGCGGCATTGCTTGCCGGGGTGCAGGCGAAAGCAAGGCGCGCACCCGGGTCTCGAGCTGGGTGCCGGCGGCGGCTGCGAGCGAAATGGCGGGCGTGGTCGTCTGGAGGCGCAGCCGCTCCACCGCGATCAGAGCCAAGGCGACGCTCGTGGCGTCCTGCAGCTGAGTCGCGGCGTGGCGGTCGCAGGCGGCTTCGCTGGCCGCGCGCCACGCCCCCAGCCAGTCACCCTGCGACGGCCACGGCAGCCCCGCCGCAATCAGGCGCAAACACGCCAGGGTGAGCCCATCGTGCCGGGAAGCGTGAGCGCGCTCGTGGTGCACGATGGCCCGTCGCGCCGCCGGCTCTAATTGCGCCCACACGTCTCGCTCGATCACGATCACCGGGTTGAAGAGGCCAATCGTGAACGCCGCTTGACCCGTCCCGTCGATGAGCTTGACCGCAACGCCATCTACCAGCGCGCTGGGCGCTTGCCTCAAGCAACTCGCGGTGCGCTCCGCGAGGTAAATTTCGCGGAGCACGAGTGTTGCTCTAACCCCCGCAAAAATGAGCCAGGTCATTAGTAGCGGCGCCGCCCAGGGCAGGACCGGTGCAGCGAGCCAAGGGTGGACCAAGCACAGGTGCGGGTGTCCGGGACCGTGACTCATGCAATGGCACGCCCGAAGTGGATTCGGAACCAGGATGACGACGAGACCTAGAACCGACAGCAGGGCGGGAGCCATCGCCAGGGCCGCGGCAAGCACGGTTGACTTCATCTTGCCGGTCCGGGAGAGGAAGCGCGCCACGCGCGAAAGCGCGGCGAAAGCCCCGGCGACCAGCCAGGCCAGCACCAGCACCAACGCGACGGCGACGATCAGGACGCTCATGGCTCGCCCAGGCGCTTGCGTGCTTGAATCAGTGCCGAAAGCTCGTCGAGCAAAGCGGGGTCGGTGTGCTCCGCCGAGTCGACGAATGCCATGAGGACACCCCGCTGCAACGGAGCCGTGAGGCCGGTGAGCATGCGGGCGGCTTGCTCACCCAGGTGGGCTTCGCGGCTCAGGGCCGGCCAGTACACGAACGCTTTGCCGTCTTTTTCACGAGTGACGACGCCCTTGTCGTACAGCCGATCGAGCACGGTCATCACCGTGGTGTAAGCGAGCGCGGAAGCTTGCGGCAGACGGCTTTGCACGCCACGCACCGAAAGCTTCGTGTTGCTCTCCCACAACGCGTTCAAGACCGCTGACTCCAGGTCCCCAGCAGGTTTGCGCGCGGGCTTCATGCAGGTCGGCAACTACTACACGCTGTAGTAGTTGTCAAAGCGGAGGCCCCTCTAGAGACTGGGGTCAATAGTTCATGGCCGCGCTGCAGGCGGAGGGACCGCTGGGCTTGGTAGGCACGAGAGACGCGTCCGTCTCGCTGCAGGCGCGCAGTGGAAAACCGCGTGCTTGCGCAGGCCTGCTAATGCGCTGGCCGCCTTCCACTCGGTCACGAAGCGGATGAGCGCGTTGAGCACGATAACCGCCAAGATCCAACGCATCTCGATCGACAAGCCATCCCGGCATCATCTACGGAGCGGATGTCGGGTCTCGAGGGGCCCCGAGCCGCGCGTCGAGCTTGTCGACGTTCAAAAAAAGAAGGGGTGTTCGAGACTCGGCACGATGTCGCGGTTCGGACTAAATTTGCTGAATGACTTCGGGCTCTCGCTCGCCCATCACGGCTTAGTCGCAGCGGTGACAATCCAAGGGCGTGCTTCGGGCGATGGTCACCGATGCGACTGATCGACTTTCAGGCGCGCTGGTCTCGAAATCGTAGTGAAATTTAGTCACTTTTGCCTCAAGATTGATCACATCTTCCGCGGAGGTTCCAGCCCTCTTCGAACTCGGAGAATCGATGCAAGCCGCGTCCGAGAACCTGCCACCCGGG
>JAQSWN010000019.1 GCA_029266615.1 Polyangiaceae bacterium
CATGGTCAACGGCCAGGTGCTCGCGACTCCCAAGGCCGTGGCGAGCCGCACCGGAACCGTGCTGTCCCATCGCGTCCAAATCGGCCGCGAGCTCATCGAGGACTTCGGGACCGCTAACAAGATCGCGCTGCGAGCTTGCAAGGAGCGTTGGGGACTCAGCGGCGAACAGGTCCAGAAAGTGCGCGACTTCATGGATCGCTTTCAGGAGGAGCTCGCCTGGAAGGCGCCCCCTCGCTCCGGCAGCAGCGGCGGCATGATGCCTCCGAGCGGCGGTTGGCCGGAGTGGAAGCCAAGCCCAGTTGCGGCGCCCACGGCCGTCGAAGGCGCGGCGATGGAAGGCAGCGCGCTGTTCAAAAAGCTGAGCCCTTCCGTGTTCGTGCTCGAGGCCGCGCGCGGCGAAGGTACCGCGCAAGGCTCTGCCGTCGCGGTGAGTGGCACGGAGCTGCTTACGAACTGCCACGTCGTGCAAGGCGCCCTCAAGCTCACCCTCAAGCAAGGCAAGCAGAGCTTTCCCGCGCGCGTCGTTCGGGCCGACCCCAAGACGGACCGGTGTACGCTCTCGGCCGAAGGCGCCAAGCTCCAACCCGTGGCGGGCGTCCGCGATTACTCCAGCTTGGAGGTCGGTGAGCCCGCCTACACGCTGGGCTCACCGGTCGGGCTGGAGCTCACGTTGTCCAACGGCCTCGTCTCCGGTCGGCGTGAAGAAGACGGGCGGAGCTACGTGCAAACCACGGCACCTATCTCGCCCGGTTCTTCCGGCGGTGGGCTGTTCGACGCCCGCGGCAACCTGATCGGTATCACCACGCTGGTGCTCGTCGGCCGTGAGCACCTGAACCAATCGCTCAACTTCGCCATCCCGGCCGACTCTTATTTCGAGACGCCGGTCGGGAAAGCGAAGTTCTAGAGCACGTCAGCTCACGGCTCCGCGTTGATGGGCCAACCGTCTTGCCAGAGCAGCGGGGAGATTCGCAGCGTCGGGACGCCGCCGTTGCTGGCGTCGTACGAGTGGTAGACGTTGAACGTCTGCCCCAGCGCCGACAAAATCGCGTTGTGCCCCGGACCGCGGAAGCGCGAGCTGCCGGAGACGACGGGCGTGCCGCCGGCTTGCAGCATCGGTAACCCGGTGCGGTCCAGGTAGGGCCCGGTGATGCTCGCGGAGCGGCCGACCACGACGCGGTAGGTGCTGTCCGTACCGCGGCAGCAAAAATCGAACGACGCGAACAGGTAATAGTAGGGCGCGCGGTAAACGATGAACGGCGCCTCCACCGCGGTGCCCGGTCCTTTGGCGATGTTGTACATCTCCGTACCGGCGCGCTCGCCCGTCGACGTGAGCGGTACGAGCTGCAAGCCGCCCCAAAAGCTCCCAAAGGAGAGCCACGGGGTGCCTGCTTGGTCCACGGTCACGTGCGCGTCGATGGCGTTGAAGTCATCGACGCTGCCGTCTTGGTTGGAGCACAGCACCGGGCCGTGATCGACCCAAGCTTCGCTGCTAGCGAGGTCCGACTTCGTGGCGTGGCCGATGCAGCTGCTGTTCGAGCCGAACGTCGAGGCGGCGTAATACAGGTGGTACGTGCCGCCGAAGAACGAAATGTCCGGCGCCCACAACGAGTCCAAGTTGCCGAAGCGCTCAACCACCCACGGCGGATTCTCCGGGAAAACCTGGCCCGTGAACGTAAAGCTGGTCAGATCCGCCGAGAAGCGCGTGAGCAAGCCGGGGCCGGTGGACAGCACGTAGTAGCCGCCCGGCGCGGCGATGATGGCGGGGTCGTGCACGTCCGTGATGGCCCCGCTCAGCGGGCGCTGGTTGGGGGCATTGGCGGGCAACGGCGGGTGAGCCAGCTGGCCCAGCTCTCGTGGATCCCAACCACGGCAGCTGAAGCGCACGTCGTCTAGAGCGCCGACGAAGCTCGGGTCATTGAAGAGCGAGCGCCCAAACGTGTTCTGCAGCGTTTCGCCCATGTCGGAAGGATTCGACACGACCCCCGAAACGGACGAAGCGGCGCGCCCATTGACGAACAACGTCGCGGTTTGATCGCGCAGGGTTACGCCGACGTGCGCCCACTCCTCCAAGGGCATCTGGAACGGGTAGCCCAGATCGTGAATGCCGACCGGCGTCACGAGCGCGAAGCGGAGCTCTTGGCCAGCCGCACCGAATCCGGCCGGGCTCAGGTACATGAAGCTGGACAAGTCGGGGTTACCGAAGTCGAAGACGCGATTCCACGGCTGATTTTGGCGGAGCTTGGTCCAAGCCCCGAACGAGAAATCGCTGCAGCTCGCGACAACGCCTTCGGGTAACTGGACGTGACCACCGTTCAGCCGCAGCGCACGCCCGATGATACCCGGCTCGCGCGACGCGGTACCGACGACGGTGCCGTGCAACTGCAAGCGAGAGCTGTCCAGCACCGTCGTGCCGGATGCTTCTTCGAAGCGGTAGTGGGCGTAACCGGACTGCGCCGCCGCCAGCTTGGCGATCTCGGGTTGGGTCAAGACGCGGTCGTAGACGCGAAAGTCGTCCAGATTGGCGTTCAACAGCGGATCCGGAAAGCGCGAACGCCCGAGCCACTGCCCCGACCCCGAGCCGATCTGCGCGGGCGTCACCGGCTCACCGAGCGCGCTGCCCGCTTCCACCCCGTCTACGTACAGCCGGTACTCGCGGCCTCGGCTCGTCACCGCGACGTGCTTCCAAGCGCCGACCGGGAGCGCGGGCGCGGTCACGATGCCTTCGTGGTCGAAGCTGGTGAACGCGGAGTAGCGCAGCAAGCCGTCGTGCGTCGAGGGCGTGAGAAATAGAAAGCCGTTGGGGCCGCCGAAGTCGAAGATGCGGCTCCAGGCGCTGGCCTGATTCACCTTCACCCAAGTCGCGACCGTAAGGTCGGTGGCCTCGTCCGTGATTCCGCTCGGCAGCTCCACGTAAGCGGTGGTGCCGTTCAGGCTGAGGCCCGCGCCACGCTCCGTGTCCGCCGCGATCACCGCGCCCCCGACGAAGGTGCCGTGCCGATCGTAACCGGAAGTATCGGTGGCGCGCGCGGCCCCATCCTCGAACTCGTAGAGAGCCAGCAGCTCCGTACGCAGCCTCAAGTTATCGATCAGGTACTGGGCCGAGCCGCTCGGCGCGTTGATGCCGATGGTTACCTTGAGGTTGCTGCAGCCACTGCCGAGCTTGGTGCGGAGGGTCGCTGGAACCGGAAACTCCAGCTGACTGAACACGCCGGGCGGTTTGCCGGCGAGGTCGACTTGCCCGACGAACTCCAGGCTCACGCTCCTCTGCGCGCAGGTCACGAAGACCTGAACCGAGCCGTTCCAGCTCGGGTTGGGCGGCGTGCCCGGCAGCTGAAAATCCAACGCGATGCTGCGCAGCTGGCCGATGAGCTCGAAGGCGTCGCTGGTGTAGCGCGCGTACGAGCCGGGCGGGTCTACGGCCAGCGAGGCCGCGCCTTGGCTGAATACGGCGCTGCTCGTGACGCTGCCTGGCCCGTGCCACGTGCTCGCGTCTTCGAAGCCCAAGATCGCTCCGCCCGCGTTCAAGCGCTGAGCGCTACTGCCGACCTCCTCCGGCGGCGTATCCACCCGCCCGCAGCCGACCACGAACGAAAGCGTTGCCGCAACCGACCAAACCCCACGCTTGAGCATGGGGCCATGATGCGCCCCCTCGTCTCGGCTTCACGAGCGCAAACAGCCAAGGGCCGTCGATCGGTGCGTCAGATGCCCACTTCAGAGCACCGATGATCGTCACAAAAGATCTCGAAAGCGAGGCGTCCAGCCTCACTGACTCAAGGCTTGGTGCATCGCTGGTCCACGCACTGCGCCGGAACGAGCGCGGCGGCGCAAACCGCGCAACCGCTCTCGCACTCCTCCAAGTCCGCCTGGATGCTCGCCCACTCCGCGCTATTTGCGGCGGTTCGGTTCAAATGGGCTTGGGAGCAGAGGCCGCCTTCGAACGTGTGGCAGCCGGTCGAGACGACCACGCAATCGGTATCGGTTTCGCACGCTTGGTTCGCAGCCAAAAAGCGCGATCCGGCGGCGATCTCGTCTTCGCAGTCTTCGCTGCAGCTCCACATCGATGCAGCCAACAACACCGCCGCCGTCATCCTACCCAGTCCCCGAACGTGCATTCGATCCTCCTTCGTTAATCCGTGAGCCTCGCCAACTCTCTCCACAACGCATCCACGCTGATGCTCAGTCCCTCACACCCTGGCACCTTCTCGATGACGCCTTCGGTGACGCCGACTAGCTTCTGGTAATTGCGCTCCGGGGTAAGCTCGAACATCTCGAACGCGCTTAGGGCGGGGTCTACCAGCCAGTAGAAGCGCACCCCGAAGCGGGCATACTCGGCCATCTTCTCGACGCGATCACGCCGCTCGTCGCGCGGGGTGGGCGTCACGACTTCGACCAAGATGTCCGGCGGCTCACGCCATGGGCCTTTGCGTGGCGGCGCTTTGCTGCCGGGCAGGAGGATTGCCAAGTCAGGCTTCCTTCCCCGCGTTTCGGCGGTAAGCAGCTTGATCGCTGAGCCGAAGACGAAGCCTTCGGGTCCAAGCCACGCCCCGACGGCGCGGATGAGCCACGAAACGACTAGCTCGTGCGTAGCGTCCGGCATCTCTTCCCCCACCAACTCGCCATCGACCCACTCCCCGGGTTCATCCTCGTCTAGCGTCAACCACTCCTCGACCGACAGCGTGCGCCCCACCGGCGTCGGGTCGGCTTCAGCTACGGGCGGCCAGGCGTTTGCCACGAGGCCGAGCTTAGCATCAGGATCGGCCGAGCGAGAAACCGCACCAGAGCAGGATGCCCCAACCTGCGAGAAAGCCGAGCCCACCGAGCGGCGTGATTGCCCCAAGTGCGCGCGGCCCCCCAAGCGTCATCGCGTACAAGCTGCCGCTGAACAGCAAGGTTCCGACCGTGAACGCGTAACCGGCGAAGCGTGCCTGCGGCGCCCTGGCGATCACCAGCGCGACCACCGCCAGCGCGAGGGCATGCATCAGATGGTAGTGCGCGGCGGTTTGCCACCAGGCCAGCCGCTTGGCGCCGTCGGCCATGCCTTCCAACCGAGACTGCAAACCGTGCGCACCGAAAGCACCGAGCGCGACCGCCAAGAAGCCGCTCGCGCTCGAGACCATGAGCCAGTTGCCCATATCAACCCGCCTTCGCCATCCGCGCGGTCTTGGCGCGCCCCACCGGTTTCGTCGCCGCGCGGGAAGGCTGCGTCACCGAGCCGCCGAGCTGATTCAGCTTTTCCTGCAGGTAGCGGCCGGTGTGGCTGGCCGCGACCCGGGCGACCTCCTCGGGCGTGCCCTGAGCGATGATTTGGCCCCCTCCGGTGCCGCCTTCCGGCCCCAAATCGATGACCCAATCCGCGTGGGCGATCACGTCCAAGTTGTGCTCGATGACGACGACGGTGTTGCCCGCGTCCACCAGGCGCTGCAGGACGACCAGCAGCTTTTCCACGTCCGCGAAGTGCAAGCCGGTGGTCGGCTCGTCCAAGATGTAAATGGTTCGGCCGGTGCCGACGCGCGACAGCTCGCGCGCGAGCTTGATGCGCTGGGCTTCGCCTCCGGATAGCGTTGGCGACGGCTGGCCAATCTTGACGTAACCGAGACCGACGTCGGCCAGCGTCTGCAAGCCGCGCATGATCTGCGTGTGGACGGAAAAAACGTCCAGCCCTTCGAGCACGCTCATCTCCAGCGTGTCCGCGATGCTCTTGTTCTTGAAGGCGACGCGCAGCGTTGCGTCGTTGAAGCGCCGGCCGCGGCACTCTTCGCACGTGACGTACACGTCCGGCAAGAAGTGCATCTCCACCTGGCGTACGCCGTCCCCCGCGCACGCCTCACAGCGCCCGCCCTTCACGTTGAACGAGAAGCGCCCCGCGTCGTAGCCGTAAGCGCGCGCCTCGTTGGTGCTCGCGTAAAGGTCGCGAATCTGGTCGAAAACCTTGGTGTACGTCGCCGGATTGCTGCGCGGCGTGCGACCGATCGGCTTTTGATCGATGGCGATCACTTTGTCCACGTGCTCGGTGCCGAGCAGCGCCTTGTGCGCGCCCATTTGCATACGCGCGTCGTGGAGCTTGCGTGAGAGCGCCGGGTACAAGATGCCGTTCACGAGCGTGCTCTTGCCGGCGCCGCTCACGCCCGTGACCGCAACCAGCGCGCCGAGCGGGAACTTCACGTCCAGGTTACGTAGGTTGTGCTCGGTGGCGCCCTTCACCTCGATGAACTTGCCGTTGCCGGCGCGGCGCGCGGCTGGCAGCTCGATCTTCTTGCGCCCCGAGAGGTACGCCCCGGTGAGCGAGTCCTTCATCTTCATCACCTGCTCGGGAGTGCCCTCCGCGACCACGTGGCCCCCGAGCTCGCCCGCGCCAGGGCCGAAGTCGATCAGGTAGTCGGCCTTGGCCATCGTCTCTTCGTCGTGCTCGACGACGACCACCGAGTTACCGAGGTCGCGCAGCGCCTCCAGCGTCGCGAGCAACCGCCCGTTGTCGCGCTGATGCAGGCCGATGGACGGCTCGTCCAAAATATAGACCACGCCCGTGAGCTCCGAGCCGATTTGCGACGCCAAACGAATCCGCTGGCTCTCCCCGCCCGAGAGCGTCGCGGCCGCGCGATCCAGCGTCAAATAGCCGAGCCCGACGTTGAGCAAGAAGCCGAGCCGAGCGCGGATCTCTTTCCGGAGCTCCACCGCGATCTCCTGATCGGCGCCCTTGAGCTCCACGCCGTCCACCCAGCGCAAGGCGTCTTCGATGCGCTTCTCGGCCAAGTCGGTCAGGCTCATGCCGGAAATCTTCACGGCGCGGCTCTCCGCCTTCAGGCGCGCGCCGCGGCAGGTCGGGCACGGCTTGCTCGAGAAATAGCGCATGTACCACTGCTTCATGTCCTCGCTGGAGGTGGCGCGCATGCGCCGCATCAGCTGGTTGCACAAGCCTTCCCACTCGTAGCCCTTCGCTGTTGTCCCCCACAGCACGCCCTTTTGTTGCGCGCTCGTCAGCTGCTTCCACGGGGTCGTGAGCTTGATCTTCAGCAGCCTCACCACGTAGTCGATTTCGGAAGCCGTCCAGCCCTCCCCGCGCTGCACCGCGGTCGCCCAAGGCTGCACCGCGCCGTCCTTGATCGACAGCTCCGGGTTCGGCACCACCAGCTCGGGATCCATCTCCGGCCGCGAGCCGAGGCCATTGCAGTCGGCGCAAAAGCCGATCGGCGAGTTGAACGAGAACGCTAGGGGCGAAAGCTCCTGAAACGACATACCGCACTTCGGGCACGCGCATTTCTCGCTGAAAGCCGTCTCTTCGTCCTTGGCGTCCAGCACCACGAGCTTGCCTTCACCCTCGCGTAACGCCGTCTCCACCGAGTCCGTAATTCGCGCGCGCGCGTCCGGCTCGATTTTGATGCGGTCGATGACGATGTCGATGTCGTGCTTGCTCTTCTTGTCGAGCGTGACCTGCTCCTGCCCGAGCTTCACGATACGCCCGTCGACGCGGAGCCGCGCGAAACCCTTGCTCTGCGCGTTCTCCAGCACGTCCTTGTGCTCACCCTTACGCTGCCTCATCAGGGGCGCCAGAATCGTCAGGGTCTCCCCTTTGGGCCACGCCATGAGCGCGCGCACGATAGCCTCCGCGCTCTGGCCCGCGGCCTTCACGCCGCACTTCGGGCAATGCTGCACGCCGATGCTCGCGTACAGCACGCGCAAGTAGTCGTGCACCTCCGTGACCGTGCCGACGGTGCTGCGCGGATTGCTCGAAGCCGTCTTCTGCTCGATCGAGATCGTCGGCGAGAGCCCGCGAATCGTGTCGTACTTGGGCTTCTCCATCTGCCCCAAGAACTGCCGTGCGTAGCTCGAAAGGCTCTCCACGTAACGCCGCTGCCCTTCTGCATACAGCGTATCGAACGCGAGCGAAGACTTGCCGGAGCCGGACACCCCCGTCAGCACCACCAGGCTGTGCTTTGGGATCCGCACCGTCACGTTCTTCAGGTTGTGCTCGCGAGCCCCGCGAATCACGATCGCATCGGGCTCAGGAGGCGGCGCATGCTTGGGCGGCTTGGGCATCGGGCGCAAGCCTTAGCACCGGCCGAACCGAGCCGGCAGTACCGCGAAACCATTCAACAATTCGCGCCACAATCGGGATCGATCCCTGACACACAGCTGTCAGTGATTACAAAGTCACTGCACGACTGGGACGCCCGCTAGCGCCCCCGGCGCCGAGTCGGTGAGGCGAGGCGTCTGCGCAGGGTTCACAGCTCGGCTTCCAGCTGCTCACGAGGCCAGCGATGGACTCGCCGACAGGACCGCGCAACCGAAGCCGCAGCGAGCGCTACGAACGCCACCGCCGTGGCCGTGAACGGAGCCACGTGTGGGTGTGAACGCTCTGTCACGCCGCGCGCTCCGAACGCCTCTCAAATCGTGCTTTCGGTTCCCAGCCGGGACTGGCACGCTGGTTGCTGGGGGCTCTCTCTTTGCAAGGCTTCCACCGAGGAGACAACTATGGGTAGGCGTAAGCGATCGATGCGGCTGGCGTCGGTGCTCGGCGTGATGAGTCTGACCGCGGCGTGCGGCGGTAACGAGACGAGCTCGGGTGATCCGGATGGCAGCGCCGCCGGCGGTATCACGATCGAGGAGTTGCCCGCCCAGTACGCGCAAGCGGTGTGCGAAGTATTTGCTGGCTGCGTCGGCGATCTGTGGAGCTTCTTCCGCCCTGGTGAGGACTGCGTGAAGGAGTTCACGATCACCGCGGAGGAGGAGCTGGCCACGTTGCCAGACGCCATCACGGCCGGCCGCGTGAAATACCATGCGGACAAGGTTCAGAAGTGCCTGGAGGACGTCGTCGCGCGCGGCTGCGAAGGGCTGAGCCAACGCGAACCGCCGAGCTGCCAAGCCGCGATCGAGGGAACCGCAGCCGAGGGGGACGACTGCGAGCTCGACGCACAGTGCAGCGGCAACCAATACTGCAAGGTCGCGAGCGCGTGCCCCGGCCAATGCGCACCGTACGAGCAAGCGGGCGGTAAGTGCGTGAGCAACGACCACTGCGCGAGCGGCTTGAAGTGCAGCGCTATGGGCTTCTGTGTCACCCCCTCTCGAAAAGACGAGGCTTGTCAGCAGGGCGAGCCGGACTGCGCCGACGGGCTGATCTGCCTGGGCGAGGATGCAGCCGCCAAAACTCCCGGCAAGTGCCTGGTCATCGAGGACGTGCTCAGCGGAGAAGCGGGCGACCCTTGCTCGCTCGACGGCTCGCTGTGTGCGGGGGGCCTATCGTGCGAAATCAAGACGGTGCTGCCGCTGGCGGGGGAGTGCGTGCCGCGCGTCGCCGCAGGTGCGGCTTGCCGGGCCGCCTTTCCGGACGAGTGCCCAGACGACGAATATTGCCAACTACCGGTCAATCCGTTGGACGCCGGGACGTGCACGAAAAAGCCCGCGGCCGGCGAGCCGTGCGCCAAGGGAGTCGGCGCGGAGGCAAGCATCTGTGCTCCCTACGCGCGCTGCGACGACGGCGTGTGCCGCGAGCTCGCGCACGCCGGAGAGTCCTGTAGCGCGGACGCAACTTGTTACAGCGGGCGTTGCGACGGAGCGTGCTTGACCAGCAACGCGTGCCGCTGAACGCCGAGCCTTTGGCCCTTCCTATCGTGCCCCCACCGATGGCAGTATCCGCCCATGGCGTGGGCGAATTGGATCGGTGGTGCCTGGACGGGTGTGCTTTTCGGTGTGGTGGCGTCGGTCGGGGGCTGTAGCAGCTCGAGCGCTGACAGCTCCTGCCCCTCCTATTGCGACAATCTGTGCTCCTCGCTCGAAGCGTGCGAGCTCGAGCTTTCGGATTGTCGGAGCTCCTGCGAGAGCGGACTGACACCGCAAGCGTGCAAAGCCCAGTCGGCACCCGACAGGTTGACCTGCGCGGAGCTGACAGAAACCGTCGCCTGCGCCGAGTACTGCAGCAGCTTGTGCGATCGCGCGCCGAGCTGCGGCAGCTTCGACGCGGGAGCCTGCGTGACCGGCTGTTTGAAGGTGGGGCCCAGCATTTGTAACGCCGCTTCGGTCGTGGCGCGCAGCTGCGACCAGCTGAAGCCGGAGCTTCGCCTGTACGAGAGCGTCGGCACCCCGAGCGACGGTGATAGCGGCTACTCCGCCGGTCTCCCCGGCCCCCGCTTCGGCTTGTGCTTGGAGGCGGACGACTGCGAGGAGCCGCTCGGCTGCTCGCAAGAAACGAACACATGCGGGCCCTGCAAAAGCGACGCGGACTGCGCGGGTCCTTATGGCGCGCTGATCTGCAACGGAAAGCAGGAGTGCGAAGAAGTGCAATGCTCATCGGACGACGACTGCCTGCTTGGACCGTGCAATACGCAGACGCACGAATGCGGTGAGTGCCGAGAAGATTCGGACTGCACCAGCTTGTTTGGCGGCGCTTGCGACACGGAGACTATGAAGTGCGTGGAGTGCAAGCGGGACTCGGATTGCGATCGCGGCTTCAATCCGTCTTGCGACGTCGCGCAGCAAAAATGCGTAGAGTGCGGTGAAGACGCGCACTGCACGAGCAGCTTCGCCCCCGCATGCGACACCAAGACGCGACAATGCGTGGAGTGCAAAGAAGACGCGCATTGCACGCAGAGCTACGCCCCCGCATGCGACTCCGCGCGGCAGGAATGCGTGCAATGCCTCAAGGACGTGCATTGCCCGCAAGAGTCACCGCGCTGCGACACGGAGACCCGCACCTGCCGCGAGTGCGACCGTAACGCGGACTGCTCGGAAGACCGACCGCATTGCGACACCGCGACCCAGTCCTGCGAGGCGTGCGAGACGGACGCTGACTGCGCCGACCACGCGAAGCCCTTCTGCACGGAGTCGGGCGCCTGCGGTGATTGCCAGAACAGCGACGGCTGCGCGCAGAACGAAGTATGCGACACTTACGACGGCACTTGCCTGCCGACGTAGCGGCCCGCCGACTCAGCGCGAAAGGGCGCGCTCGGCGACGCCGCGGAAGCGGCCGTTCGGATAGCGCGCCAGATAACGCTTGGCGTAGTCCACCGCCCGCGGATCCTTGCGGGCGGCGGCCGCTTCGATTGAGAGCGCGAGCGCGTCCTCCGCAAGAGCGCCGCGCGGATTGGTGCGCAGGTACTGGTCCAGCAGCTGCTGCGCGCGCGCGGCGTCCCCCTGCTTGCGCAGCGCGCGTACGGCTTCCGCCACTTTCGTCGGATCTTCGCCGGCAGCGGGCTTGTCCACCGCGCGCTTGCTGGCGGCGGAGGTCGCAGACGGCTCTGCGGCTGGTGGCTGCGCGTCCGTGCGTGGGGTCACCGGCAACACGGCCGGGGTGGGCGCGATCGCCGGCGGCACGACGACGGTGGCTGGAGGCGCAATGGGGGCGGGACCGGGCTTGGGTGGAGCCGCGAGCAGCGAGTACCCGGCCGCGGCCGCGGTTGCCGCGATGAGCAGCGCGCCCGCGCCGACCAGCGCCGGTCGGAGAAAGCCACCGCGCCGCGGGGCGGCCGCGAGCGCGCGCGCAATGCGCGACTCCATGGCTCGCTTCGCGAAAGGGCTCGGTACGTGCCGCTCCGCGCTGGCGACGAGCTCCGTGAGCGCGTTCAGCGAGGGGTCTCGGTCTTCCAAGAGTCTCTTCACGTCGGCCTCCGACGGCTCGGCCGCTTCTCAACGCGCTCGGCCTGCTCTTGGAGCTTTTTACGCGCTTTGTGAATGCGCGCCCACACCGTGTTGATGGGCACGCATTGGATCGCGGCGATTTCTTCGCCGCTGTTGCCCTCGATTTCGAAGAGAGTGAAAGCCGCACGCTGGTCGGGGTTGAGCTTGCCGAGCAGCTCTTCGAGCAGCTCTCGCTTTTGCTTCGTCTCCAGCTCTCGTAGGGGGCTGCGATCGGTCGAGAGCGTCGCGTCCACGAGCGGCACGCTGGTGTTGCCGAAGAGCTGCTTGACCCAAAGCAAGCGGCGATGGTCCCGCACCTTGCGTCGAGCAATTTGATAAAGCCAACCTGCCACGTTGTGTCCGTCGAAATCCGAAAGGCGCCGGTGCACGACCAGAAAAACGTCCTGCACGAGGTCATCGCGATCGGCTTCCCGCGCGCCGAGCGCCCGTACCCAGCGGGATACGTCCGCGAACCACCGCTCGTAGAGCTCCTCGAAAGACGCCGCGGACGGAGCTTTCCCCGTCTCGGGGGGCGCTTCCGCCGGAGCCGCCTCGGCTCGGAGCTCTCTGACCAGCACGTTCGTGTCCTGATCCAGGGGGGCTGCCATCTTCGCCTTGTCGAAAAACGCCCGCGTCAGCAAAAAAGCTGGCCCATCGGGCGCCGCGTGCGGGAAGTATGACACGAGTGGACGCCTTGCTGGTCACGAGCGACTCGGATTGCCCGACGCCCGCGTCCATCCAAGCCGAGGTAAGAGAGCTCACGACACCGGAGCAGCGCGCAGGGGTGCCCGCAGACGCCAAGGTCATGGTGAGCGATCACGGGGCCACCATCGCCGTTGCGATCACGCGAGACGGTAAAACCACCGTGAGAGTCTATCGCGACGCGGCACGTGACTGCGCTCGCCGTGCGCACTTCGTGTCCGTCCTCGCCGTCGTCGCGCTGATGCCTCCGGACCTCGGAAGCGACGCGGCAACGCCGGAGGAGGCACCGCCCCCGACGGAGCCGGAGCCGCCGCCCGTCCCGGAAGCGGTGGCTCGGCCGCCAGCTCCCGCTCAGCAGCCTTCGAAGCTTCCCCGCGTGCGCATCGAGCTGGGCGCCCGCGGCGACGTGAGCGCGCCGCTTTCCGACACCGTGCGCGTGGCGCTACCGAGCGCGGCTTTGGGGGTCGCGCTCGGCGCCGGCGACGCCCGCTTCACCCTCGGCACCAGCTACGCTCCCCAGTCCGAGGTGCGCTACACGGGCGCCAGCGCCGGCAGCGCGGAGCTTTCACGCTTCGACGTCGCGCTCGGCGTTCGCTACGTCTTCGCGCATGCTCCGCTCGATGCGAGCATCGACGCGAGCATGCTGCTCACGAGGCAGGAGCTGACGGGGCGCTCCTCCGAGCGACCGATGCGAGACACGGCGTTCAGCGCGGGCGGGCGTGTTGGAATCCACGTTTGCTGGTCCGAGCGCAGCGTCGTCAGCCCTTTCCTGGGGGCCTATGCAACCGTGTTCCCTTTCGCACCAGCCCTTTCGCAGCTGCCGCAGGGCACGGTCGGTCATTTGCCTTACCTATGGCTCGGTCTGAGCGGAGGGCTCGCGCTCGCTTTGTGATAACAGGGCAGGCACCGCATGGCCGCCCAAGAGCCCGAGCTCCAAGCCGACGACCCCGAACGCCACCTGCCCCGTTGGCTAGAAACGCTGGCTCTGCTGCAAGCGCGCCGGCCGTGGCTGCTGGTGGCCCTGGCCGTGCTCACGATGATCCCGACCGCGATTTCGGCCTCCAAGCTGGCGCTGAAGCTGGACCTCTCCGAGCTTTTGCCCGACAGCAAAGAGAGCGTGATCGAGATGCGCCGCGTGAGCAAGCGTTTGGCCGGCAACGCCACGCTCAGCATCATCGTGCGCACCGCCACGCCGGGGCACCAAAAGGAGCTCGAGGCCTGCGTGGATGCGCTCGTGCCGGAGCTGTACGCGATCGGCAAGGAGTGGGTTGGCGCCGTGGACTACGGCGTGAAGGACGCACGAGCGTTCTTCGAACAGAACGCGCTCTACTACGCCAGCCTGGAAGACTTGAAGAAGGCGCACGGGCGCATCACCGAGCGCTACGACTGGGAGGTCAGTAAGCAACAAGGCTCCTTGCTGGACGACGAGGAAGAGCCGCCGCCCATCACCGCGGACACGATCGAGAAAGAGCTGAGCGCGAAGAAGCCGACCGGGCCCGCCAGCGGCCCCACGTTTCCGAACGGCTATTACGAAGACAAAGAGGGCAGCTATGCCGCAATATTGGTGCGCACGCCCGTGGGCGGCAAAGCCAAGATCATGGAGCTGCGCCGGAAGGTAGAAGCGGCGGTGGCGAAGGTCGACCCCAAGCGCTTCGAGCCGACGATGGTGGCGCAGTACACGGGCGACGTCGTCACGGGGCAGGAAGAGTACGACCGCATCACCGGGGATTTGCTGCACGTCGGCGCGATCGGCGTTGGCGGGGTGCTGCTCATCGTTTACCTGTACTTCTTGCGGCTGCGCGTGGTGCTCACGATGGGCGGGGCGCTGCTGGTCGGTCTTCTATGGACGTTCGGCACCACCTATTTCACGATAGGCTACCTGAACAGCTCGACGGGGTTCTTGGTCAGCATCGTGGCCGGCAACGGTATCAACTACGGTATCGTGTACATGGCACGCTACGTGGAAGCACGCCGGGACGAGATGGCGAGCGTGGCTCGAGCCATTCGCATCGCGCACCGCGACACGTGGATTCCGACGCTCGCCTCCGCCGCCACGGGCGCGCTCGCGTACGGCTCGCTCGTCGTCACGGACTTCCGCGGCTTCAAGCACTTCGGCATCATCGGCGGCTACGGCATGATGTTCTGTTGGGCGACGACGTACTTGTTCACGCCCGCGCTCCTCGCGGCGAGCGAGAAGGTGTGGCCCGCCTACAAGGAAGGCTCGCAGTCGATCAACATCGGTCGCTACTTCGGGGTCGCGTTCGAGCGCCTGGGGTTGGGCGCGCCTCGGCTCGTGGCCGGCGTGGGCGCGGCCGTCGGTATCGTGGCCCTCGCGCTCACCGCCCTGTATTTCCGCGACGATCCGATGGAATACAACATGAGGAACGTCGGTAACGACGACGCCTCCAATCCGTCGGCCGCCAAGCGACTCACACATCAGGTGGATCAAGTGGTGGGGCGCGTCGGGCAAGACGGCATCGCCATCGTGACGGATCGGGTGGACCAGGTGCAGCCGCTCGAAGCCGAGCTGGAACGTCGCCGCGTTGCGGCCGGGCCGGAGAAAGAGCCTTTTCAGAACACAGTCAGCATCTTCTCCTTGCTCCCCAAAGATCAGGAAGAGAAGCTGCCCCTCATCGCGGAGATGCGCGACCGCATCCAACGCGCCCGGAGCCGTGGTTTCATCGGCGACGCGGACTGGTCCAAGATCGAGCCGCACCTGCCGAAAGGCCCGCTCGAGCCGATCGGCATCGAGGACTTGCCGGAGCAAGCCGCGCGCTCCTTCACGGAGCGAGACGGAACGCGCGGGCGCATCGTGTACATTGCGCCCCGCGAGGGCCGCAGCGTTTGGGACGCGAGGTACCTCATGCACTGGGCGAACAGCTTCCGCCACGTCACGCTGCCGAACGGCGAGGTCATTCACGGCTCCGGCCGCGCCGTGATCTTCGCCGACATGATTTACACGATCGGGCAGGACGCGCCTCGCGCCATCCTCGTGAGCGCGCTCGGCACCTTCCTCATCATTCTCATCGCGTTCCGCGGGAACAAGCTAGCGCTCGGTGTGTTCGTCCCGTGGCTGGTCGGGGTCGGGGGGCTCGTAGCGTTCCTGTACCTGAGCGACATCAAGCTCAACTTCCTGAACTTCGTCGCGCTGCCGATCACCATCGGCATCGGCGCCGAGTACGCGCACAACATGATGCAGCGCTACCGATTCGAGGGTGGGACCAAACTGCGCCACGTCGTACTGGCGACAGGTGGGGCGCTCACGCTCTGCTCGCTCACCACGAGCATTGGATACTTCGCGCTCCTTTCCTCAATCAACAAGGGAATCCATAGCTTCGGCCTCAGCGCGGCCGTGGGCGAGCTGACTTGCCTCGCGGCAACCGTGCTGTGGCTGCCTGCGCTCCTCGCGTGGCTTCACGATCGTCGACTCAAAGCGTCGCTTGCGAAGGGTGCGGTTCGCAGTTAGATCCGAATCGTACGAAACTGGCGGCCGTCGGACGCTGCCGAGCGCAGTCACTCTAACTCCGAGGTGTAATCATGGCTCTTCGCTTTCGAGACGTGGGTCGTATCGGCATCACCCTGGCCGCGTTCGTCGTGTCGTGCAGCAACGACGACGGCGGCGGCGGTGGCACGGCGGGCTCCAGCGGCGGCGGCATGGTTGGTGCCGGGACGAGCAGCGGCGGTACGAATAGCGGCGGCACGAGCAGCGGCGGCACGAGCTCGAGCGGAAGCAGCGCGGGCGGCGCGGGCAGTGCTGCCGGCGGCGCGAGCGCGAGCGGTTCGTCCGCGGGCGGCAGTGCGAGCGGCGCGGCGACGGGCGGAGGTGGGGCGAGCGCCGGCACCGGTGGCGGCAGCGCCGGCAATGGCGGGAGCGGTGGCGGCAAATCGAAGACGACTTTCTTCGTCACGAGCGATACCCGCACGACCGGCAAGCTCGGCTCGCTAGAAATGTCCGACAAGCGCTGTCAGGACCTGGCGGTGGCGGCCGGTATTGGCGACCACACCTTTCACGCCTACTTGAGCACGAGCACGGTGGACGCGAAGAGCCGCATCGGTTCAGGACCCTGGCACAACGCCAAGGGCGTCCTCATCGCGCAAGATCTGACGGCCCTTCATTCCCCGACTCTCAAGGGCGATCACACGCTCTTCATCGACGAGAAGGGCCAAGAGATCAACGGGCAGTGGAATAGCAGCCCGATGGAAGACAACGAGCACGACATCCTCACCGGTACGAAGGCGGACGGCACCAAGGCGGCCGCCACTTGTAAAGATTGGACGTCGGATGACGCCAACGACAAGGGCCAAGTCGGTCACAGCGACGGCATGGGGCCGGGCATGGCCACCACCGGGACGTACAGCTCATGGAACGCGGCCCATGAGGGCGGAAGCTGCGCCAACACCGAGCAGGCCGGCGGCGCTGGCCGCATCTATTGCTTCGCGATCGACTGAGCCATGCGCGGCGCGCTGCCACTGCTCTTCTTCGCGGTCAGCTGCAGCGATCCGTTGCAGGTCGGAAATGATCTGCTTTGGACCGCGGACACGGAGTCCGGCAACTTGGAGCAGTGGACGGGCGACGGCGAGGGCGCGGCGTTGACTCCCAGCGCCCCGGGGGCGGATGACACGCCGGACACCGCTCGCCCGTCCTCCATCGAAGTCACGAGCGAGTTTGCCCATCGCGGCGACCACGCCGTGAAGATCGTCAATCCGACCGGTTGGCGAGAGGATCCGGAGGGGCCGGAGCTGCTGCACGACGTGGGTGCGCTCGCGGACGCGTATTACAGCGCCTGGTACCTAATCCCCGAAGCGCAGCGGGTCATGCCGTACCTCACCATCATGCGCCTCCGCTCGCGCGGCGACGACGGCGTGCTCAAAAACGGTGAGGAGCTACAGATACGCAGCATCCCCACCGGCGACTACGTGCTCTCCGTGTTTCACAACAACTCCGGCTTCTTGTTGGAGCCGGTCGCGGATCCGCCACCGCTGGTGCAGGCGGGTCGCTGGTTTCATCTCGAAGCGCGCTACGAGCCACAAAGCGCAGGCCGCCTGCGGGTCTGGTTGGACGGAGAGATCTTCTACGATCTGACCGGGCGGCCCGGCTCTGCGTCGCCAGACCTCGTGCTGGGCGTGTGCAACGTCGCCCAGAGGAGTGAAGGCTCCGAGCCGGTCGTGCTGTTCGTGGACGACGCGGCCGTCAGCCTCAGCCGTGTCGGGCCGTCGGGCAAGCTCGCCGACGACTAGCGAGGCTCAGACGTGCCGCGGTTGCGGCGCCTCGAGTTGCCGGCCCTGCCGCAAAGCCAACCGGTCGCGTATCCACTGCACGCCGGCCTCCACCGTCAAGGCCATCTCGGTGGGGAACGGCGGGGGCATGAGCCAGTAGACGATGCTCATCATACTGCGCGCCAGCGGCTCTGGGATGACGTGGCTGACGCCGGCGATCTTGTGGCCGACGTTCGCGTACGCGCGCTTCAGACCCTCGGAGCCACGCGCACGGAGCAGCGTCGCCGAGCGCCCGCTTCGCGACATATCCATCACGAGCCCGATGCAACCCGGCGCGCTCAGCGCGAGCGCGATGACTTCCTCGAAATGAGCGTCGAGCTCCTGAAGCGCCAAGTCCGGCCCCCAGCGCACCACGTAGACGGGAGCTTGAGTCGAATCGATCTCGGGCTTCACGATAGAGGCATGTTAGCGCGAGCGTGCGCGGGCCAATAGCGTTGTCGGAAGCGCGCGCGGCTCACCGCCCGGTGTTTCCGCGATAACACTCCGGGGTTTCTTGAACGTGAAGCGAGCTCGCGCCCGAACCGAAGGACCTCAGCGACGGATGCGCGCCGGCATGAGCTCGGGGACGCCGTCTCCGAGCTCGGCGTGGTTGCCCAAACCGGAGCGGTCATAGGCGCGCGCTCCGTCGGCCTCGTTGAAGGGCAAGTACATAACGATGGGCTCCGCGTCACTGGGAGCTTCCCCCGCCGCCACGGCCGCGACGTCTTCGTCCGCGAACGCGCGCTCGTAGACCCGCAGCTCGTCCAGCGCGCCACGATACGGGTGCTGGAAGCCGTCCTCGCTGCCCAAGAACGCCTGCGTCGGCGTGCGATTGGTGAGCTCGGCCATGCTCGCCCCAACTTGCTCGCCGTCCAAATACAAGCGGGACTGCTCGGCTTGAATGACGAAGGCGAGGTGATGCCACTCGCGCAGCGAGGTCGCGCTGGGAGCGCGGGCTAGGTCCCGCTCGCCGAAAACTTTGTAAGCGAGCGGAACGTCCGCGTCGAGGGCGAGCGCAACTCCGGATTCGTTCGAGCGACGAAGCGTGAAGAGCACTTGCAGGGAGTCGTTGCCGCTCTCCGCGCCCTCCGCTCGGAACCAGAGCATGATTGTATGATCACGCGCGACATGAGGTGCGCGCGCGGTGCCCAAGCTGGCGTAGTCGTCCACCCCGTCGAACGAGAGCGCGCCATCGTAGCTCGCGTCGCGAGGGCCGACGTCCGCGACGGCCTCCGTGACCGCCGGCGTGGCGTTGCCGCACGCGGAGAGGCCCAGGGCGAGCCACACGGCGGCGGTCACTCGTCGCAGGCGCCCTCCAAGCGGTCGCATAGGGTTTCCAGGATTTTCACGCGCGCGAAGCGCTTGTCGTTCGCTTCCACCAAGGTGAACGGCGCTTCGGGCGGGCTGCAGCGTGCGATCATGTCCGCGGCTGCGGCCTCGTACTGATTGGCCTGCTCGCGGTTGCGGTAGTCCTCCGCGGTGATCTTGTAGCGCTTGGCCGGGTTCTGGCGGCGCTCCTCGAAGCGACGCAGTTGCTCCTCCGCGGAGATTTGCAGCCAAAACTTGGCGAGCACGGCCCCGCTCCGCCAGAGCTCCCGCTCGAACTCGTTGATTTCTTGGTATGCGCGCTGCCACTCCGGCTCGCTCGCGAAGCCTTCGACCCGCTCCACGAGCACGCGGCCATACCAGCTACGATCGAAGATCGTGACCTTGCCGCGCCGCGGCAGGTGCCGCCAAAAACGCCATAAATAGTGGTGCGCTCGCTCCTCGTCCGTCGGCGCCGCGATTGGAATCAGCCGGAAGCTTCGCGCGTCCAGCGCCCAGGTAATGCGACGAATCGCGCCCCCTTTGCCGGCCGCGTCCGGCCCTTCGAACACCAAAATAGCGCTTTTGTCTCGCTTCTTGAGCTTGCGCACCAAGCCGAACAGGCGTGACTGCAAACGCGCGACGCTTGCTTCGTAGTCGTGCTTGGTGAGGGACACGCTGAGGTCCAGCTTGTCCAGCAGCGTGCCGGGATCCGGGATCTTCGGCAGACGCGGGGCGGCGTGGGTCGGACGCGGCTGAGCCAGGCGCGCCTCGACCGCGTCCAGGATCGCGCGCCCGGCCGTGATGTTGCGGTAGCGCGTGTCTTCGCCGTCGATGACGTTCCACGGCGCGTAGCCGGTGCTGGTGTGACTGATGACCTGCTCCGTCACTTTCACGATGTCGTCGTAGTGCTTGTGGTTCTTCCAGTCCTGCTTGACGACGCGGAAGCGAGTCGTCTTCTTGCTCGCAAGCTCTTTCAAGCGGCGGCGCTGCGCCTTCTTCCCGATGTGGAACCACAGCTTGACGAACAGCGTGCCTCCGTCCGAAAGCGTGCGCTCGAAGCTGTTGATTGTCCCCGTTCGCTCCGACAGCTCCCGATCCGAAATGCCCTTCCAGACGCGATCGCGGATTGGCTCGGTGTACCAGGCGCCGGAGAACACGGCGATACGGCCCGCCGCGGGCAACCACAGCCAGTACCGCCAAAACTCCGGATGCGCGCTCTCTTCTTCCGTCGGCGGCGCCCACGACTCCGCGCGCAGAAACCGCGCGTCGAACCATTCGTGTAGGGAGTTGACCGTCTCGCTCTTGCCCGCGCCGTCCGCGCCGCCCACGATGACGACCACGGAGAAGCCGGCCTTACGGAGCCGCGCTTGCGCGTCCAACATCGCGGTGCGCAGGCCCGGCAGGACCGCGTCGTACTGCTCTTTGGATAAGCTGCGACCAAGGTCCGCCGTGTTGAGCATCAGCTATCATCCTGGCCGCCCCCCGTCGCGACGGCAAGCCCTTAGAGTCAGCTAAAAAAAGGCCTCGACGCCCACGCTCGGGAGTACGAGGGGGCCCGCGGTGACGAGCTCGCAGCGACCGCCGCACTCGTAGCGGAGCGCTTCCTTGGCCGCGGTGGCGTTGAGCATTTCCGCGACGACCGAGAGCTGGAAGCGGTCGCTCACACGGAACGGTCGCTCGAGGCGCCAGTCTAGCCTGACGTAGCCAGGCGCGCGCCGCGTGGACGAGGGCAGCGCGCCGCCGTCTCCAATCTCTAGCGCTGGAAAGCCTGAGTAATACAGGCCGCGCAGTGCGGCCCGAACCTTCCACCACAGCTCCACTGCGAGCGCGCCTTGCAGCACGTGGCGACGGTCGTAACCGGACCAGGAGTCCTCACGGCCGTCCGTGCGCCTCGCCCACGACAGCGTGTACGAAAGGTACCCGCCCAAGCGCCTTGTGAGCGGCCGGCCGAGACGCAGCTCCAAGCCGCGCGCGAGCAGGTTCTGCCGCTCGTCCAGCGACGCGGCGTCCAGCCGGAACTCGCGTGCCTGGCCGAGGGGGTCCACGACGTTCTGGTAGCGGCTCTCGAACGCGCCCGCGCTGAGTGTGAGCTCCAACGGCAATGCGACTCGCACGGTGCTGGAGGCATGCATGCCTCGCACCAAGCCTCGCTCGAGCGAGCCGACCTGCGCCGCCGGCACCCCCGGCACGAAGTTGGGCTTCTGACTCGCGACGCCGAACCGGTGTTCGACCGACACGATCGAGGACAAGCGCGCCGTGACCGCGAGCCGGGGATCCACCGCCCCCGCGTGCTGTCCCTGCGATGCGAACAAGTCCGCGCGCACGCCGGGCTCGATGCTGAGCCGACGATGAGGACGGAAGCGCACCCCCAGGTAGCCGCCCATCGCATGGTCCGTGCGGGTCGGAAACAGATCGATCAGGTCGGCGCGATCGGCGCGATTTTCCGCAACGGAGAGCCCGATGTCATTGAGTCGGGCGTCCGCGCCAAAGCGCGCCTCCACGCCCGCGCCGAGATCGGCGGAGAGGTCCGTGCGCACACGCAACGAGCGATCCGTCAGAGAGGAGCTCGTGTCTTCGGTCCGGTCACGCCCGAGGGTAACGCCGGTCGTAACCGAGACGCGGCGCGCGGCGTGCGTGTACCGCAAATCCACCCGATGAAAGCCCGTGTCTCCGCCGACCGCGCCCGCCAGCGCTTCCCCGCCGTAGTGATCGCCAGCGCCGAACGCAGAGACGCCCAGCGAACCCCGCGGAGAGATCTTGCGCCGCACGCGCAGCTGGTAGTCCCAATAGCCGAAGTCTTCCGCACTCAGCGCGCTGTAGAGTAAACCCGTAAATGAGTAGCGGCCCGAGACCAGGGCCGAGCCGGCTCCGTTCGCGAACGGAGACTCCACGAGCGCTCCAGCGTCGAACAAACGCAGGTTGGCTTCACCCCGGAATGAAGCGCTGGGCGCCGACGGCTCCGCGACGATGACGGCCCCAGCGCTTCCGCCGTAGCGCACGTCCGCAGGCGCAGATTGCAGCACGACCCCGGACAGCGAGCCCGGATGCAGCACCGAGGGGCCGAGGAACGCATGATAGAGGAGCGGCACCTCGACGCCGTCCACCACGTAGCCGACGCTCGCGGGTGGCGCGCCGCGGATGAAGAAGATGGGCAAGCCCGATATGGTCGGGACCACGCCTGGCAACGAATCGACCGCGCGGAGCGGATCTCCGAACGCGCCGGGCAGCTCGCGCGCTTGGGCGCGTGAAAGCGCAGGCGTTCCGGGCCCCGGTGGCGTGCCGCGCACCACCACCACCGCCGGCGTAGCGTCGTTTGGCGCAGTTTGGCACAGCGCCGGAGACGACCAGCCGAGCGCGGCGCCGATGAGCGACGCTTCGGTGACCAGCGCCCCGCGGAGTAACCCAAGCCTCGGCACCTCGTCTTTATAGCGGGCCGCATCCGCCGTGCGCTCTCAAAAGTGCTACCTCAGGGGTGCATGCGGCGCGCGTACGCAATGCTGTGTCTCCTACTGCTCGGCTGCGACCCCACCGCGGGTCTGTCGGACAGCGCGGACGCGGCGCTGCCGGAGATCAAGCGCTACTTCGATGGGCGCGGCTCCCTCGTGGCGGACGGCCCATGGAACCGCGTGGTGGTCGATCTCGACGCGGACACGCTCTATCACGTCGGCGCGCGGCGCACGGATGACGAGACGCCGACGTTTCATCTCTTCGGTCAGGACGTGCGGGAGGGCTGCGCGGTATCGCCCAACGCCGGTACATGGTTGATGGGCAAGGCGCCGGGCACGCCGTTCCGGCTCCTGCCCTTCTTGGAGAGCATGGACGAGCAAGGGCATGGCCGTCTGCGTTTCACCCAGCTCGACTGCACCGTGCAAGAGCTCGTGATCGAGGACGCCGCACGGCCCTACCCTCGCCTCTACGATCAAGGCTACCTGGTACCGACCAAAAACGGCTACACCTTCGCGGACCCGTGGTTAGGGGAGACGCGAGAGATCGCGCGAGATCTCCAGGAAGTGGTGGAGTGGTCGAACCTCGTTTTGCTTTGGGCCGACGGCGAGCTGAAGAGCTTTTCGGACCAGTTCGACCCTGGCGACGCGTGGGGCAACGAGCCCGTGAGCGTGGTCTCCATGAATGGTCCCTATTTGGTCGAAGACGCGGACGGCTTGCACCGCGTCACCACGAACGCTTCACTCGAAATCTCGGCCGAGCCCGTTCTTGCGGACGTGTGCCGCCTTCAACGCTCTCCGACGCGGGTCAGCGACGGGCAGAGCGCGTGGATCGTCGCGGAAGCGCCCTGCGGTAGCGCCACCCCCAGCTTGCTTCGCTTGGACGAAAGCACGTTCGAGCTGCTGGAGACCGTGGAGCTTCCGTTCGAGGCCGACGCTCGGTACGCGCGCGCGATCACGACGCGGCCGCCCGTAGCGGGCGAGCCGGCTCCTGTTGGCGTCGTGTACTTGACCGAGGTGGACGACGACGAGCGCGGCACCGTCTGGGCTTGGCAGGGAGAAGGCTCGGAGCCGCTTCGCCTCGGCGAAGCCGCGAGCCCGGACTCCGTGTTCACCAGCGGCGCCAACGAAACGTGGGATGGCGTGGTCCAAGTCAATCACCAGACGCTCGGCGGCTTGCCTGCGCAAGATTGGCTGCATTTTCGCTGGGACGGCACCGTCGAGACCTTCGCGGAGCGGGTAGTGCGGAACACCGCGACGGGGGAGGCGCTCGTCAATTTCGATGGGGTCGCCGGTGACTTGCCGCACTTCAACGACGATGGCTACGAGGTGCTCGCCAAAGGCGTGCCGCCGTTCGCGGGGGCGGCCACCTCGTACGTCGGCGACAAATTCTACGCGCGTGTAGCCGAATTCGACGGCTCTTCCGGGCAGCTGCGGATGGGCGCCGAGCCCAACGTGCCCAGCTCTTGGTCGACGGTCGGCAATGGCGTGCCGCCGGAGCACGTGCGCTTCGCTTGGTTCATGCCCGCGCTCCTGTTTCTGGAGGATTGGGACAGCGAGCGCAAAAGCGGGCGACTCGTCGCCTACAACTACGAGCTGGACGCTCGCACGACTCTATCCGAAGGCGTGAGCAGCTTCGACCTCACGAGCTACCCTTGGGACGGCGTGGTGTACGCCGTTCCCGCGGGCAAGCAGAGCGGTCTGTGGTTCTCGAGAGCCAAGTAACTCGCGTGGGGGGAGCGCGCCGCTAGCCTAGTCGTCGTAGAGCAAGGGCTCTCGCGCGTCCGCGTAGGCCTTCACGAGGGTGCGCGCCTCTTGCGGCACGTCCACGAAGCGGACGCCGAACCCCGGCGGCGCGTCCTCGCCGAGCTGGTCCCGCACCCAGGCCACGCGGCCAGAGAGCTCACAGCTCGGCCCCGTCGGGAAGCGCAAGGCGACCCGAACCCCCGCGCCGAGCGGCGGTGGTTTCTCGTACGTCGCGACGAAGATGCCGCCGCCGCTGAACAGATCGTTGGACGACAGCGGACGGTACAAGTTCGTTGGGCCGATCGCGCCTAGCTCCACATCCACCCTCCGCGAGCTCGCGAGCCCGCCTTGCTCGAGCTGCTGAGTCAGCCGCGCGAGGAGCTCGGAGACTTCGCGCAAGCTCGTGTCGCGTTCCGCTCCACCGCGTTGGCCGAGCGCGCCCAGCGCCTGCTGGAGCAGCTGGTTTTGCTGCACCAAGAGCGGCATGAGCCCCCCGTCGCGTTCGTCTTCGAGCCGAACCTCGACGCGGGGACGCGACAGCTCCCCGAGGTTTTTGGCCAGCTCGCCCAAGCCGCCGTCCGCTTTGGGACGGCTCAGCGCCGAAACTATCGCCTCCCGAATACCCTTGAGCTGCACGTCCAGGCCCGACAGCGTGCCGGTGACCCGCGCCACCGGGTCTTCGTCGCTGCCGCCCATCCGCTGTACGCGGGCGAACGCGTCTTTGATCTCCGCCCAACGCGCGCTCTGCGGTGGTGAGAGGCGACCGCGCATTTCCGCGAGCTTGAGCAAGTTCTGCTCGGCGCCCTTCGTGAGCGTCTGCGACTCGCTCGCGTAGTGGTCGTCGATGAGGCGCTGCAGCTCTTCCTCGTTCATGGCGCTCACCACCTTTTCGGTGAGCTTGGCCATGTTGCGGTAGCTGCCTTGCAGCTTGAAGGGGGGCTCCGTCCGGTACTTGTCGTCTTGCGAGGCGGAGGCGATGTACTCCAGGTTCACGCGCAGCAACACCTCTTGCACGGTGAACAGTCGCTTGAAAACTTCCGTGATTTCCTGAGCTTCCGCGCTGGAGTACCCGTAGCTCAGGTCGCTGAGCGCAACCTCTTCTCCGCGCGCCATCCCGATCAGCTTGTGCACGTCGGTCGCGGGTCGACCCGCGAGCGGCGAAAGCACGGGGTTGGAGGTGAGCGCGTTCTCCAGGTAGCTGAGCGCGAAGGCGTCCCGCTTGCCGTCGAGGATGTCGCCTAGGTTGTAGGTGTCGGCGCGGTTGGCGAGCATGTCCGGGATTTGAAAGCGCGCGCCGCTCTCCGTGTACGGGTTGCCCGCCATCACGATGCAGAACTTCTTGCCTCGCAAGTCGTAGGTGCGAGTCCGCCCGTTCCACACGCCCTCGATACGGCGCTGCGCGTCGCACAGGGAGATGAACTTCTGGAGCAGCTCCGGGTGCGTGTGCTGAATGTCGTCGAGGTAGAGCATCACGTTGTTGCCCATCTCGAGGCCGAGGTTGATCTTCTCCACCTCCTGGCGCGCGGTCGCGTTCGGCGCTTCACTCGGATCCAGCGAGTGCACGTCCGTGCCCAGCGCCGGGCCGTTCACCTTCATGAAGACGAGCCCGAGCTTGCTCGCCACGTATTCCATCAACGTGGTCTTGCCGTAGCCGGGGGGCGAAACGAGCAATAGCAGGCCCATCTGGTCCGTGCGCTTGGCCGCGCCGGCCGCCCCCAGCTGCTTCGCCAGGTTCGCGCCGACCAGCGGCAGGTACACCTCGTCGATCAACCGATTGCGCACGAAAGACGTCAGCACGCGGGGCAGGTACTCACCGAGGCGCAAGCGATCGCGGGCCTGCGCGGCCAGCTCCGTCTTCAAGCTGCGAAACGCGCGAAAGCGCGGCGCGCGGTCCTCGATGAACGTCGCGACACGTTCGAGCAGCTCGAACAGCGTCACCGGCAGCGCGCGCCCGGCGACGCGGGGGTGGGAGCCGAGCAGGTTCGGCACCGAGACGTCCACGTTGGCGCTCGACACCTCGAACTCCAGGTCGCCGTCGCCCACGGCGCGCGCCGCGAGCTCCAAGCGGTACTCCGTGCCATTGCCGGCGCTGCGTAAGAACGCGTCCACGTAAGACAGCGCAACGCGCAGGCGCTCGGGCGGATGCGCGGAGAGGACGCGCAGGTCTTCCTCGAAGCCGCGGGCGGCGCCGGTTTGCTCGAGGTGCGACAAGAACTCTTTACGGAGGACGGATGCGGCGCCGCTCTCAGTGAACTTGGCGTGCTCGTGCGACACCTCACTCACGATGTAGCGAGCTGCAAAGCGGGCGTTCTTCGCCTCACCCTCCAGCCCGAGCGCAACCAGCGATTCGGCGATGCCCTTCGCCAGCTCGCGGGACAGCTCCTGCTCCGCGCTGCCGTCTTTCAGGCGCTCGCGGAGGCGGCCGGCGCTCTGCGCGCGCCGCTCCAGCAAGTTTTTGCGGTCCGCCGGCAAGCTTTGCCAAAAGAGCCACCCCGCGGCGCGCGCCCGGGGCGAGTAACGGAGCGTGCCCGCGACCTTGAGCAGGCTGAGCACCTTTTCGAGGATCAAAGCCGCGTCGTGATCGTGCACGCCGCGCTCATAGCCTTCGTCGATGCGCTCAGCCGCGACTTGGCGCACGAGCTCCCCGAGCTTTTCCGAGCGCGCGGCGTCTTCCAGCTCGGTGACGCCCCGCCCCGCCGCTCCTGCTTCCGCCTCCTGCAGCAAACTCACGGCGAGGAACTCCGCGCGGTACACGTCGCGCGTCTCCGAGACCAGCTCTTGGTCCCACAGCTCGCGCGCCCCATCCAGCAGCGGATTCGAAATCGGCTCGAAGAAGTCGGTCCCGGTCAGGTGCACGTTCAGCGTGCCCTCGCGCGGCACGATCGCGAGCTCTAGCGGGCGAGTGTTGACGCTGAAGCGATGCGTCCCGAAGCGGATGACGTTGCCGTCGTCTTCGAGCAGATCGGTCTTGTCGCGGAGGATACGGAGCGCGTTTTGCTTCGCGCTCTTGAGCTTGGAGTCCAGCTCGTCCGCGCGCACGGAGTCGCCCAGCCCGCGGAGCTGCGTGGAAAGCTCGGAGAGCTTGTGCACCATCGCATCGGAAGCAAAGTAGCCGTTCAGCTCCTCCGCGTTCTTGGTCGCTTGCGCGCGCCGCACGATACCGGCGAGCACACGCTCGGCGGCCGTGGCCAGGCTCTGCGCGCGGCGCTGCCGTTCCTCCACCAAGAGCTGGCGCTTGGCGTTGACCGCGTCCAGCACCTCTTCGCGCTTTTCAGCCAGCTGCACCGAGAACTCGTCGAGCTCACCGAAGCGGCCCTCCAGCTCCTCGAGCTGCAGCATCAGCCGCCCCATCTGCTCGTCGCACGCCTCGGGCGTGGTCGCGAGGGCGAGGGCGCTCGTCACGCTCTGGCTCAAGAGCTTGAACTGCACGCCGAACTCGGCGCGACCCTCGCCGGCTCCGAGCTCCTTCTGCCGGCCGTCCAGCACCGCGCGCGCGCGGTTCTGCTGCGCGAAGGCGGAGCTCGTACCGTCCAAGATCGTGGTGCGAACCGTCGGGTCTTCGATGGGCAGCCCGGTGATGGTCTCACTGAGCAGCGAAAGGCCTTCGTGGACGGCGTCCAGCTCTTGGCGCAGGGGCACAAGCTCGGGCGTCTTCTGCGCGTTGCCTACGGCGACCACGACCGCTTCCAGCCGGTCCAGCAGGGGCTGGAAGGCGTTCTCGGCCAGGAAGAAGTCGACGCAGGCGCGGCTCACCTCCGAAAAGCGCGTCTCCACGTCCTTCTCGAGCCGCTCCACGCCCGCGACGTCGATCGAGCGCACCTCTTTGAGTGTGATGAGCGCGCCGCGCTGCCGCTTCAGCTCCGACAGACCATTCAGGAACGCCTCGACGGTCTTGAGATCCGCAGGCCGGAGCCGCTCCAGCAGCTCTCCTTGCGCTTTTTCCGCGCCCGCTACGGCTTCGCGCGCTTTGCGCTCCAGCTCCAGCTGCTTCTCGAACTCCGCGACGATGAGCTCCGACGTCTTGTGGAGCTCGCGCAGCGTCTCCAGCAGGCCGCCCATCTCCGCGTGGCCGAGCCAATAGTGCGCGTCGATGGCCCGACGCACGAAGCCCACCAAGTCGTCGAACGTGCGGCGGGTCGGCTTTTCGGCTTGAGCGAGCTTGCGCACGCTGTAAAGCTCGCTGATTCCGCTGACCAAGGCCGCGTTACCGACCTTGGCCAAGTACGAGCCGTCGCGCGGCGCGGCAGCCGCGAACTCCGCGGTCGTAAACGGCGTTTGCCAGACCTGCACCGGGTGCAAACGCGTCGGCTCCGCCTCGGAGCGGAAGACCAGCATCGTCCCGTCCGGAAACAGGCTGTACCCGTGACAGCGAATGGGGTTTTTGACCTCCTTCGAGATCAGGTTGTAAGGCAGAAGCTCGTACTCGCCCTCTTCGTCCCGGTGAAAGACATAGAGGACGTCCTCGCCGTTGGGAGAGACGATGGCGCGCTGGTAGTCCAGGCGCTCGTTCTGGGCTTCGAAGAGCTTGTACTCACCGGTCGTGAGGTAATAGCCGCCGGGGAAGATCAGCCCGTGATCTTCCGGCAGCTCCACGCACGCGACGCCGAGCGCGTCCACGCGCAGCACGCTTTGGGTGCGCGGATTGTAAATGAGGTAGCGCGTTTGGCTCTCGCGGAACGGCTTCACCTTGAGCAAGATGAGCCCGGCCACGCGCGCATAGGCGATGTCCGCGTCGTCCAGGGTTTGGTTCGCGTCGTCGACAGGCTCGCGGTAGACGCCGAGGCCGTCTTGGGTGTTGTTCTCGATTTTGACGGTGAGGTCCCCACCGACCGTCTCGACGAACACCTCGTTCAGCACGTTGATGTGCGGATGAGGACCGGCGACTTGATCTTCGCGGCGCGCCGGCGTCCACTCGAAGGCGTGACGACGCGGGGGCTTGAAGTCGTCCTCACCCCGCGCGTCCATGAAGCTGACGTGCCCCTTGGCGTCGATCGCGAAGCGAAAGATCTTCGCGTCCGAAATCTTCGACCCAATCTGCACCGCGACCAAGAGCCTCGACTCGGTGCGCACCAGCTGCAGCAGCCGCGCGTCTTTGGCGTAACGAAACGCTTCACGGAACTGCTTGTCGAACTCCGGATCGGCCAGGAACGCGCCCGGCCCCTCGAAACCGCACTGACTCAGATCGTAACCGGCGTCGCTCTTTTCGAACTTGAATAAGCTCAGAACGTCTTGAACACGCGTCTCGGCCTTGAGCCCGATGAAGACCTGAAAGCCGAACAGCAGCTGCCCGTCCACGCTCACGACGTCTCGCGGAGTGCAGTTGTTCTCCGTGCGGATGCGCTCCGTCGCGACCAGGTGGAGCTCTCCGCCTCCGAAGAGCGCCTTGCGCTTGAGGTTCAGCGCGTCGGCCTTGCTCCCGAGGTCCGTCGCGCGCTCCAGCAAGCGCCGCCGAATGACCTCGTAGCTGCCCCCCTCCATGCGGTGTTCGTCTTGCTCACCAGCCACGGCGCAGCCCTCCAACAGCTCGGTCGCCCGTTGCGCGCCGAGATTTTCTTACGGGAAGATCGGAAGATCGGAAGGTCTTGGGGGTGTGCGCTGCCGCCCGCGAACCGCTGACCCCGCCGCCGAGCGCGGGCCACACTCGCGTTACCTGCTCTGTTTTCACTCCCCGTGCATCAATCTGAAGGTCCTTCAGGCGCCCACGTGGCGGCCTCTCGTCGCGACCGACCCCGGACACAACCACCGCCGGCGGCAGCGCGAACCCCCAAGCGCCCACCTTCTCTCCCCTTCCAATCTCCCGATCTTCCTGTGAGAAAATCTCAGAAGCGGTGACGGAGACGTACGGAGCGGGCGTTACGGGGACGCGCGTGCGCGGCGCGATGGCGAGCCGCGCCGAGCGGCGCCACGCCCGCGACGACGGAGGGAGCGACGGACGCGCCCTGCTACGGAGTGGCGCCCCAAGCTCTTCGAAGATCATGTCAGGTCCGCTTGCCGGTGCCTTTGGAGTCCTTGGGGGCGAGCTTTTCGAGCGCGGCCGCGAGCATGGCGCCGCTCTGGCCGTTGCCGTCTCCGGCCATGTTTTCGACGAGTGCACGCAGCGTGTCGCTTTGCTCGAGCGCGCCGTCCACGGATTGGCCGAGCGAGATGGCACTGACGAAGCGTTGGAAGAACTGGCCGTCGCCGCCGACGATGTTGATTTTCGCTTTGGACATGGCCTCGGCCAAGATTTGGGCCTGCGCCGCGACGACGTCCTTTTTGACTTTGAGCGATTCGAGCGCGATGGCGCGCTGGTTCTCGAGCTGGAGCCGGAACTCTTCGTGGCCGCGGCCCGACTCGTCCAGCGCCTTCATGGAGGCGGCCTTGTGCGCGAGGCCTTGCGCTTCGGCGGTGAGCTTTTCACGGATCGCGGCGGCTTCTGCCACGCCCTGCTTCTCGACCGCGGCCGCTTCCGCTTCCCGCACCCGCACCTTGGCGAGGCCTTGCTTCTCCTCGCCGGCGGCTTCCGCGCTGAGCTTTTCGAGCGAAATTTTGGCTTCGGTCAGGCCGACCTTTTCGTTTGCGACCGCGTCCGCCTCTTTGACGCGGGCTTTGGCGAGGCCTTCGGCGGCGGCTTCGGCCTGCACGCCCTCGGCGATGCGAATCTTGGCTTTGGCGAGCTTATCGGCCGTGTCCAGCTCCGCCTCGGCGGTGACGACGCGCTCGCGCGCCTTGATCTTCGCAACCTCTTCCGAGGCTTGCGCGGCCTTGACCTGCTTGGTCGTGACCTCGGTCGCGGCGGCTTCGGCCGCGATACGCACGACCTCTTTTTCGCGGTTGGCCTCGGCCAAGCGGCGCACGTCCTTGATGTTCTCTTCTTCGGTCGCGACGTTCTTTTCGACGGAGATGCGGTCGCGAATGACGCTGGCAATCTCCTTCTTTTGGACCTCGACCTCTTTGTCGCGGGCGATGGTGCCCAGCGCGACCTCGCGCTCCCGGCCGATGACCTCGAGCTGGCGCGCCTTCTCTACACGCTCGTTCTCGACCGCGACCTCGCGCTCTTTATGCTTGGAGGCGATCGCGACGCCGCGCTCCCGAGCCTGGTCCGCGACCGCGGCTTCTTCTTCGTTCTTGAGCACGATGAGCTGCGTCTTTTTGCGCTCATCGCTCGCGACGCGCATGGCTTCGTTTTCTTCGCGCGATTTGGCGACGGCGATTTCCTTTTCCTTCTTCGCCTCCGCCTCTGCGCGGCGCTGCTCGAACCGGAACAACGCTTCGTCCGCGTTCAGGTTCTGGCTGCCCATTTCCATGCGCTCCTTCTGGCGGAGCTCGTTGGTTTTCACGTTCTGAATCACCGTCAAGTCGGTGATTTTACGGATGCCGTCGGCATCCATGATGTTGTCTTTGTCCAGGTGCTCGATCGGCGTCTGCTCCAGGTAGTCGATGGCGGCGTCGTCCAGAATGAAGCCGTTCAGGTCTTTGCCGATGACCTCGATGATCTTGTCTTTGAAGTCGTCACGCTTGGTGTACAGCTCTTCGAAGTTGAAGTGCTTGCCGACGGTCTTGAGCGCTTCCGCGAACTTGGCGGTGAAGAGCTCTTCCAGCGCCTTGGGGTCGCTCGCGCGGGCGCAGCCGATGGATTGCGCGACCTTGAGCACGTCGTCCACCGTCTTGTTCACGCGAACGAAGAAGGTGACGTTGATGTCTGCGCGGATGTTGTCGTTGCAGATCAGGCCCTCCTTGCCGCGACGATCGATGTCGATGGTCTTGACGGAGAGGTCCATCGTCTCCGAGCGGTTGATGATGGGGTAGACCACGGCGCCGGTGAACGCGACGACCGGCTCCGAGCGCATGGTGTTGATGACGAGGGCGCGCCCTTGGTCGACTTGCCGGTAGAAGCGGGCGACGAGCGCCAGCAACCCGAACAGCAGGAAGGCGATGATCGCCACCACGACCAACACCGGAATCAGCCCGAACATTTGAGTATCCCCAGAGTTCATCACCGCGAAGAATGCACGAACCGTGGCGTCGTGTCTCGCCGGCCACGCACCCTGAACGGACGCGCCGTAACGTGCGACTTATCGAAGCCGCGAGCGGCCCCGAATCGCTAAATGGCGAGCGGTATCGTCGCCGAGCTCTGGGGCTGAAGCACTCGGCGCACGGAGGCGCTCGGGTGCGCTCCGCATCGCGGCAGTACGGGAACGGGGTTCAAGCCATGCCACCTGACTCGCCCGTGCATCGCGAGCGCCAACACCGGTTTCGGGCAGCGCATCCGCTCGTTCATGGACGAGCAGGACGCGCGCTCGGCCAAAATCCGGCCGCCGCTGAAAAAGAATCGCGAGGTGCGCCGGCGGTGGCCGGATTAGGGTCGCGTCGGCGTCCTCTACGACGACCCGCTAAATGCCCACGCTCGACGAGGCTTCGTTCGCAGCATGCTATCGCCGCGTATTTCCTATTGTTTTAGCCAAGTGCCGCCGCATGCTGCGCGGAGACGCGGAAGCCAACGACGTCGCTCAAGAGGTGTTCGTTCGTTTGTGGCAGCACCGCGAGCTGGTCGAAGACCATCGGGCCCTGACCGCTTGGCTGTACCGAGCGTCCACGCGGCTGGTGATCGATCGGGCGCGACGCCGCGCGTTCGGGCGCGAAAGCCTGGGCCACCTCCAGGCAGTGCTGGAAGGCCGCGCACAGGCCGACAGCGAGAGCTTGCTGGCAAGCCGGCAGCAGCTGCAGGGCGTCCTTTCGGCATGCCCGCCGCCAGAGCTGGAGGCTGCGATCTTGAATCGTGTGGACCGCCTTTCGCACCCGGAGATCGCCGACGTGTTGGGAGTCAGCGAACGAACCGTGCGCCGGCTGCTGGCACGCTTCGACGACCATGTTCGCCTGCTGAAGGAGAGCGCTTGATGTCTCGGCTCGGCACCCAGCATCCTTCCTACCTTGCGCTGGATCGCGCGGCGCTCGGTGGGCTTTCGAGCGAGCTCTCGCAGCACGTGAGCGAATGTGACGAGTGTCGCGCCTACCTGGAGACGCTCGCGCAGGCGCCGCCAGCTTCCGGCTTGATCGCGGTACGTGGTGAGCTCGAGCGGCGGCGGACCGCGCAGCGGCGCCGCTGGTGGGCGGTGGCGCCGCTCGCCGCCGCCGCACTCGCCTTGCTCTTCGTCACGGCGCGGCCGGGAACATCGACCGATGCGGAGAACGCGCCTTACATCGGGGTGAAGGGGTTTCCGTCGGTATGGGTTTACGTGAAGCGCGAAGCCGAGACCAAGCTGTGGGACGGCAAGCGCGCATTTCACCCCGGCGACAGGGTGCGCCTCAAGCTAGATCCAGGAGCTTTCCGTCGTGTAGCCGTGTACTCCGCGAGGGGAGAAGCGCCGCCCGAGCTGCTGTTTGAGGGCGACGTACCGCCCGGCCAAACCTCGGCCCTACCGGACGCATGGGAGCTGGACGCGGAGCCGTCGGCCGAGAAGCTGTTCGTCGTGTTGAGTGACGAGCCGGTGACTCCGCGGTGGTCCGAATGGAAAGACGGTAAGACCGCGCCCGGCCTTGCGGTGCTGACCTTCACCCTTCCGAAGTCCATGGCCGTCGAAGCCGACGCCAGCGACGGCAGTCCGTGACACTTCGATCTTTCATCCTCGCTGTCTGCCTCCTGTGCGGCCCGCTCGCGAGCTTCGTGTCCGCGGCCGAGCTCCAGCGCGTCGCGGTGGTGGTGGGGGCGAATGCGGCTCCCCCCGGCCGCGTCACGTTGCGCTACGCCCACGAAGACGCGCGTCGCGTCGCAGACGTGCTCACGAGCGTCGCCGGATTCAGCGCGTCCGATGTGAAGGTGCTGCTCGACCCCTCGCCGGTCGAGCTGCTCGCGGCGCTGGATCGCGAGCTATTGGCTGCCGGCAAGCGCGCTGGCGACACGTTGCTTTTCTTCTATTACTCGGGCCACGCGGACGAGCGCGCGATCTTCCCGCAGGGACGAACCCTGGAGTTTGCCGCACTCAAGTCGCGGCTCGAGGATCCGCGCGCCAAGCTCCGCGTAGGCCTTCTGGATTCGTGCCGCGGCGGGAGTTGGACGGGCTCCAAAGGTCTGAAAAAAGTCGAGCCGTTCGAGGTCGACGGCGGGCGCGAGCTCGCGGAGGAGGGCTCCGTGCTCATCTCCTCCAGCTCCGGCCAAGAGAACGCACACGAGACGGAGGCGCTGCGGGGCTCCTACTTCACTCATTATTGGAACGCGGGGCTCCGAGGCGCCGCGGATCGCGGTGGCGATGGCGTGGTGACCCTGCACGAAGCGTTCGAGTACGCGCGCTCTTTGACGATTCGCGACACCGCGCTCGCCGGGCAAATGCCACAGCACCCCAGCTTCCAAATGCGGCTATCCGGGCGGCGCGATTTCCCCCTCGCCGCGCTCGTGCGAGGCCGAACGACTCTCATACTCGAGCAAACGACGGGCCCCATCGAGCTCGTGCGCTTGAGCGACGGGTTAGTCGTCGTGGAGACGACGCCGGGTCCACGCAACCTGCGGCTGGGTCTACCGGCGGGTAATTACTTGGTTCGGCGCCGCTCGCAGGACGGCGTTTGGGTGCGCGTGGTCTCGCTCTCGGCCGGCAACGTCTCGAGCATGAACGAGAGCCAGCTCGAGCCGTCCACGCTGCGGGCGGGGAGCCGCAAAGGGCTCGACGCGCAGCCGGAACGCGTGTCGCTTTCGGACCAAAGTTTCGCGGCGAGCCTCGCCGTCGGCGTGCGGCACGCGCCCATCATCGACCCCGGGCTGCGCGCCGGCGCCGCCGACGGCACCGGTATCTTTCTGCTGCGCGCCGCGGGCCGGCTGGCGCCGCACCTGTGGCTCGCCGCGCCGCTGGCGCTCGTCTTCGACGCCGAGCGCGAGGACGGATTCAACTACTTCGTGTGGGGCGGCGCGCCAGTGCTCGGCCTCACCCGCACGGCGCTCGAGGGCTGGTCGCTCGCGGGCTTCACCGGCGCAGGGTTCGACGCGCGCCTGCGACCCAGCGAACATCGCACCTTCAATGCCACGATCGCGGCGCTCGGCTCGTTCGCCCTGCGCGAAGACGCCCCCGGTATCGCCCCGAGCACGTGGACGACGCAGCTCACGCTCGGTGTGTCGCAGAGCATTTCGGGCGGCGTGAGCTTCAACCTCGGCGCCGGGCTCGCGCTCAATCCGCTGGTCGACGGGCGCTTCTCCGACGCAGGGCTCGGCGAAGCGGAGCGCAACGTCGTCGTCGCATTCGGCTCGGTGCAGCGCGCCGGGCTCCGACCCTTACCCCTCGTGCGCGTGCCATTGACGTCCTCGCTTGCCCTGGACGGGCACGTCGCGGTTGCTTACCAGCCGTCACTGCAGGGCTGGGTCGAGACTTATACGGCGGGCATCAACTACGAACGGTAGGGGCCAACGCAGCCAGGCGCGCGCCGGCACGAACGCCATCACGGTCTGGTTCTAGCCCGGATTCTCGCAGAAACGGCCCTGGGCTTCGCGCGCTGGGCGGCTGGCGATAAGGTTCGGCGATGGGCATCGGTCGTGACCTCGGAAAGAAGTTGCTGGAGCGCGCGTCGAGCAAAGTGGTGGACGCGCTGTCGCGCGCGGACGCGGTGGGCGGCCAAGTGCGAGACCGCGTCACCGAGAAGCTAGCGTCCTTGAAGACCCCGCCGACGGTGGTGCACAGCGTGACCCCTTCGGCGCCGCGACCCGCGGTGCCGAAGGCTCCGGCCCGGCTCGGCGATCCGTCCCGCCCCGCGCAAGTGTTCGGTCGTTCCTCTTGCCCCTGGTCGGGCCGCGCCATCGCGCTCTTGGAAGCCGCGCGCATCGAGCACACTTACTTCGAGCTGGACTCTTACGGCGGCGACGAGGTGCTGCGCGACCTGAAGCTCGAAACGAAGCAAGACACGGTTCCGTATGTCTTCGTGCGCGGGCGCTTCATCGGCGGCTACAACGCGCTAGACGAGCTCCATCGCCTCGGGCAGCTCGAATACCTGTGCTTGTCCGAAGCGGAGCGCGTGAAGCACCCGCTGCACGGCCGCGTCGAGGTCGCCCCCCGCTCCCACGACGGGGAGCGCTTCGTCGGCGCTTCCTGACGCCCCGCGCTCCTTATTTTTCGGTCATGACGTCGCGCATCGGCTCGACCAAGTAGGTCTCGCGGTCGGCGTCGTAGTCCACGATGAGCGCGGACTCACCGCGGCCGAGTTGCTTGCCGTCCTCCACTCGCACGCGCAGCACGAGGCCGGCGCCCCCATCGTGCAGCGTGGCCTCGCCGAACTTGGCGGTGACGGTGCCGGTGCGCACGATGCACGTGCGGCCGATGAAGTCCGCTTTCACGGGCGCGTGCTTGGGGGCGAACACTTTGGCGAGCGGCCGCGCCGCGAGCGAGGTGAGCGGAAGGGAGAGCAGGAACGAGCCCGCCATCACGCCGAACGAGAGCGCCACGCCGACGACGGACGGCGCCGCGCGCGTGAGCAGCTGCATGCTGACGACGCTCACCAACCAGGAGAACGTGATGATGAAGCTGAACACGACGGTGGCCGGCACGGAGCGCAGGTGCAGGGCGCTCATGATCGCGGCCAGCGCTCCGCCCGAGTCGTCTGCGTCCACGTCCAAGTCCAGATCCGCACCGCCCGCGTGGCCGTGCCCGACGTGGTCCACCGCGCCCTCCAGCATGCCCTTGGTGGCGCCGTCCACGTGCCCGTCCAGCGCGCCCTCCGAGCCTTCTCCGATGTGGACGACGCCCACCATCACGAACGCCCAATACACGAGCACGACACCGAGCAGCACCGTGTAGACGACGCTGGGGAACGACAGCGCCAGAACGAGCACCTCAGCCATGGTCGCTCGCGGCGCCGCGCTGGCTGCGTAGCTCTTCCAAAATTAGCTCCAGCTTGCTCGCGATGTCGCGCAGCGCCGCTTCGGACCGCTCGCCCTCTGCAGCCCGCTCGCGGTGCTCGTTCGGAGGATCGAAGACGCGCGCCGCGAGGGCGGGGCCGTAGGTCATGAGCGCGGCGCCGATGGTCTTGCCCGCCTCCGTTTGCGCGAAGATGTCGGAGAAACCCACGGACAGGTTCGTCGACACGTACAGGAGCGCGTCGTAAAACGAGTTCACCTTGGGGTTGACCTCCCGCTCCGCTGCGTAGAAAGCGGCGGCTCCGAGCAAGACGGTTCCGACGATCGCGTTCATCGGGTCTTGCGACTGCTTTTCGCGCACGTAGTCGTGCGCGCCCTGCAGCCATTGCTCCGGCGGCTTCCCGGAGCCCACGCCCAGGAGCACCCCCAAGGTCAGCAGCGTTCGTTCGTTCATGAAGCGAGCCGCTGAGCATAGTACGGGCGACGGAAGAGCGGCTACGGCTTCTTGAAACGCAGCACGAAGCGGTCGCTCTTGCCGCGCTTCTCGCCGGCTTCTCGGGGACTTCCGCTCCAATCTTTCGTATCCGCAGGCTCACGCAGGAAGCTCGCTTCGCTGTCCAGCACGAAGCCGGCCTGCGCGACCTCCGCCTTGACGACGGACTCTTCGATGCGATGCAGCGTCTTTACCGCCGTGACGCCGTCTCCGGTTTTGGCGGCATGGTCGACGATGACGTACGAGCCACCCGGCTTGAGCGCCGCGAAGACGTTCTGGTTCAGCCTCGCGCGGTCTACGCCGAGCCACACGGTGTCGTGGTAGAAGAGGACGAGGGTGACGACGTCCAGGTCCTTCACCTCGGCAGGCCACGGCGCGTCCAGCTCTGCGTCCACCCGTACGGCGTTCTTCATCGCCGGGGTCGCGAGCCGCTCGCTCCAAGGCTTCTCGGCGAAGCCGAGGACGAACTTCGGGTTCTGACCGTAGACCACGCCGCTCGGCCCGACCGCGCGCGCCAGCAGCTCCGCCGTGTAGCCGCCGCCCGCGCACAGGTCCAACGCGCGCTGCCCCGGCGCGACTCTGGCGAAAGCCAGCAGCTCCGCCGGTTTCCGACCGTCATCCAGAGCTCGATCGGCTTGGGAGCGATCCGCTGCGGCCACCACGGCGCGAGCGTGCGCAGCGCTGTCGGCAACCACCGGGGCTTCAGAACGAGCTTCCGCCGGTGGCGGAGTCGCGGGGGGAGCCGGCGTCGGCGCCCCCGCCCCTGCACAACCGAGCAAGATCAACGCCCAAATCCCCGACCACGAAGCTGCGTTCATGGCCGGTACCTGGTGACGCTCCGTGCGAACCGGAAGTGCCCAAGCGATACAGGGATCACCCATTCATGCGATGGGGTGGATCGCCGCGGTCCCGCGCAGGCCGTTTCAATGACTAGGAAGGGCGCGTCGCGATGACGCCATGCGCCTATTTCTAAGCTGCGAAATCGCCAACATTCGTTTGCGCTCCGGACTGCACGGCCTTAAGCCGCGGAGGTGGGGCAAGCCACTTTACTTCTCAAATCCACGCTCGCGCTGTGTGTGGCCGTCAGCTGTTTCGCGCCACGCGCCGCGCTCGCGCAAGCGCCCAGCTCCGCAGACCGCGCGACGGCTCGCACTCTCGCTCAGGAAGGCTACGAGGCCTTGCGCGATCACGACTACGCCAAGGCGCTCGATCGCTTCAACCGCGCAAACCAGCTCGTTCGCGCACCGACGCTGCAGCGAGACCTGGCGCGCGCTCAGGTCGGCTTGGGCCGGCTGGTCGACGCGCACGAGACGTACAGTGCCATCTTGCGCGAGGGCGTCTCGGAAGAAGCGCCTGCACCGTGGCTGAAAGCAGTCGAGGACGCGAAGGCAGAGCTCGCCGCGCTCTCGCCGCGGCTGCCCTGGGTCATCATCAGCGTCTCCGGCCCCGCCCACCCGCGCGTTACGATCGACGGGGCTCCCGTCCCGGAATCCTCCTTGGGCGTCAAGCGCGCCGCGGATCCCGGACGCCACGAGCTGCGAGCGCTCGCGCCTGGCTACTACACCGCGAAAAAGACGGTCGAGCTCAAGGAGGGTGAGACCGTGAACATCGCCTTCGACTTGGAAGATGCGCCTCCCGACGCCGCGCCGAAGAGCGAGGACGAAGCGGGAACCGTCTCGGTCGCGACGGTGAAGGACCCCGCGTGGCGCAAACCCGTCACCATCGGTGCCTTCGCGCTGGGCGGCGCCGGAATCGTGGTCGGCAGCGTCACTGGCATCTTGGCCATGACCAAGCACGACCAACTCGCAACGGATTGCCGTGATCGCAGGTGCGGACCGAGCGAAAAAGGCATGCTCAGCAATTACCGAACGTTGGGCAGAATCTCGACGATAGGCTTCGTTGCCGGCGGAGTCGCGACGGCGGCGGGCGTGGTGTTGCTCTTGGTGAAGCCGCAAATTTTGGTCAAACAAGAGACGCCGCCGAAGGACTCGGCGCACAACGGGTTTACTTGGTCGCCGTTCGTCGGCGTGGGCTCAGCGGGGGTCGAGGGGACGTTCTGATGATGTACCTGACGATGCGAATCAAAAGCTTGGTGGTCGCGGTCACGGCGCTGGCGCTCGGCGGCTGCACCAGCCTGCTCGGCGACTTCAGCTACGACGAAAACGCGGGGCGGCGCGGGGTGGAAGGCGTGCCGGCGCAGGGAGACATCGTGGTCCAACCCGTGACGGGTCTCGTGACGAGCGAGGCCGGCGGTAAAGCGACGTTCACGGTCGTGCTCGCGAAGGCGCCAACGAGCGATGTCTTCATCGGCCTGTCCAGCAGCAACCAGAACGAAGGCCTAGTCAGCCCGAACACGCTGACCTTCACGACGGACAACTACGCGGCGCCCCAAATGGTGCAGCTCACCGGGGTCGACGACATGCTGGAGGATGGCCCCCAGACCTACCGCATCCTCACCACTCCTGCGACCAGCACGGACAGCTACTTCTTGGGTTTGGATCCGCTCGATCCCGAGGTCGTCAATACCGACAACGACACCGCTGGCGTGACCCTCACGCCACCTGGCGGGCTCGTCACGAGCGAGTCGGGGATGGAAGCGAAGTTCACGATTGCGCTCAACAAGGCGCCGAGCGCGGACGTGACGATCCCGCTCGTTTCGGACACGCCGACGGAGGGCGGGGTCGCGCCGGCCGCCGTCACGTTCACGGCCCTCAACTGGATGGCCCCGCAAACCGTGACGGTCACGGGCGTGAACGACGACGCGAAGGACGGGGAGCGGCCGTATTTGGTGGTGACCGGAAATGCCATCAGCACGGACGCCAAATACAGCGGGCTCGACGTACCCGACGTGTCGGTCAAAAACGTGGATAACGATACGGCCGGAATCGTGCTGAGCCCGCCCAACGGGCTCGTGACGTACGAGTCGGGGCTCATGACGAGCCTCACCGTCGCTCTCACCTCGCCGCCGACCGGCAACGTGGTCGTCGGGCTCGGTACGAGCGACGTGTCCGAAGGCAAAGTGTCGCCCAGCAGCGTGCTGTTCACGCCCGCGAACTGGATGGCGCCGCAAGTGATCAGCGTGACCGGCGAGGACGACACCCGTGTGGACGGTGACCAGCCGTACCAAGTGCTGACCAGCATCGTCTCGAGTGAAGACGCTGATTACCTCACCTTGGCCGCGTTGCCGAAGGCAGACGTCCTCAACGTCGACGACGACTTCGCGCGTATCGTCGTCGAGTCGATGAGCGGGCTGAGCACCAGTGAAGACTTGGAGGCGGCGACGTTCACGGTCGCCCTGCTCAGCAAGCCCGCAGGCCAGGTGAAGGTGGACGTTGCGAGCCTGAGGCCGGATGAGGGCATCGCAAGCCCCGTGCTCCTCACGTTTACGGAGGAGAACTGGACCTCCCCGCAGACCGTGACGGTCATGGGGGTCAACGACGAGGTGGCCGATGGGCCGCAAAACTACGTCGTGCGGATCAAGCCGAACGCCGAGACGGCCGACCCCGGCTACCTCGCGCTGCTGGAGCAAGACGTGACGCTCTCGAACATCGACAACGACAGCGCCGGGTTCCGCGTCACCCCGATCAAGGGTTTGCTCACGACCGAAGGCGGCGGCACCGCGACCTTCACCGTCGAGCTCACGTCGCAACCCCGCGCGAGCGTGACGATTCCGCTCACGAGCAACGACACCTCGGAGGGAACGGTGAGCCCGAGCCAGCTCGTGTTCACGACCGATAACTTCAAGTCGGCGCAAACCGTGACCGTGCGCGGCGTGAACGATGACCGGAACGACGGCGACCAGCCGTACCGCATCATCACCGAAGCGCCGCTCTCCGACGACGGCGAGTACGCCAAGTTGGACGTGCCCAACGTGGAGGTCCTGAACCAGGACGACGACAGCGCGGGCATCACCGTAGATCCCAAGGACAAGACGCTCGTCACCGCCGAGAACGGGCAAACGGCGACCTTCACGGTGCGGCTCAACTCGGAGCCCAAGAACGAGGTCGTGCTCACGGTTACGAGCACCAATACCCAAGAGGGCACCGTTTCGCCCGGTACGCTTCGGTTCACGTCCGCCAACTGGCGCGCGCCGCAGACCGTGACCGTCAAAGGCCAGCCGGACTCGGTGAACGACGGCGACCGCTCCTACCAGATCAAGTTCGGCCCGGTGCAAAGCCAGGATCAAGACTACGGCGGAGATCCCGAAAAGCTCCGCCCGTTAGACGTGCGCTGCTCGAACGTGGACGACGACTCGCCGTTCATCAAGCTCATCAACCACACGGGGCTGACCACGAGTGAAAGGGCCGGCAGCCTACCCGCCACGTTCCAGGTCGCGCTGGGCTCGCAGCCTAAAGCAAACGTCGCCATCAATCTGTCCAGCAGCCGCACCGGGGAAGGCACGGTCAGCCCGGCCATGCTGCAATTTACGGCCGTCAACTGGTCGTCGCCGCAAACGGTGACCATCACCGGCGTAGACGAGAAGGTGCAGGACGGGCCGCAGCAATTTTTCGTGCTGTTCGCGCCCTCCGCGAGTACGGACGGCGACTACCAGGGCATTTTGCCCAATCCTTCCAACGTCGCCGTCACCAATCAAGACGACGACTCGGCGGGAATTTTGGTCAAAGCGGCGGCCAATCTGGAGACCGGCGAGCCGAACCGGACGGCTACGTTCACGGTAGAGCTCACTTCTCAGCCGACGGGCGAAGTGACCATCCCGCTCGCTAGCCGCAACACGAAGGAGGGCACGGTCACCCCCGCGAGCCTCACCTTCACGGCCGCGAACTGGAGCGCGCCCCGCACGGTGACGCTCACGGGTGTGAACGACGACGTCGAGGACGGCCATCAACAGTATTCCGTCTCTGTCGGGCCCTCCACGAGCACGGATTCCAAATACAACCCCAAGACGGCGTCGGACGTGAAAGTCGTGAACCGCGACGACGACACGGCCGTCATTCTCGTCAGCGCGGTGAGCGGCGCCACCACCGAGGATGGCATCACGGCTTCCTTCACGCTCGCGCTGCAAACCCAGCCCACCGCGGAAGTGAAGGTCGGCGTCAGCAGCACGCGCCCCGGCGAAGTCCTCGTGAACCCGACGTCCGTCACCTTCACCCAAGCAAACTGGGCGTCTCCGCAGAAGCTCACCGTCACCGGCGTCAACGACGACATGCAAGACGGCGATCAGCTGGTGCGAATCGACATCGCCGCCGCCACGAGCACGGACGTTCTCTACAAAGGAATGGATGCCCCCGACGTCACGGTCACCAACCGTGACAACGACACCGCGGAGATTCAGGTCGTCCAGGTCTCGAGCCGCACCAGCGAATCCGGCGACGCCGCGACTTTCAGCGTCGCGCTGCGCACGCAGCCCTCGAACGGCGCCACGGTTTCCCTCTCGATGGCGAGCAGCAACCCCACCGAGGGCACGCTCAGCGCCGAAAGCTTGACGTTCACGGACGTCAACTGGAAGTCGCCGCAGTTGGTGACCGTCACGGGCGTGGAGGACGACAGCACCGCGGACGGCGATCAGCCGTTCCTCGTGAGCTTCGGGGCGTCCAAGAGCGCCGACCCCAATTACAACGGCAAGCTGCCGCAGCCGCTCTCCTTCACGAACCGGGACAACGACAGCGCCGGTGTCGTCGTCAGCCCGCTCGTCGGTGAAACGAGCGAGGACCTGGAGTCGATGTCGTTCACGGTGGTGCTCCAATCCAAGCCGAAAGGGCAGGTCGAGATCCCCGTCGAAAGCACGGACAAGACCGAGGGTACGGTGAGCACGTCGCTGCTCAAGTTCAGCAGCTCCAACTGGAGCGCCAAGCAAACGGTGACGGTTACGGGCGTGAACGACGACGAGCACGACGGCTCCCCGAGTTACAAGGTGACGCTCGGCACCCCGATGAGCACGGACGCGGGTTACGCGGAGCTGGATCCGGAAGACGTGAACCTCGTCAATATCGACAACGACATCCCCGGCTTCGTCGTGAGCCCGGCGGAGGGGAACACCACCGAGGCTGGCGGCAAGACCCGCTTCAGCATCCGGCTGCGCTCGAAGCCGAAGGGCCCCGTCACGATTCCTCTCTCCACCAGTGACGACACCGAAGGCAGCTTGGTCGCTAAAGCCGTGGTGCTAACTCCGGAAGACTGGAGCACGCCACATTGGGTAGACGTCTACGGTGAGGACGATCCCGAGCAAGACGGCGACCAACCCTATACGATCGTCACCGGGCTCTCTTCGAGCCCCGAAGACCCGGATTACGACGAGGTCGTCGTCCCCGACGTGGGCGTGACGAACGTCGACAACGACACCGCCGGGTTCGTCGTCGGCCGTGCTGTCGGGCACACGAGCGAAGGCGGCAACAAGGCCACGTTCACGGTCGTGCTCAAGTCGAAGCCCACCGCCGCGGTGTCCATCCCGGTGTCCAGCGGCAACGAGCTCGAGGGCACCGTCGCGGTGGAGACGCTCGAATTTAGTGCGGGGTCCTGGAACGTCCCGCAGACCGTCACCGTGACCGGCGCGAACGACGAGGTCGCGGACGGCAACGTCGAGTACAAGGTTTTGCTCGGCAAGGCCAAGAGCACGGATCCGAACTACTCCGGCAAGGATCCTGATGACGTCACGTTGACGAACGACGACAACGACAGCGCCGCGATCTTGGTCAGCATGCCGACGGCGGCGACCACGGGCGAGGCGACGACGGCAGCGACCGTGACGTTCACGGTCGTGCTCAGCTCGAAGCCCACCGCGAACGTCACGATCGAGCTCGTGAGCTCCGACCCCCTGGAAGGAGCCGTCTCGAGCCCGGCAGGAGCCACGCTCACCTTCACCCCCAGCAACTGGTCCACTGCGCAGGACGTCGTGGTGAAGGGGGTAGACGACATGGAAGCGGACGGTGACGCCGACTACTCGATCACCGTTGGCCCCCCTCAGAGCCAGGACCCCGGCTACAACACGCTGATGGCCCAGACCGTCTCGCTTCAGAACTTGGACGACGACTGAGCCCTAGACAGACGTTCATGCGCTACGCAGCGAGTTCAAAAATACCTTCTCCACGGATCGCGATGACGCGCGCCCGAAGCACGCGGGTTACTGCCTTGCCCCGAATGTCGCTACACTCTGGCTTGCAGCGATGAGCGACGACCCCGGCGTCATAGACAAAGGTTGGGACGCGCTGCCCGGCTACACCGACCAGCCGGGTGGGGGTGACGACGCAGTCACCGTGTCCATTTCCACGACTCCCGGCGAGTGGCTCGTCAACACGAGCGACGCCGTGGTCGTGCCGATGAGCATGATCGAGGTCGTGGAGGCGCTCCGCTCTCACAAGCTAAACGAGCGCTCGCTGGTTTGGCGCGCCGGCATGCAGGAGTGGTCGCCCGTCGACAAGGTGCCGCAGCTGAAGCTCGCCGCGCGCCTCCCGAGCGTGATGCCGCCACCGAGCTCCGGTCCCGTGCGGCGGACCAACACCACTACGCCTCCGCCCAAACCAGTGCGCACCGGCTCCTCACCGCCCGAGGCGGTGGGCACACTGCCGCCGCCCCGCAGCGCGGCGGGTGGCCCGGCACTGGCGTCGGCCGTCATCCGCACGCCGCTCCCGCCGCCCCCGAACCTGTCGCCGCGCGCTCCGGTGGCAGCGGCGTTGCCGAGTCGAAAGGCGACATTGCCGTTCGGTTTGCCGACGCCGGTCGCAACCAAGTCGAAGCCGCTCCAGAGCCGGCCGACGCCGCGGCCCGCCTTGCCGCCGCCGGGTCCAGACGACTCAGAGGTGCTGGCCGTCTACGACCGCCCCGCCGCGACCATCAGCTTCGACCTCGCGCCGGAGGAGCCGCCCCGGACGTACAGCGCCCCCGCGGCCCTGCTACCGCAGACGTTGGCACCAACGACGACCGACAGCGCGCCACGCCGCGCACCAGTGCCGCCCCCGCGTAACGCGGACTTGAGCGTCGTGGCGGCGCGCGACTTTCGCCAAGCTCAGCAGTTTTCGAAGCGTCTCATCATCGCGTCGTCCGTGGGCTCCGCGCTCATCGCCTCGTTGCTCACGCTGTGGCTCTCACGCGGGGAAACCCCGCCGCCCGCCGTGGCGACGGCGCCTGCGCCCGCGGCAACCTTGACGCAAGCCGCGCCGCCAGTCGTCGCGGCGCCGCCGCCCGTCGTCTTGCCTCCCGAGCCCGCCCCAACCGCCGAGCTTGCGAGCCCGGAGCCCTCGGCCAAGCCGAAAGCAAAGCGCAAAGCGCGCGCTTGGAAGCCGCCCGTCAAAGCGGCGCCGGCTCAGGTTACGTCGGAAGAGGCGGGCGAGGCGTCCACGCCCCAAGCCGACCCGAATCCGTACGACGTACAGCTAGAAGACGACGCGACCAAGAGCCACGGCTCCGGTTTGGAGCCGGAGAGCGCGCCCCGGCCAGACGCGACGCCGCCGACCTCCCCGGGCTTCTGAGCGCATGATCTCGAGGCTCGACCACGTCAACGTGCGCACCGCGAACCTTGCGGCGCTCATCCGCTTTTACACGGAGGTGCTCGGCTTGTACGAAGGCGAGCGCCCACCGCTGGGCTTTCCTGGCGCTTGGATGTACGCCGGACAAGCGGCGGTCATCCACTTGGTGGAGGTCGCGCAGCCACCAAAACCGGAGGGCGCGCTGCGGCTCGAGCATTTCGCTTTCTCGGCGACGGGGCTCGCGGAGCTCGTGGACCGGCTGCGCGCGCGGGGGATCGACTTTCGACAGAGCCGTCAGCCCGGCACCGGCAACGTCGTCATCAACTTACTCGACCCGGACGGCAATCGGCTGCACGTCGACTTTCCGGCGGCCGAAGCCGGCTGAGTCACCACTCGATGCCGAGGCGACGCACGAGGCCTTGGCCGTCGCGCACGTCCGCGACGTAAGCGACGTTGCCGCGCAAGGCCGGCGCGACCACCGCGGCCATGGGCGAGCCGAGTCCGAGCAAGCGCACGGGCCGCGCCGTTGCACTGGGTCGCCACTCGAAGCCGTACAGCTCGCCGCGCCCCTCCGACTCCACGCTCACCAGCACGTGGCAGCTCACGTCGCGGCATTCCAAGCCGAGGCCGCGCACAGCGCCGGCTTCCAGCGGCACGACGCTGACCGAGCTGTTCACGTCGCCGGTCTCGCCCAGGGTGGCCAGGCGCACGCTCGAAGGCGCGCCTTCCGTCCCCTCCTCCAGCCAGGCGAGCACGCTGGTACCGCCGAGCGCGCCGACCCGCGCGGAAAATGAGTGCGGGCGCGTGTTGGTCAGCTGGTGCTCCGCGCCTTCCCGCGAGCCGTCCGCCTTCACGAAAGCGCCGTAAATGTCGGACCAACCCGGCTCTTCGGCGCCGCGCGCGTCCGCCCACACCACGTAGGGTTTGCCCCCGAGCTTCGTGAGCAGCAAGTCCGTGGCTGCACCCTCGGCCGTGGTCAGACGCTGCTCGGCGCCCGCTCGCTCGAGCGCGCGGCTCACCCGCTGCGCGTAAACTTCCGCGTCCCCCGTGCGCTCGTCCACCCACGAGACCAAGTAGCCGCCCTCTACGGAGATTGCAGCCACGTCGCTCACGTCGCCATTCTTCCGCGTGAGCATGCGCTGCTGACCACGCTTGCCGTCCACGCCCAGCGCGGTGAGAAAAACTTGCGGCTGTCCTTTATCCAGGCCCGTCCAAGCCGCTACTGAGTCGACGAAGGCCAAGCCGCCGAGCGAGTGAGCGCGCAGCGAGACGACTTGCTCTTCCGCGAGCGGCTTGCTGCCCTCTCCGGCAAAGGCGCGCAGCGCGACACGGGCGCGCAGCGGTTCTAGCCGGCCGTCTTCCGCCGGCTTGGTCAGCTTTTGCCAAGGCGTGGTGGGATCGAAATCCGTAACGTAGCCGACGTAGCGCCCTTCGCCCGTAGGGGCGACGGCGATCTGCGCGAGGGGGGCGGAAGCGCGCAGCAGGATCTCGCTCGAGGCAACGCGCGGGCGAGCGAGCGGCTCCGCTTCTTCCGCTGCGGCGCGGTACAGGCTCTCGCGGAGCGGGAGCGGCACCGTGTAAAGCGTCGCGGGGCTGCGGCTCGGAGCGGCGAGCGCGAAGCAGCCTGAAGCCTGACAGGTGAGCCCCCAACCCAAGTCCGCCGCGCGTCCGCCCAGCGCGTCCAACAACAGCGGCTCGGAAGATTGAAGCTTGAGCTCGGAAGAGAGCGCCACGAACGTCGGCACCGCGACGTTCCCTTCACAGTTTTCCTCCACGCCGCACACCGGCGCGAGGGTGAGCGCGGCCACTCCGCCGGCGTGCGGGGCAAGCTCCGGCGCGCTGCCGTCAGCGCGCGAAAACAGGAGGCGCGCGTGCGTGCCGCTCCCTTTCCCAGCGCTGTCTAGCGTAGAAACTTCGAAAAAACGCGCGCCTTCCGGACGTTCCGCCAGGTTCTCCCAGACCAGGAACGCGGCCGCCTGGGAGGAAGCTCCTGGCACCAGCGCCAGAACGGCTTGCTCGCCGAGCGCCGGCACCGCCGCCGCCGGCGCTGAGCGCACGGCACCTTTCGTGTCCACGACCGCCGTCATCGCGCGCGGCTCCACTTGCTCACGATCGGACCACGCGAGGATGAACGTGTCGGAGGTCCCCACCAAGTCCAAGTCCAACGCCGCCCGGCCCCCGAGCTCGACGGTTCTTTCGGGCTTGCCGCTCGCGCCCAGCAAATCCACCGCCACGGCGCCGCTCGTGCAGCCGCCGGGCCCCGGACGCACGCTGGCGACCGCGGCTTGCCCGGCCACGCTCGTCGCCTGCCACACGCATGCTTTCGCCGTGACGAGAGAAGGCGTCGCCTTGCCGTCCACGGTTGCGGGGAGGGCGTACACGTTCGCCGGCTCCCCCGCTTTCGCGCTCGTCGCTTGCTCGGCCCAGAGCAGTAGCGGCTGCGTGCCGCTGTTCACGAAGCCGACCCAGAGGACGCGCCCGCCGCGCTCGGCCAGCGTCGTCGGTCCCCACACGGCCGCGCCGTCCGCGCGCAGCGCCGTCAAGTCGATTGAGGTGGCGCGAGCACCGCGACGCGTCGTCACCACCGCAAAGCGCGGCTGGCCGGGCAGCTTCGCCGAGGCTTCCCCGAAGCCGCGCACCAGCACCAGGTCCAGCTCGCCCGCGAGCGACGCCACGCGCTGGGGGACGCCGGGTACGCCTTTGGCGTTGATGGGGGCGACTAGCAATTTGCGCGCGTCCCCGGCAGGCTCCGCCCAGGCGGCGAGCGATACGTCTCCGTCACGCCCCACGTAAGGACCGATCACGTCCGTTACTTCTGCGAAGCGGTGCGCGGCGAGCGGCGCCTGCCGCGGGGGCGAGACGCGCTTGCCGCGAGTGAGCGTCACGGAAGGACGATCGAACGGAGACTTCGTCGTCGGCGAGCCGCCGCAACCGAGCGCGATGGCGGCCGAGCAGCCTGTCAGGAGTAGCGAGCGGCTCCGCACCGCGGCAGCCTAGCACTGTTGTAGGCTGCCAGTCGTGAGTCTGGCAGAGCGGCTTGGCCTGGCGATCTTCGCGCTGACCGTCGGCGTGCTCTTGGCGCTCGGACTCGGCGTCCGAGAAGCGTGGCGAGTCGCCGAGGAGCGCAGCTTCGAAGCTGCTTTCACGCAGGCGCTCGTGCCGCTCGGAGACCAGCTGGCCGGCGAGATCACGCAGCTGCCAGAGCTCGTGCGGCCGCTGTGCCAGTACGATCCGTTGGTGGACGAAGCGCTGCTCGGCTTGACCTCCGGGGACCTGGCCGCACGCCGCTTACCTATCAGCCTGCGCGTGCCCCAATTGGCGAAAGCGCTGAATCTCACGGAGCTCACCGTGCTCACGTCGGCCGGCGAGATCATCGGCTCCACGTCCCCCGGGCGCGTCGGGCAGAAGAGCCCGGAGCTGGTGATGCGGGTCGCCAAAGCGCCGCCCGGCGCGAAGCTCGAAGGCGAGGGCAAGAACCTCACCCTCTCCGCCGCGTGCTCGAAGCGCGACGAGCGACAGGCGAAGCTGTGGGTCGGCGTGCTCGCGACGCGTAATCTGGACGCGATGCTCTCGCGCATCGGCAAAAGCTCGGGCGTGGAGCTGTACTTGGAGCCGCCTCCGGTCTCGAAAGACCGCCTCCAGCGCACGCTCTCGCTCGGCGAAAAGGCGGGCCTGTCCATCACCGCCGCGCGGTCCCGGCGCGCGCTGCTATCGACGGTGGAGCAGCTGGATCTCACGGTGCTGCTCATCGGGAGCGCGACGCTCGCTTCCGCGCTGCTCATCACCGTGCTGCTCTCACGCGGTTTGGCCAAGCCGGTGCGGGCTTTGGCCGAGCAGGCTCAGCGCGTGATTCACGGCGATCCGCAGCCGGTGGTCGCCACCGGCGCCCGGGAGCTCGTCGAAGCCGCGGAAGCCTTCAACCGCGCGATCGCGGACCTGGTCGCGCTGCGCAAGCGCCTTGCCGTGACCGAGCGCATCGCCGCCCGTCGAGAGATCGCGCGACGCGTCGCCCACGAAATCAAAAATCCGCTCCTCCCCATCCGCGCGTCGGTGGAGACCCTACGGCGCCTGCGCGCTCGGCAAGATCCCGCGTTCGACGACTACTTCGACGAAGCGACGCGCACGGTGTTGGACGAGGTCGCGCGCATCAGCAACATCGTGAGCGAGTTCACGCGTTTTGCACGGCTGCCCGCGCCTCAGCCCGCGCCTTTCAACGTGGAAGAAGCGGTGCGCGCGGTGGTGCAGCTCCACGGTAGCGCGGGGCCGCCCATCGACTATCGGCCCGACACGCTGCCAGAGCTCGTCGCGGACAAGGACCAGGTCGTGCAAGTCGTCACCAACCTCGTCCAGAACGCGCAGCAAGCCCTGGGCGAGCGCGCCGGTGGTCGCGTCGAGGTGCGGCTCGCGCGGGAGCAAGACAAGCTCGTGCTGAGCGTGACCGACAACGGCCCCGGTATCGCACCCG
>JAQSWN010000192.1 GCA_029266615.1 Polyangiaceae bacterium
GCGTCTTCGCGGATCGCGGTGTGGGGGCAGCCGCCCGTCTCCACGCCCACGATGCGCTCGATGGGCAAGGCGCCGCTGCGCATCAAAAACTGCGCGTCTTCTTTGGTATAGATGTCGTTGGTGACGACGGCCATGTCGCAGCGTTCGCGTAGCGCTTTGCACAGCGCGTCCACCAGCGCGGTTTTGCCCGAGCCGACGGGGCCGGCGATGCCAACACGAAGCGGACCTTTGCGATTCATGACGAGTCTCCTAAGATCGAAATAGCCGAGAGTATTGAGTTTCGTGCAGCGCCGAGAGCAAGAGCTGGCCCGGCGTGCTGGAAGAGAGCTGGTCGTCCGTGCGACGGAGCGCGCGGTCTATACCTTGCGCGGCGCGCTCCACGAGCTGAGTGAGGGTGCGCTGGGCGTCGGTTTGGCCGAGGGGAATGAGGCGCGTCGCGGCGCCCACCTGCGCTTCGGCCCACGCGAACACGTACGCCAGCGCGGCTTGGGTCAGCGGCGCGGACCAGACGACGCTGGCTAGCGCGAAGCCGGTCGCGAGCGTCACACGCGGGTGAGCGAGCCAGGGCCGTGCCGGCTCGACTCCCTCTCGCGAGAGAAGCCGCACGAGGGCGCTCCCCGTTTGGCGCTCCTCGGCGCGGAGCTCGGCGCTGCCGCGGGCGGCGAACAAGTAGTCGTTCCAGCGCCGCGCCTCCGCGAGCTGCCCCGACTCGAAGGCGCGATGCAGGCGCGCGAAGACGGGGACGTCTAGGGTGAGCACGGAGCGCTCCAACATGCCGACGATCCAAGCGCAGGACGACGGCTGACACTTGACGTCTCCCAGCGCCACCGCTTGCTCCAGCCCCTGCGAGTACGCAAACGCGCCGATGGGGAGCGCCGCGCTCGAGAGCTGGTAGAGCCGCAATAGCGCGGCGCTGGACACCGCCGAGGCGCTATCAGTCGTGATGGTGATGGTGCCCATGACCGGGATGGTCGTGATCGTGATCGTGATCGTGGGCGTCGGCATCGTGGCCGTGACGGTGACCGCCGGAAGCGTAGCCACCGGGCTCGGGCTCGAAGGAGCGCAGAGCCACCTGAGCGTGCAGGCCGAGCTCGTGCATGAGGCCGTCGAGCACGTGGTCGTGCTGGTAAGAGATCCGGCCGGGCTCGATTTGAAGCGGCACGTGGCGGTTGCCGAGGTGATAAGCGGCGCGGGCCAGCAGGTGCAGGTCGGCGGTTTCCACCGTCGACAGCTGCTCTTTCTTCGCGCGTACCTCGACGACGAGGGAACCGTCGCGCGTTGCGAGGCGGTCGCCGTTTTTGAGCGACAAGCCGCGCTCCAGCAGCAACCCCACCTCGACCCCGCTGTCCAGTCGCGTGCGCAGCCGCGCGCGACGTCGCAGCTCGAACACGAGCGTGAGCGACTCCGTGGCGGGCCGCGCATCATCGGCGCCGAGCACGGTTTCCAACATTTGCATCGACGTCTCCATCAGAACAAAAAGTACTTCTGCGCGAGCGGCAACACCTTGGCTGGCTCGCACACCAAGAGCTCGCCGTCCGCGCGCACCTCGTAAGTCTGCGAATCCACTTCCATGAATGGCGCGTAGTCGTTCAAGATCATGTCGCGCTTGCGCACGTTGCGTGTGCCGCGTACCGGTACGAGGCGCCGCGTGAGCCCGGCCGCCTTACCGACGCCGCGCTCCATGCCCACCTGGGAGATGAAGTGCACGCACGTCGCGGAGCGGGCCGCACCATAGGCGCCGAACATCGGCCGGTAGTGCACCGGCTGTGGTGTCGGAATGGAGGCGTTCGCGTCGCCCATCGGCGCGGCCACGATGAAGCCACCCTTGATGATCATGCTCGGTTTAGTGCCGAAGAACGCCGGTTTCCAGATCACCAGGTCCGCGAGCTTGCCGACCTCCACCGAGCCAACTTCTCGAGCCATGCCGTGGGTGAGGGCCGGGTTGATGGTGTACTTGGCGATGTAGCGCTTGGCGCGGAAGTTGTCATTTTGAGCAGAATCCTCCGGTAGCGCGCCGCGCTGCACCTTCATTTTGTGCGCGGTTTGCCAGGTGCGCGCGATCACCTCGCCGATGCGACCCATCGCTTGGGAGTCGCTCGACATCATGCTGAACGCGCCCTTGTCGTGGAGGATGTCCTCGGCGGCGATGGTCTCGCGGCGGATGCGCGATTCCGCGAATGCCACGTCCTCGGCGATGCTCGGGTCGAGGTGGTGGCACACCATGAGCATGTCCAGGTGCTCGTCCACCGTATTGACGGTGTAGGGACGCGTCGGGTTCGTGGAAGACGGCAAGACATTGGGGGCCCCGCACGCCTTGATGATGTCCGGCGCGTGGCCGCCGCCCGCCCCCTCGGTGTGAAAGGTATGGATGGTGCGGCCCTTGAACGCCGCGAGCGTGTCCTCGACGAAGCCGGATTCGTTCAAGGTGTCCGTATGGATCGCGACCTGAATATCGTAGTCTTCCGCCACGCGCAGGCAGTTGTCGATCGCGGCCGGGGTCGTGCCCCAGTCTTCGTGCAGCTTGAGGCCGACGCAGCCCGCCGCGACTTGCTCTACCAAGCCCTCCGGCAAGCTGGCGTTGCCTTTGCCGAGGAGGCCGAAATTAAGCGGAAATTCCTCGAGCGCCTGCAACATCCGCGCGATGTTCCAGGGGCCGGGCGTGCACGTGGTGGCGCTGGTGCCCGCCGCGGGACCCGTACCGCCCCCGACCATGGTCGTGACCCCGGACATGAGCGCTTCTTCACACTGCTGGGGGCAGATGAAATGGATGTGGGTGTCGATACCGCCCGCGGTGACGATGGAGCCTTCTGCCGCAATCACCTCCGTACCGGGTCCGACGATAATGTTCACTCCGGGCTGGACGTCCGGGTTGCCGGCTTTGCCGATCGCGAAGATGCGCCCCGCGACGAGACCGATGTCCGCCTTCACGACGCCCCAGTAGTCCAAGATGAGCGCGTTGGTGATGACGGTGTCGACCGCGCCTGGAGAGCCGTGGGACGGCGTCTGGCTCTGACCCATGCCGTCGCGGATCACCTTGCCGCCGCCGAACTTCACCTCTTCGCCGTAGATGGTGTGATCGCGCTCGACCTCGATCAGAAGCTCCGTGTCACCGAGCCGAACGCGGTCTCCCTTGGTGGGACCGTACATTTCGGCGTATGCGCGTCTGTCGATGCTCTTCACGGTGACTCCTCCGACTGCGGTTCCGAGCCCTGGGGTCCGTCCAAAGCGCCCATGATCGAGCCTCGAAAACCATAAACTTTTCGAGCACCTGCGAGAGCAACCAGCTCGACCGTGCGCGTCTGCCCAGGCTCGAAGCGCACCGCGGTGCCGGCGGGGATGTTCAGTCGGAACCCGCGGGCGAGCGCGCGATCGAAGCTGAGCGCCTGGTTCGTCTCGAAGAAGTGGTAATGCGAGCCAACTTGAATCGGACGATCACCGGTGTTCGACACCTCGATCGTGACCAGGTCGCGCCCCACGTTGATCTCGATAGGCGGCGCGTCCGCGACCAGCACCTCGCCCGGTGTAACGCCGCCCGCAGACGGGATCGGCTGGTGCACGGTGACGAGCTTCGTGCCGTCCGGGAACGTCGCTTCGACTTGCACCTCCGCGATCAGCTCCGGCACGCCCTCCATCACGTCGGCCGCGCCGAGAAGCTGCGTGCCGTGCGCCATCAGCTCCGCGACGGTCTTGCCGTCGCGGGCGCCCTCCATGATCGCGGCGCTGATGTACGCCACCGCTTCCGGGTAATTGAGCTTCAGCCCGCGCGCCTTGCGGCGCTCGGCCAAGAGCGCAGCGGTGAACAGAAGCAGCTTGTCCTTCTCGCGCGGTAAAAGCTCCATGTCTCCCCCCGGTTAAACGCACCACGCGCGTCGAGTAAACGGAAAACTGGCCGCTACACGCAAAGCTCCAGCCATCGCCGCGCGCAGCCCCGAGCCTCCGCCCCACGAAACCCTCGCGTAACCTAGCGTTCACGGACGCGAAGCGTGGGCCCGGCCGGAGCCTCAGTACGGCTGACAGTATTCGGGAAAGCTTTGCGGCAACCCGGACTCGTAAGGCTCCGGGGCTACGCCGAACGGGTGCGCCTTCATGAACTCCCAGCCGGCCGTGTACAAGGCCGCGGGCGCTTGGCAATGGCCACCCCCGTGGTCGCAGTTGACGACGAAGCTGCCCGCCTCGCTCATCCGCTTGTCGTACGCGGCGCTGGTAGTCGCGAAGGACACGACCACTTTGTCCGACGCGCCACCGTGCATCGTCATCACGGCCGGCACGTGCTCGGAGTCTTGGAGAGCTTGCTGACCGAGTTGGCCGCCCGAGTTCGGCACCACCGCGGCCACGTAGCTCGAGCGCACCGCGCCCATGCAGCCGGCATGGAGCCCGCCTGCGCTGCAGCCGGTCGTGTAGATGCGACGCGCGTCGATTCCGTGGTCTCGCACCGCGCACGCTGCGAGCTGATCGGCGACGTTGAAGTCGTCCTTGCTGAACGTCTTGGTGCCCGAGCAGTCGCCGCCGGTGCCGAGCGACCCTTCGAATGACACGATGATGCCGCCCTCTGCGAGAATCTCCTGACGCACCGAAGATGGAATGAGCAGGTTGACCTCGTTCGCGCTCGAACCGGTGCCATGCCAGTAGAAGACGAGCGCGCCGCCCGCCTGCTTCGGGCCGACTTGAAGAGAGATGCCGCTCAAGCCGCCGACGGTCACGGTACCGGTCTCGAGCTCCGGACATTCACCCATGATTGGCGGTAACTGAGGCCCCGTGGTCGCTGGGGCGCCGGCGCTCGGCTCCCCCGCTTGCCCGCCCGTGCTGGCGCCTGCACTTGCTCCTCCGGCGGGGTTTCCCCCGTTCGCGTTCGAGCCCGCTTCGCCGGCAGAACCTGGTGAGCCGCTGGTGATCATGCCCCCACTGCCCGTACCGGCGGCGCTCATGCCGCCGCTGCTGTTCTTGCCGCCGGTAGCGGCGGCGCCGGTGGAGCCCGCGCCTCCTGGATTTTCCGCCGGTCCGTCGCTTCCGCAAGCGAGGAGTCCGAGACATGCCGTGAACAACGCCGCAGGTAGTGCGAGCTTGAGCTTCATCGTATCTCCTCTGAAGGCGGAGCCGAGCGCGAGACGCGAGCCCTCATGATGGACCGAGCGCGCACCGCGCACCAGGGCGCGCCCGGTTTTATGTCGCCCAGATGCGTGGCAGCAATGCAGCGCGACCGAGAACTTCCGGCCGCAGCAGCTGCCACACCGCAATCAAAGGTGCGCGCACCTGCTCCACGTTGCGACCCAGCACGCGCACGACGAGCAGCTCCTGCAAGGAGCTCACGCTACACAGCACGGAGTCGCCCGTTATTTCGCGCACGCGCTCCACCCAGGCCGCCGGCACCGTCCCGTGAGCGGGGACCGCGTAAAGCGTGGCCACGACCGGCTCACCGCGCAGCGCGAACGCCGCATTCAGCAGGCTCTCCGCGTGACTCATATCGAGGGACTCGACCAACAACGGTGTCTCCGCGCGCCAGAGCTCGAAGCGACTTTGCACGGAGCCCCGCACGAACGTCTCCCCTCGCGCAGGCATGCCATAGCACGCGATGTCCCACCCTAAGAACGCCGCTTCCGCCGCAAGCTCGACGCGGGTGGAGAGGCTCGCCTCTGCCGCCGGGAAGGCGAGCGTCTCGCTGGGCAGCCATTCGAGCTTCGCGCCCGCGCCGAGGCGCAGAACATTCTCGATCTCTGCGCGCGCTCCCGAGGAGCGGTAGAGTTTTTGCGCCGCGGGCGTCGTGAGGAACAGCTCCGCGCCCGCGCCGAGCGCCACCTCGGTGTGCAAACGGTCGCCGCCGACCACGCCGCCCGGCGGATGCAGCAGGTAGATATGCGGGCAGCTCGGCCCTTCCGGCGTCAACACGCGCTGAATGCGGAGCGGGCCTTCGTGCTCGGAACGAGCGAGCCGGGTACCGTGCTCGGTTTTCGAAAGCTCGAGCGAGATGCGGCCGAGCCAACCGGAGCCGGGGCTCACCCCAGCACGTCCGCTATCGTGTAGCGTTTGGCGGGTTTGCCCGCGACGAAGCGCGCCGCCGCGATCGCCCCGTGCGCGAACAAGTCGCGATTCGAAGCGCGGTGGGTGAGCTCGAGCCGCTCGCCCTGGCCGAACAAGTAGACGGTGTGGTCGCCGACCACGTCGCCGCCACGGATCCCCAGGACCGCCATCTCGTCCTTCGTGCGGGCGCCGACGTCACCGCTACGACCGTGCAGGTCGTGCAGCTCCGGGCGCGCGCTGCGGGCCGCGTCGGCGAGCCGCTTGGCGGTGCCGGACGGCGAGTCCACCTTTTTGCGGTGGTGAATCTCGGTGATCTCGACGTCGTAGCCGAGTCCCAGTCGCTTGACGGCTTGCTCCACCAGCTCCGCCAGCACCTGCACGCCGAGGCTCATGTTCGGGGCCCACAGCACCGGCACACTTTGCGCGGCCTTGTCGAACGCTTTCTGGGCGTTTTCGTCGATGTTGGTGGTGCCGCTCACGACCGCGATCTTCTGCCGCGCGGCAAGGTTGACGAGCCCGGCGACGGCCGACGCCGTAGAGAAGTCGATCACGACCTCCGCTCCAAGGAGACCCGAAGCGATATCGGGCGTCGTGACGACGCCGATTTGACCGAGGCCGGCGAGCTCGCCGATGTCTTTCCCGACGCCCGGATCGTCCGACGAGCAGATGCCGCCAACGAGCTCCACGTCGGAGGCCGCGTGCGCGAGCCGCGCGATGGCGAGCCCCATGCGCCCGGTAATGCCGAAAATGGCGAGCTTCATTGGGCCTCGTACGCCTTCATGAGCGTGCTCAGCGTCGCCTTGCAGTCGTCCGTCGCTTCAACCATGGGCAAGCGCACGCTGCCGCTCATCATGTTCTTCATGGCCAAGGCGGCCTTGGTCGGCGCGGGGCTCGGCTCGCAGAAGAGCGCGCGATGGATGGGATAAAGAGCGGTGCTCTTCCGCTCCGCCTCTGCCCATCGGCCCGCGAGCGCGTCCGCGACGAGGTCGCTCATTTGCTTCGGGTAGACGTTACTGGTGACGCTGATGACGCCCTTGGCGCCTACCGCCATCATCGGCAGCGTGAGCGGGTCGTCCCCGGACAGGTTCGCGAGGCGGCCACGCGCCTTGTTTTGCAGCTCTTGCACGAAGAAGCAGTTGCCGGAAGCGTCCTTGATACCAACGACGTTCGGGCAAGTGTCCGCGATGCGCAAGAAGGTATCGACCGACAACTCCACGATGTGACGCCCGGGGACGTTGTATACGACCACCGGGCCCGACACGGCCTTGGCGATTTCGGTGACGTGCCGGTACATGCCCTCTTGAGAAGGCTTGTTGTAGTACGGCATCACGATCATCACGCCGTCGGCGCCGGCTTCGAAAGCCGCCTTCGAAGCCTCGATGCTCTTCTTCGTGTTGAAGGAGCCGCTGCCCGCGAGCACCGGAACCCGCCCTTTGGCGAAGCGCACCGTGCGCGCGATGAGCTCGCGCTGCTCCGCGTCGCTCAAGGTGGGAGACTCACCGGTGGTTCCGCACGGGACCAGACCACTGACACCGCCGTCGATCTGCTGAGCAAGGAGCTTCTCGTACGCGTCGAAGTCGATAGTCGCACCATCAGCCGAAAACGGCGTGACGAGCGCCGTGTAAACACCTTGAAGCAGAAGCGGCATGGCGGACGTTTGTCGCGTAAGCGCACGGGATGCAAGGCATCCGGAGCCCTACTTGCCGGCAAATGGCAGAAATTTCTCGTCTACTCGCGCTCTTGACCGCGTTCCGCCCCTCAGTACTATCGAAAGCCCCTTCTTATGGCGTCCATTTTTCCCGGCCGGCGGACAGCCATCTCGATCCCCTCGGAGCGCCCCACCGCGTCGGGCCCGCCTTGCCTCGTCATCATCTCTGGTGACGACATGGGGCGCCGTTACGAGCTCGGGACTTCGGAGGTCTCGATCGGTCGTGCCGACGCTTGCACCATCTGCGTGGCGACGGACCAGGTGAGCCGCAAGCACTGCACGGTGCAGGGTATCCTGGGCCGCTACTTCATCGTGGACAACCGTTCGACGAACGGCACCTTCGTCAACGAGCAGAAGGTGGAGCGCGCCAAGCTGGTGGACGGCGACCAGATCCGAGTTGGCAAGACCGTGCTCAAATACACGGAGAGCCACGTCGAGCAGCGCTACTTCGAGCACGTCTTCAACTTGGCGAGCATGGACGCGCTCACGGGCGCGTTCAACAAGCGCTACTTCGACGAGACCTTCGCGAAGGAGGCCGCAAAGGCCCAGCAGACGGCGAATCCCCTCTCGCTCGTCCTGTTCGACATCGACTTTTTCAAGAAGATCAACGACGCCCACGGCCACCCCGCCGGCGACGCCGTGCTCAAAAACGTGGCCGGAGTCGTGCTCACCCAGCTGCGCGACGGGGACGCGCTGTTCCGCGTCGGGGGTGAGGAGTTTGCGCTGGTGCTGGCGGCGACGCCGCGTGACTTGGCCATTCAGGCCGCCGAGGCCGTGCGCGGGTTGGTCGCGGGCCTCGTGACGGACTTCATGAGCGCGCGTATCACCGCCACGCTGAGTCTGGGCGTGGCGGAGCTCGGTGCGACGGAGGCCGCGGAAGCATTGTACCAGCGTACGGACGAGCTGCTCTACGCCGCGAAGCGTGGCGGCCGTAACCGCGTGGTCTCGTAGCGTTCACTTCGGGGGCTGGAACAAGCAGCAGCCGAGCGAGCAGTACTTGCCAATGCCGCAGCTCGGCAGGTCCGGGCCGCAAACTGGCTCGCCGCCATCGCAGGTATAGGTCGGGCCGCCGCCGGTGCCGCCGGTGCCAGCCGTGCCGCTGGTGCCGCCCGTTCCCCCGGTGCCGCCCGTCCCGCCCGAGCCGGAGCCGCAGTCGTCGGGCAGATCTTCGATGGTCTTTCCCGGACACAGCTCGCAGCGGCCGCAGGTGTTGCCACACTGGTCCGTCTTTTCGCACTTCGGGCAGGCCTTCTCGTCGCCGATCTGGTCGAGCGAGCAGCTGCTGCCGGTCATGATGTCGGTCGTGTCGCCGGTGGGGAGCTGGACCGTGCAGCAGCCGAAGCAGTCGCAGCCGTTGGGCGTGAGCTTCGCGCAAAAATCGATGCACGCCTGGCTCAGCTTGCAGTCCGGGTGATCTTGCTCGAGCTCGCCGGTGAGACAGCCGGTGGCGTACCGACACTTGTCGTCACCTGCGCCGGAGTTCCCGTCGAAGAAGCAGTCTTGCCACTTGGGGTCTCGGTTGTCGCCCGGAATGCCGGTCGCGAACGAGCCTTCGTCGTTGTCGAACGGTCCGGTGCACTCCGGATCGAAGCCGTCGACCAAGCCGTCCTCGTCGTCGTCTTCGCCGTTGGAACAGGTGCAGCCGGCGTCGCCGCACAGGTCGGTCGCGAGTGAACCGCCCGCGCCCACGGTGCTGCCGCCCGTACCTACGGTCGTGCCTCCGCCCGGGACCGTGGAGCCATCGCCGCCGAGCGCGCTATTTTCGCCACCGCCGCCGAGAGTCAGGCTGCCGCCGCTGCCGTCCGCGCCGCTGCCGTTGGCGCCGCTGCCGTTGGCGCCGCTACCGTCGGCCCCACTGCCGCTGGCGTCCCCGCTGGTGCTGGAGCCGCATGCCCACATCAGTGCCAACGGTAGGACGAGAGCGAGCGAGGCCTTGGTCAGATTCATTCATATTCTCCTGGCGAGCCCATTACGTGGGACCCGCCAGGCGTTATTATCAAAGCGTCATTCCCAGCTACATCCCGCCTGCAGCCCGCATGCAACCTCATCGAGCTCATCGCAAGCGGTCGCGTTGCCACCACAAGGCGTCCACGAACAGCCGTCGTCGCAAGCGATCGCGGTCAAGCGTTCGGCGCACGCTGTAGGTTCGCCGCTGCAGGTGTCGCCGTTGCTGCAGCCCTGGGCTTGGGCGCAGGTGGGTTTGGTCAGGTGACTCGCGCACGCGGCCGGCACTCCTGCGCACGTGTTGCTCATGGTGCAGCCGGCAACGGTAGGACACAGCGCGCTGCTGAGAGAGCTGCATGCCGGAGGAGCGCCCTTGCAGGTCGCGGCCGGAGCCCCGCCCGCGCCGCCCTCGGGAGCGCCCGCAGCGCCCGCGCCCGCAGCGCCCGTACTCTGCCCGGCTGCGTTCGCGTCACCGCCAGCGGGTACCGACTGCTCTCCGCCTACGGGCAACGACCCGCCGTCACCCGTTGGCGGCGATCCGCCCTCCGCGGCGCCCCCGCTCGACGTCGAGCTGCCGCCGCTCGTCGAGCCGCCATTCGACGTGCCCGCCGTAGACCCTCCCGACTCACCCGCGGCCCCGCCAAGACCGTCGGGCCCGTCCGTGAAACTACCGTCGTCATCGGAGCCGCACGCCCATACGCCCGTACCGATGATGAGAGAAACGGTGAGTAATTTGAAGCTCGTTCGCATACGCCCTGGGTGGCGAGCGTGCCCGCGTTTTATGAAGAGGCGCCGTGGCCCCCGGCCGCCTTCAGCGCACCGGAGCGCGCACGCAGCAGCCGGTGATGCAATAGAAGCCGAGACCGCACGGGGCGTCTGCCCCGCACCTTTGCTGCCCGGCTTCGCACGAGTTGCCCGGCTGGCACGACGCTTCGGGTGCTCTTCCGACGCAGGCTTCACACGGCTTGCAGTCGTTGAAACACCCTTCGACGGGCGTACACGGCGGGCAAGCCTGCGGATCGTTCAACGCGTCCGGCTGGCACCCGGCCGAGCCGCGCCCAACGCCGACGTAGTGGAAGTTTCCGCTGCCGCCGGGCAGCTCACAGCAGCCGAAGCAATCGCAACCATTGGGCACGACAGGCAGGCAGGCGTCCACGCACGCGGTCGGCTGCTCCTGCCTCAGCTGCTCGCAATTCAGACCGCCCGCGAGGGGCTCGTAGGCGCAGCGCATGTCGCCGCTCGGCGGGTAGCTCGGCGCGACCGAGAGCGGATCGCACTGATGACTCCACTCACATCGGTCGTTGCCGGGCCCCGCGTCGCCGTCGAAGTAGCAATCCTTCTTGCACGCGGCGCTCGTGCTGGAAAGCCCGGTGCTCAGGCCCGTCTCGTCGTCGTCGCACGGCCCAAGGCAAGCGGGATCCAGCGCGTCCGTCTGCCCGTCTTCGTCGTCGTCCGTGCAGTTGCCGCACTCGTAAAGCTTCCCGCGGCACTCGGTAGGCTGGCAGGGCGCCTCCCCGCCCGAAGCGGCGCTACCGCCTACGGGCGTCGGCGCTTCGCCGCCTACATTCAGCGCACCGCCGGCGCCGCTGAGGGAGCCCGAGCCCGAGCCCGAAGACGGCAGCGGATCGTCCACCCCCACGGGCACGGTCTGCCCGCATCCAGCGAAGACTTGCGCGAGCCACGCCAGCGCGCCGCATGAGACCATGCTCGCTCGCGTCATCGAACGGGAACTATACGCTGCCTTCACGCCTCAGCGCTGGAGCTTACGCTGAAAGGCAGAGCCCGGGTACGCCTTGGAGAAAGCCTCCGCGCGACGCTCCGCCTCGGCATCCCGGCCCAACCCCCGCAGGGCTCGGATCGCCAGCACCTCGCGCTCTTGCACGAGCACGCCGCGTGGGTAGCGCTGCGCGTGCTCCGTCGCGCGGGATAGCGCGCGCGCGCTGTCTCCAGACTTCAACGCGGCTCGCGCTTGCTCCAGCAGCTCTGCCTCGGAGGGCCCGGCAGGCGCGATTTTGCGGGCCGAACCCGGCTCAGGCGCGGCAGGCGTGGTCGGCTCCGCGCTCGGGGCCGCCACGACGACAGGCGTCGGCGGCGGGACCACGGGCACCGGAGCAGGCGCCACCGAGGGCGCGGCCACGACGGCGGCCGGCGGCGTCGGGGGCGCAGAAGCTTTCTGTGAAGAGAGCAGCCAAGCCCCCCCTCCCGCGACCAGCAACGCGAGGGCGCCTAGCCCCACCTTCCCCGCGAGAGCGCTCGCCGGGGGCGCGCCTGCCGTCCCCGCTGCTAGCGGAGCGGGCGAGCCGAGCAAAGGACCGAGCTTGCCTGCGAGGCGAGCGACTTGCGCGTCGGTGCCCACGTCGGCGCGTGCGCGCTGGAGCGCGTCGCGGAGCCCCGGCGGCGCACCCTCCGCGTCCAGCAGCCGAACCGGATCTTCAGGGTCGGTCATGGGCTGTCCTTTTCGCTCTGCTGCCAGGCCTCTCGCAGTAGGTCGCGCGCGGCGTGGAGCCGAGAGTAGGCCGTCTGCAGAGGACAGCCGATGACCTCGGCGACCTCACGCATGGTGAGGCCTTCAATCTCGTAGAGCACCAATACCGCGCGCTTGTCGTCGTCCAACGCTTCCAGCAGCTTTTGCACGAAAGCTCGCGACTCCAAAGTCGCGTCCGGCTCGGCCCCGCTGCGCTCACCATCATCCACCGGCGGGCTGCTGGTCGGGCGCTCGCGGACCACGTAGGCGCGCCGGCGGTAGTCCGAAGCGACGCGTAAGCAGATGGAATACAGCCAGGTACGCAGCTTGGAGCGTCCTTCGAACTCGGGCAGCTTCCGGTGCACCGTGACGAATACTTCCTGCGCCACGTCTTCCACGTCGGCTTCTTTGACGCCGAAATGGCGGAGCGTGCGAATGACGTAGCGAGCGTGCTCATCGAAGACGGTCCTGAGGTTGGGCACTGGGGCCCGGTCGGGCATCACGTTCGGCCCAGGCTTAGGTTCTGTGGGAGGCAGTCGGGCCATTTATTACCAGAGCGCGGCTTCCAGACCGATCTGAGCGGCGAAGGCGACTGGGCTCGCACGGAACAACTCCGCCGAATTGCGACCACTCGATACGAAGCGGTCCCGCAGCACTGGAACCTCCGCCGCGAAAGCGGCCCGCAGCGACACGATAGAAAAGAGCCGTTGCCTCGCCTCAGCGCCGACCTCCAGCGCGTAATTGAGCCTGCGCTCGCTCAGGTCGTGATCGAAACCGAAGCCATCTGCCCGTAACCAGCCGATTTTTTGACCGAAGCACCACGAAACGCTCCGCTCCGGGTCCCGCCATAGCCAGGGGCAAAGGGACAAGCCCACGCGCAGCAGCCGGAAGCGAGCGCCCGACCCTTCGTCCCGCTCAGCCGTGCTTCGCGCGAATGCTTCGCCCGAGAGCATGATCGGCACGACCTGGCGCGGCAGAATGCGAGCGTACAGAGAGAACCCGGGGACGACGCCAGGCACCAACCCCCAGGCGCCCTGAAACGACGCGCCCACTGCGACGTGCCAAGGCTCACGCGGCGCCGCCACCTCGGCGGGAATCGTGATCGCGCGCGGCGTCGGACGCTGCGGCTGCGGCTGCGGCTGCGGCTGCGGGGCACCCGACGACGTAGCCGGCGCAGGGTCGGGGGCAAGCTCTGGCGCGGGCTCCGACTCGGGAGGCTCGTCCACGAGTAAGGCTACGGAGAGCGCCAACGAGTCGTCGAGCGACGAGCAGTGACCGGACGTCACGAGCGTTCGCGTGCCCCGAAGTGTGCCGTCGGCGTCGCTCACGTCGATACGCGCCTGCGTCTCCTTGCCCCTAGCCTCGTAAGTGACGGAAAAGCGCAGCTGGGCTCGAGTGGGCTCCGTGAATACACGACGGCGCAGGCGCTTTTCTACGTTCTGCTGGAGCTTGGGCTGCGGCAAGCAGGCCTCCGCGCCACGGCCGTGCTGCACGGTCAGCGCGACGAGCAGGGAGGCCTCGGCCAGCATCGCGTGAAAGGGTAGGACAAAGGGCGCAAGGCCGTAC
>JAQSWN010000020.1 GCA_029266615.1 Polyangiaceae bacterium
CGCACCGAGCAGCGCGCACAGCAGCGACCATCGGAGTAGGTGTCGTACCGTGGTCATCCTCGTAGAAAGATGCACGAGCGGGCCTCGCGATTCAACGACGCTCTGTCAGACGCAAGCGCACACGCACGCACGGTGCAACGGGCCCTCCCGAATGCACCCGCTCTTAACGGTTGGGGCGACTGAGCCGTCTAACGAGGAGGCGGCTCATGCAAAATCGCAGCTTTCGAGCAGACGACCGGCTCAACCAAATGAACGACCGGGACGACATGTGGGGTCCGCTGCTGTTCTTGAGGCCCCAGCGGCGTCAGCTGCTCACTCTTCCGCGCGTCCTGTTCATCTGCGGCGCATTGGGCTTGTTCTACGGCATGCTCGGTAACGTGATCATTGCCTTGTTGACCCGCACTGGCATCGGCTACCGGCCGCCGCTCGTCGTGATGCCGGCGCTGCTCACGGCCATGTACTTCGTGTGCGGCCAGCTCAGCCTCGTGGCCGCGTGGAACCGCCGGGCGCGACTCATGTCACGTCGAATCGACTGGTCGGAGCTGACGGGGCGCCCGCTTTCGCAACCACGCGACGATCAAGAAACCGCCGAATAGCCAGCTCCCCAGGTTGGCGCCATTGCCATAGAGAGCGCAGCCGCAGCCTTCTTCCGCTGCGCTCTGGGTGACGATGGGCGTCGTGGGGCACGGATGCTCGAGGCGCCAGGCGTCGAGCTTTTGCCGCAGCAGCGGTATCGGATTGTCCTTGCCAGAGCTTTGCACGCGCAGCGAGAGGTACTCACCGCGCGGCAGCTCCGGGTGTTCCACCTGAAGAAACGCCGAGTCCGAAGGGATGCCGGCGACCGTGCAACGGCTGTCGCCTTCACCGAAGGCCGCCCCCGCTTCGAGCGCGCTCATCAGCCGCTCCGCGAGGTCGCAACCGCCGGCTTCGAACGCGCGCGCCGCTTGCGACAAGACGGCGTCGGACGTGAGAATGTTGCCCTGAACCGAGTACGCAAAGACGTCGACTTGGCCCTGGCGATCGGCGGCATAGGGGGTCGTGCCGGAGCCGGTGAAGCCGGCGCTTCGGCCTTGCACGTCCACGACTCCGTACTGACGAATCTCCGCGCTCCGGTCGAAGCTCGTGAGGGTGATGCGCTGCAGAATGTCGGACGGCGCGGCGCCTTCGGCTAGGAGCTCCGCGGCGCGACTACGACCGGCAACGCTGTAGTACGCCTGGGCGTGGACGGCGCCGCGGCCGGGCACGGCGTCGTAAATGACGTACACGTCCTGCCCGTCCAGACAGGATGTTCCCGCGCCTCCCACTTCGCGCGCGCGGGTGTCGGTTCCAACGATCGAGTAGGTCACCGGCTCACTCGCAAACGCCTTCCGGGCAAAGGCACGCCCCGTCCTCACAGACCGCGCGCTGGTAGATGCACTCTTCGTCGGTTTCACAGCGGACAGGGCTGCAATCCTCGGCGAGGAAGCTCGACGCGCTCCCGCGACAGCACGCTGGACAGTTCATGACCGCGTACGTGTCCATCGTGACGCTCAGCTCGAAGCACGGCACGGCTTCGCTCGAGCAAGCGCGAACCATGCCTTCACAGCTGACGGAGTCGCTCACGGAGGGGGCGGTGGGGCTCGTCTTCTCCAGAGTCGCTCGGCAAGACCTCCCCTCTGCGTCGGAAAAAGCGTGCTCTTCGGGGGTCGTCTCCTTTCCGCCCGCGCAGGCGAGCAAGCAACCCGCAAGGGTGAGCGCACGACTGCGAGACGCGCGCAAACCGATTTTCAACCGCAACATTGCGACAGAATGTCGCGACTGTTTCTGGGTGACAAGCGAAGCGCGCAGACGCGCAGGAATGTGCGGAGCCCTCACACTTCGTGCTGATCATCGGCGCTCAAAGGCTTGCTCGAAAGCGAGCCCGCGCTGAAGATTCTCCCACGCCTCCCATGCAAAAACTGACCGCCCTCTCCAAGGTGCTGATCGCAGGCATCCTGACCGGCTCGGGCATCACTGCGTATCGAACTTACGGAGCGGGCCTCGCTGACCGCGTGGAAGCGAGCGCGCTGACGAGCGGCGTCGCGCTCGCGGCGGCGCAGCCGGCGGCCATCGTGCCGCCAAAAAACGTGCCCGCGTCCCTATCGAGCGCGTCCCCTGCCTCCGCTAAGGCCCGCCCCGTGCGCGTGGGGCTGTCGCAGTGGCCGGGGCACATGGGCTTCGTGCTCGGAGCGGGCGGGCTCCGCACCCAGCCGGGCTCGTTCGCCCATAAAGAGGGCATCGACGTGGAAGTGGTGTTCATCGAGGACGCGCCGAGTAAAAATAAAGCCCTTCAAAGCGGCGACGTAGACTTCGTTTGGCAGACGATCGACGAGCTGCCGATCGCGATGGCCAACTACCGGGAGAAGAACGTGGAGGCACGCGTCTTCTTGCAGCTGGATTGGTCGCGTGGGGGTGACGCGTGCGTCGCCACGAAGGAGATTCAGAAGGTCGAAGACCTGCAGGGCAAGCGCTCCGCGGTGCTGATGTTCTCGCCCGACCACACCTTGTTCGAGTTCATGATCACGAACTCGCGCCTGAGCCGGGAGCAAGCGGTGGAGGTGCGCAAGTCCACGAAGTTTTCGCTCGACGATCCTACCTACGCGCGCACCCTCTTCGAGAAGAAGGAGGTGGACGTCGCTTGCCTGTGGGAGCCGGACGTCACGCTCGCGCTCGGTAGCCGTCCCGGCGCTCACCGGCTCTTCTCGACCGAAGAGGCGACGGAGCTCGTCGCAGACGTGCTGCTCGCGCGCAAAGACTTTTTGGACGCTCACCAGGACGTGGCCCAAAAGCTCGCTCGCGTGTGGTTCGACGGCGTCGCGCAAGGTACCCGGGACCGGCCCGCGGCCGCGAAGCTCATTTCGACCGTCGCCAACCGCTTCCGCGACGAGCTCGGCTACGAAAAGACCCTCGCCGGGTTGAGCTGGGTGAAATGGACGACGCTCGCCGACAACGTGAAGCTGTTCGGTGTGGACGGCAACGCGCCCGGGTTCGACCGCGTGTACAACCAGGCCGACGGCATCTGGATCAACTACCCAGAAGCCGAAATCAAGGACCGCTTCGCGCCGGCCGCGCTGCGCGACGACCGTGCGGTGCGCGCGATTTGGGAAGCCGCCGGCAAGCCCATCGCCAAAGCGGAAGAGAGCTTCCAGCAAGACGAAGCGCGCACCGGTGCGGCGCTGTTCACCAAGCCCATCTCGATCACCTTCGACAGCGGCTCCAACATGCTGAGCGCGGAGGCGATCGCGCTGTTGAACCAGCAGGTGCTACCGCAGCTCATGATCGCGGGCGGCATGTACGCGAGAATCGAGGGCAACACCGACAGCGTCGGTGACTACGGCATGAACCAAGCGCTCAGCGAGCAACGCGCGGCCGCCATCGTTTCCTACCTCGTGAGCCGGGGGATCCCGGCGGGACGGCTGGTTGCGCGGGGCAACGGCTCGTCCGCGCCCATTGCCACGAACAAGACCGCCGACGGTCGCGCCCAGAACCGTCGGACGGACGTGCTCTTCATTCGCCGCAGTAAGGCTTGAGACCATGACGACCCAAACCGCAGATCGCTACCTTTCGACCGCGTTTTACTCGCAATATAACCTCATCCTGCTCGGCGGTTCCGCGCTTTTCGCGCTCGCCTCCGCGTCCCCCGTCCCGCTCGCGCTCGGCTGCGCCGCGGAGCTGTTGTGGCTCGGCATCGGCCCCCGAACGACCGCCTTCCGAAAGCGCGTGGACCAAGCCGAGGACGGCGAGCGCCGCGCCGTCCTCGAGGACGAGGTCATGAGCGGCATGCGCGTCCTCTCACCCGAGCACTCGTCGCGGTTGCTCGGCGTGACCCAAAGTATTTCCTGGATCACGCTGCGTGCCGAGGGCCAAGTAGGCGGCGCGGAAGAGCGAGAGATGCTGCTGGATCTCGAGGAGCTCCGCCCCGTATTCCTGCGCCTGTGCCAGCTGCACGAGCGGGTCACTCAGCGACTCGAAGAGGGGAAGCTGTCGCCTCCAGAGCAAGAGGTCGCGGACCTCTCGCGCGCCTACGCGGCCGAGAAGGACCTCGGCATTCGCTTCACGCTCCACCAAGGGATCAAGGCGGCGCAAAAGAAGATCGAGCAGCAAGGCCGCTGGGCGGAGCTCCAGCGACAAGTCGAGCAAAAGCTGATCATCGTCGAGCAGTCGCTGTCGCACCTCGTCGGTCAGCAGCAGCTGGGCCTGGCCGGCGCCGACTTGAACCGTGAGGTGCAAGGGATCATCGCGCACGTGGTGACGTTGCCGTCGCTCGAGCAAGAGCTCGACTCGTAGTCGCGCTCGGCCGAGCGACCCACCTCGACCCACACTCGCCCCGAAAACGTAGCGACGGCGTGGTCCGCTTCGGGAGGTCGGTGCCACTAGAGGCGCGACCATGCAAAACCGGCGACGAACGTTGGTAGCCGGCGCCCTCATGGCCGTGGGGCTGGGCGGCTGCGTCGGAAAGATTGGCTCCAGCGGTCCGGGCGCCGACGCGCTCGGCGGCCCAGGGGGTCCGGGCACGCCGGGCGGCGCGGGCTCATCGAGCGGTTCCGGCGGCCCCGGTCCAGCGAGCGGAGACTGCACGACCCCTCGAGTCGGCCCCGAGCGCATCCACCGCCTTACCCCGAAGGAATACACCAATTCACTGCGCGCGCTGCTCGGCTCCGACGCGCTGGAGCCGGTGCTGGACGCCGATCGCGAGCCCATCGCGACTTTGGATGCCGTGCGCAAGTGGTACAACGCCGCCGACGCCGCGGTGCCGTCGATGCTTTCGTGGCTTGCCGGTTACGGAAGCTGCGACCCCGAGAGCGACCAAGCTTGCGCGAAGCAGCTCTACGAAGCCTTCGCCGAGCGCGCGTTTCGTCGACCGCTGACGGACGAGGAGCGGGAGTGGCTGGAGAGCAGCTGGGCGGCGCTGCCGGCGCGAGCCAGCAACGTGCAGCGACTCGAGGTGATGGGTGAGCTCGTCCTGCAAGCGCCGCAGTTCCTCTACTCGTACGCGGAGGGCACACCGGCCGGCGCCGTGAACGTGCTCGACGGGTACGCACGCGCCGAGCGGCTAGCGTACTTTTTGTGGGATGCGCCGCCGGACGCGGAGCTGCTGGCCGCGGCGGCTGGCGGTGAGCTTTCGGCGCGCGAAGGAATGCGCGTTCACGCCGAGCGGCTGCTGGCAGACGAGCGCGCCAAGCCCGTACTCCGCGCGTTCTTGGCGGAGTGGCTCGAGCTGGACGGCGCCACCATCTTGCCGAGCCTCGAGGAGACGCCCAAGGACCCCGCACTATTCCCCGAGCTCGACGGCGTGCTCCGGCAAAGCATGCGGCGCGAGCTCGAGGCGTTCATGGATCACGTCATGTTCGAGGCGGACGGCTCGCTGACGGAGCTATTCACGAGCACGCGGGCGTACGTGAACGCGCCCCTCGCCAAGCTCTACGGGGTGAAGGGGCCGGCCAGCGCCGACGAGTGGGCGTGGGTGGATCTGAAGCCGACAGAGCGCGCAGGCATGTTGACGCGAGCCGGGTTCTTGACGGTGCACGCTTCCCAGAACGTCACCTCGCCCATTCGGCGCGGCGTGTACCTGCTCAAAGAGGTGCTGTGCGTCAACATGCCCTCACCTCCCGCCAACGTCGACAACACGCCCGTGGAGGTGACGGGCGGCGAGATCAAGACGGTGCGGCAAGCCACCCTGCAACGCACCGGCAACCCGACGTGCGGCGCTTGCCACACCCGCATCAACGAGCTCGGCTTTGCGTTCGAGCACTACGACGCCATCGGCCGCTGGCAAGACGAAGAAGCACCGACCGGTGAGACCGTCGACGCGAGCGCGGATCTCTCCAAGTCCGGCAGCAGCCTGCAGGGGACGATCGACGGCGCGCTGGAGCTCAGCCGTCGGCTCGCGGAGAGTCCGGAAGTCGCCTCGTGCGCGACCGAGCGCTGGTTCCAGGTCGCGCTCAGACGGAGCCCGGTTGAGCTAGACGCGTGCAGCGTGCAGCAAGTTCAGGCCAAGACCAGCGAAACGCGCAGCATTCGCGAGCTGCTCTTGGCCATGGTCGAAAGCGATGCGTTCTTGCACGTGAGCCACGGGGAGTGAGCGGAGAGCCCATGACACTACGCAACAGCGGTCGGCGAGCATTCCTCAGAGGCGTCGGTGGCTTGGCCTTGGGCCTGCCGCTGCTCGAGTACACGCACGAAAAGGCGTGGGCGCAAACGCTGGGCCGCGGCAAGCGGTTGGTCGTCGTCTTCAACCACGGCGGCGAGACCATGTGCATGCAGAAGAGCGGCCTGCGCGCTGGCAACCCGAAGATTCCGGACTACGACCCCGCGATGCCGCAGATCGATCACTGGCTGCCGAAGCCAGGCTCGACGTTCGGCGTCGCCCACGAAATTTTCGAGGGGACGGAGCTCGAGAGCAAGCTCACGGTGATCCGGGGCTTGGACAACGCGGCGGCGCGCAAGGGGCGATATGGCGGCGATCACGGCCTCTCCAACACGACCTCCCTCACCGCGCGCGCCTCCGGTTGCGACGACGGCGCGTCCGCGGAGGGGGACAAGTGCCCCGGCGGCGACGAAGCCGAAACCGCGACCGGCGCGTCCATCGACTGGGTCGCGGCCCAGCGCCTGCAAAAGTCGCAGGGCGGCCCGAGCAGCCCTCTCGCCTTGTTCGTTCCTGGGCATTATTACGGCTCCGGCTTCTTCTGGGGTGAGAAGGGCGATCAGCGGACGGAAGGGGAGATCAACCCGCGCACCGCGTTCAATACCTTGTTCGCGGGCGTCACCACCGGCGAGCCGGATCCGCAAGCCGTGCTCCGGCGCGAGCTCAAGGTGAGCATGCTAAGCGGCGTGATGGACGGCTACAAGCGCTTTTCCGGCAAGCTCGGCCAAGCCGACAAGCAGATCATCGACGCGCATTTCGACCACCTCTCGTCGTTGGAGCGCGAAATATCCGGGCTCGAGCTGAGCGCGCAGTGCGTGGTGCCCGAGCGACCCGCCGATCTCAACGGCAACGGCCAGCAGGAAAAGCTCGCGCCGCTCCACGCACAGCTCATCGTTGCGGCGCTGCGCTGCGGTGCTTGCAACGTCGCAAACCTGCAAATAGCCGACATCCTTACGCCGTGGGCCCCTTCCGGTTTACAGCTCGAATCCGCCTACGACATCGGCCACTCCCTGGGCCACTGGGTGAGCGACTTGGGCGATCCTGCCAACGTTCCGCGGTGGGAGCTGGAGATGAAGGAGAACCGCGCGTGGCGCATGGGCCTCGTCAAAATCATCGCCGACGGCCTCAACTCGCCGGACTTTCTCGAAGGCGGGGTGCCCATGCTCGACAACTCACTCATCTTCTATTCGAACGAGTTCAGCACCGGCGGCATCCACTGCTCGACGGACGGCCCCTACATGCTCCTCGGCAGCGCGGGCGGCTATTTGAAGACCGGTCGCTTCGTGGAGCTGCACAAAGAGCGCCTGAAGAACCCGGCGTCGCTGGACTCCGGCAGCACCGCCAGCACCAACGACCTTTACATCACGCTGCTCAACGCGCTCGGTGCCACCGACACCGAGTTCGGCGACATGCAGTTCGCCTACCGCAAGGGCCCCATCAACGAGCTCTTGGCGTAGCTACGGTGCCGCGAGCCGGTACAAGTGCACGTCGTAGGGAGCGAATTCGTCTTCGAACGCGCCTTCGCGTGCGGTCGCGTCGCGCCCTTCCCCGATGACCTCCACACGCGTCGTACCGTTGACGCCGCGGAGCGCGAACGTGCCGGTCGTGGCGCCGTCGGCCATTCCCGCCGCGAAGACGTAACGCTCGCCGCCGACCTGCTTGAGCACGGCCCGCACCGGCACGTCCGCATTTCGGCTTTGCGGCGCGAGCACGTAGCTTTGCGTGTTCAGCGCGGGCGCAAGCTCCAAAACCTCGCGGTTGATCCGCGTCAGCGCCGCGGCCGTTTCGGCGTCGTCGAGGCAGTCCGTCTCGTTGAGAGGTTCCATGCGGTGGCAGAAGTAGGAGAGCCCCGCCGCGCCGTGGATCAGGCTCATCCAAACCTCCGCGCGCAGCTCGTGCGGGGTCGGGCGGCGTAACCCCCGGATGTTCGAGGCTTCGATGTCGGCGAACACCGGCTTTTTCCAGCTCGCGTACCGGTTCAGGTTCTGGATGCCGGTCGCGACCAGCTCGAGCGGATTTTGGTTGGCGACCGGGTACGTGTAGTTGACGAGGATGTCCGCGCTCGCCGCGTATTCTGGATAGTCTTCCGTACGACCGGTGCACTCACCGCGACCCACCCAATCCGGGGTCGCCACGCCTTGGCCCAGGAGCAAAACGACCGGTCGCGACGCGTCCTCCGCGACCATGTCGGCGTAACGTGCCTTCGTCTCCGTCGGTGCGATGCACGGACCGTAGGAGCCGTCCGGCAGCTCCTGGGCGTTATCGGGCCCGTCCGCCTGCAGCCAGCCATGAATATTGCGATCGTCGACGCTCGACGCCCACACCCCTTCCTGCTCGCAAACGACGGGCATGTTCGCGTCCCGGGCGGTCGCGAGCTGCTCCGCGGTCGGCCCTTCCCAGAGCCCGACGAAGTGGTTGACGCCCACGGCCGCGAAACGCGCGGCGTTCATCGGATTTTGCATCCACACCCCGATCGGGAAATAACGCGAATCCGCCGGGAAACCGCGGGGCCAATCGCCGTGATAGCTCGGGCCCCCAAACCAAGGCTCGGGCTCTGGCGCGGCTTCGCTGCCGGCCGCTTCCCGACCGAGCGGATGCGGGCCCGCGTCGCACCCCAACGCCGCGAACGCGAGCACGAAGGACCGGAGCTTCATAGCGTCCCCCCGAGGGAGACGAAGGGTCTGAATGGAAACGGGTCCAGTACCGTCACGTCGCCCGCCGGGCGCTGGAACACGTAGCGCACACCGCTCGCGTCCACGTCCGCGCCGGCGCTCAGTTGTAGCTCTACGTATCGCCCCACGCGACGGCTGAGCGTCCCTTGCACTCGCCCCAAAGCGAGCTTCAACCACTGGGCGTCGGCCAGCTCCACGCTCGGCTCGGCTGCGGACAGCGGCGTGACGCGCACGAGATCCGCGCCCAGGCCGGCGCCGACGGCAAGCCATTGCCACGGCTCGAAGGTCACGAGCGCGCGGAGTGAAATCGTCTCCAAGCGCGCGCCGACTGGCTCCCGCGCGACGCGCAGCGGGCGACGGTAATAGCCAGCGAGCTCGGCTCCGAGCCGCTTGGAAAGCGCCAGCTGCACGCCGGGGCCGTCTTCGAAGCGTGCGCCGTCGCCCAGCCACCGCGCCTCGTATCGCGCCCCCAGGCGCCACGGGGAGCGACGCTTCGGCTCCGGCGCGGCTGCTTTCGGCTCCTCGCGCGGGGCCGCGGCGGGGGGCTCGGGGGCGACTTGCGCGAGCGCCGTTTGCCGCGGCTCGCCCACTTCCTCCCCGGCTTTCAACCCTTCAACCGCCGCTTGTAAGATGTGGCCGAGCTCTTCCCGTACGAGCTCGGGGTTGTTCGGGTCACCGGGCACATCCCTCACGAGCAAGCGGTCGCTTTCACCGTGCTCGAGGTAGAGCCGCGCCGAGCCGCCCGAGAGCGCGATCCAAACGCGCGCAAAGTAGACCTCCGTAGAGACACGACGCAGGTCCGCGACGTCGACCCGCAGCACGCGGCGCACCTCCAGCTGCACGTCGAGCGGCTGCAAGACCTCGCGCGCTACCGCTTCGAGTCGCGCGCTCTCTTCGGTGGGGGCCGCCACGCTCAGCAAGAGGGTGCTACCTCGCTCGGCCGCCCGCGCCCTTTGCGTCCACAGCGCGCTCAGCATCAGCAGGAGTGGAGCTAGCCGCGCCCAGCGCCACCAGCCGCGCTTGGGCGCGTTTTCCGTGGGTGGACTTGGGCCAGGTGTCCAACAGTGCTTGCCACGCCGCGCGCTCCTCTCCGGCGCGGCCGAGGCGGCCGAGCGCGAGCGCGCGACCGACCATCGCTTCTTCGCGCAGCGCACCGCCCGCCGGGCTCGCGAGGTAGCTGTTAAATTGGACCAAAGCACCGCGGCTGTCACCCAGTCTGTCCAGCAACAATCGCCCGAGCGACACCCTCGACACAAGCTCCTCATGAGAGCCGGCGAAGCGCTCTTGCAGGCCACGATAGAGTCGAGCCGCTTCCGTCACCTTGCCGTCGCGGCGCGCCTGATTGGCGCGACTGAACAGCTCGCCCGCGTTGGCAGCCGGCGCAAGGGTCGGAGCCGCCGGCCGCGCGGGTGGCGGCGCGCTTTCAGCGGGAGCGGGCACGCTCGGGGACTCCGCGGCTTCATCCGATCGTTCTGTTGAGGGCAGCGCGGACGGTAGCGCGACGGGCGAAGCGGTTTGCGGCGCTTCGGTTGTCGCAACGTCCAAGGCGGGCGCGTGCCTCACGATCGCGAGCGTCGCAGCGGCCGCGGCTCCGGCGACACACACCGCCACGAGCGCCCCCGCGACCACCGCGCTTCGACGACGCGCGCGACGCGCTGTCGGCGACGCGAGCCGCGCGCTCACGTCGCGTGTGAGCCGGTCCACGAGCAGCTTTTCGTCGCGCAGCGGCTTCGCGTCGAGCGCCGCCTGCGCGACCAGCGCCCGCTCTACCCGGCATACCGCGCACTCCGCCAAGTGCTGTTTCAGTCGCGTCAAATCCGCGAAGGATGCGACGCCCCGCGCCGCGCGGTCGAGCAAATCTTCCGGGTGAAGGTCGATGCGAGTCATGCCTCTTCCTGGCCCAGCTCGGCCCACTTCGGCTCGGCCTCGATGCGCTGACGTAGCGCCTCTTTGGCGAGCCGCAGTCGGCTACGAACGGTGTTGAACGCAGTCTCGGTGATGGCCGAGATCTCTTCGATGGAGTGGCCGTAAACGACTCGCAGCATCAGCGCCTCCGCCTGCGCGTCTGGTAGCTCCGAGAGCAAGGATCGAAGCAGCGCCCGCTGTCGATCGCCGCGCGCTTCCTCGTGGGCGGACACGGGGCCTTCGCGCAGCGGATGCTCCCCGCGCCAGAGCGTCTCTAGCCAGCCCGCGACGCTGCGACGACGACGACGCACGAGCACGGACTTGCGCGCGGCGATGCGCACCGCAAAGTGCAGGAGCGTCGAGTCACCGCGAAAATCCGGCAGGCCCGCCACGACCGCGAGCAGCACGTCCTGCGCTAGGTCCTCCACGTCCGGGTGATCTCGCCCGAGTAGAACCGTCACCGCTCGCAAGACGCCAGGCCCTAGCTCCGATACGACCCGCGCGATCGCCGTCGAGTCCCCCGCCTGAGCCTTGAGCACCAACGGCGAAAGCCGAGCGTGACCTACACCGAGGCCAGCCGCCGCCGCTTCGGCGACGCTCGCGTCAGCCCGCTTTGGGCCGCTGTCTGGCTCCGAACCCATGCGTCCTCTAGTGGCAACGAGGGCCGAAAGCGGATCACGGCCCGGTCGACCAGAGCAGCACTTTGCGCAGCCGCTGTAAACTCGCGGAGCGCCGGAGGTCTCTCGCCACGGACAGTGACGCGCGAATTAGACCAACGGTTCCAGGGTGCGCGGCCACTCATGGGTACGGGCAATTTCCCGTGCCCGGCGGGAGCTCCATCATGCAACGACATAATATTTCGGCGAGCCTCCAATGGACCGCGGTCTTCTCCCTCGCTGCGAGCCTGGCGTGGGCCTGCTCACCCGCCAGCAGCGACAGCAAGATCGGTAGTGGGGAGGGCAACGCGGGTAGCAGTGCCGCTGGCGGCAGCTCCGGCGTCGGAGCAGCCGGCTCGCTCGGGCTGGACATCGCCGGGAGCTCGCCTTCAGGCGGGCCGTCCGGACCTTGCAAGGGTCTCGAGTGCCAGGTTCCGACCTGCAGCGGGGGCGCCGACACGACAATCAGCGGCAAAGTTTACGATCCCGCTGGCAAGATGCCGCTCTACAACGTCGTCGTGTACGTGCCCAACGGTCCCGTGCCGGCCTTCACGGACGGCGCGAGCTGCGACCGCTGCGGCGCAAGTATCACGAACCCCGTGACGGCAGCGGTGACTGACGAGACCGGCTCGTTCAAGTTATCCAAAGTGCCGGCGGGGTCGAGCATCCCGCTCGTCATCCAGGTCGGCAAGTGGCGCCGGCAGCTCGTCGTGCCCAGCGTGGCAGAATGCGTCGACACGGCGCTCACCGATCCCCAGCTCACTCGCCTGCCGCGCAACAAGGCCGAAGGAGACATCCCTCGCATCGCCATCGCGGCCGGCGGCGCCGACGCGATGGAGTGCCTCCCTCGCCGCCTCGGCATCGACGACGCGGAGCACACGACGAGCGCTGGTGACGGACGCATCCACCTCTTCACGGCGACCGACAACGGCGGAGATCTCTCGGTCAAGGCCTTCGACGCTTCGCTCAACGGGGGCGCCGCGCTTCCTCACTCCCAAGAGTTATGGAGGGACCTCGCGACGCTCAAGAAATACGACATCGTGATGCTGTCCTGCGAGGGCACCGCGTTCATGAACGAGAAGCCGATGCCGTCTCGCCAGGCGATGTACGACTACGCTTCGCAAGGGGGTCGCGTTTTCGCATCGCATTGGAGCCACGTCTGGTTCTCGGCCGGCCCCGACCCGCTCCCCACGACCGGTCAGTGGATGTCTCGTAACAACCCCGCGGACGCGGCCACCGCCTTGCCCGCCACCATCAACCAAACGTTCCCCAAGGGTGAAGCGATGGCCAAGTGGCTAGTCAACGTGGGCGCCTCCACCACGCAAGGCACGCTGAACGTAGTCGGCCCCCGCGACGACATTCAGATGGTCAACCCGATGTCCTCGAGGGAGTGGATCACGCTCGACAATCCCAACTACCCGCAGGCGCCCAAGGTGGTCGAGTACATGTCGTTCAACACCCCCCTCGGCGTGCCCGAAGGAGAAGCCTGCGGCCGCACCATATTCACGGGCCTTCACGTCTCCTCCAACGTGGAAGACCGCGTGGTTCAGCCGCCCGGCTTCCCGCGCGAGTGTGAGGCGACGGAGCTATCCGCCCAAGAGAAGGCGGTCGCGTTCATGCTCTTCGACTTGAGCGCTTGCATTCAAAACGACAGCGAGCCACCCAAGCCGCCGAAGTGAGCAAGCGCTCACCGCAGCCGGCAAGCTCGTAAGGGCACCCCGCAAGCTCGCTCTCGCCGCTCGGCGCGTGAGCCCTGCTCCGCTCAGGGGTCCACGCACAGTTGCAGGCCCATCGCGTGCGGGCAGTGCACCCCGGCGTCGTCGGCGTAGATGGCCGCGGTCACGTGGTACAGCCGGCACTCGAAGATATCCGCGCCGCCGGTCGTGGTCTCGTTCGTGGCCGAGTAGGGGCCACGCTGGGGGACCTCTTCGCAGGCGCTCAGGCACTCTTCGATGGTCGGGAAGTAGTCGACGGCGGTCCGGGTGGACTCCTCGGTGCACGTCGCGGCCATCAGCGAGCAAAAGCCCTCGCAGTTGCTGCCGCAGACGCCGTCGCCGCCCGGCCCGGCCCATGTGCAGTACGTGATCGGCTCGCTCGGAGCCTTGAGCGCGTAGTTCAGTCGGCAGCCGAGGGTGTTGCCCTCCATGTCGTCCGCGGAGCCTTCGGCGAAGTCCGGGCAGGTGAGCAAGCACGCTTCGAGGTCGGTGTATTGCGTGCTGTCGCCCGTGCACGCCTCCGTGATCGCCTCGCAGTAGCGCTCGCACGGTGTGCCCAACGGTGCGCCCGGCTCGCCGCCCGCGGCCGCGCCCGCCGCCGCGCTGCTACCGCCATTGGCGACGCCCGCCGCGCCGATGCTCGAGTCGACGTACGCCTCGTCCAACCCGAGCAAACCGTTACAAGCGACGAGCGAAGCGACCGCGAGCAGCGATGCAAAGCGCTTCACCACGTACCTCGCAGGGCCGTGCCGACCGCGCCGGGGAGCGCATGGGCCCGAAGCTCCAGACTTGCCTGCGCGGGTTGCTCGGTTGCCTTGGGCGCCGTTGCGTACAGCACGACGCCAGTCGTCACGAGCGCGGCGCCGGCGATGAAGGTTATCGTGGAAGCGGTGCCGAAAGCGCGGGCGCGATCGCGAAGGTCCACCCCTTCCTGAGTGCAGCCGTTGTGATTGTCATTCGGGCAGAAGGCGTCTTCCTTCGAGCGATCACCTTCCTTCATGGCATATAAGCCGAGGCCGCTCGCGACGAGCAGGCTCGTCACGCCCACCGCGCCGGTCACGAACCCGGCCGTCCGCTGGGTGCGGAAGCTCGCGTTCGGCGCGAGATTGACGGCCGGGTTAGGCTTTTCCGGCGCGGTCGCGCTCCGCTTCAGCGCGGGCAGACGCAGCTTGGATTTCCCGGGGCCGGTCGCAATCTGCACGTTTTGGCGCCACGGCTCGTAGCCGGGGGCGCGCGCCGCAACCTGCTGCTCCCCGGGGTCCACGGGGATGGCGACTCCTAGCGACGCGAGGGGTACGGCGCTACCGTTGCGCTCCACGACCAAGCCTTCCGGTGCGGCGCCTTCCAGCTCGATGCTGAGGTAGGCGAGCTGCGGCTCGAGCGCTTCCACGCGTTGTCGCGCGAGCTCTTCACGCTCGGGTTGACCTTTGAGACGAGCGACGCCTTGCGCGTGCTTGAACGTCGCCCAAGCGCTCGCCGTCTTGCCGAGACGCTCGTAGCAGTCGCCCAGGCGCAGCTCGGTACCGAGCGTCGGATCCAGCGCCTGGCTCGCCTCGAATTTGCGGCAGCCTTCGGCGAAATCCTTGGCGGCGACGAGCGCCACGCCCTCATTGAAGAGCGCCTCTGCGGAGGCTCTGTCCGCGCCGGCATTTTGGGCGGAGGCGCGGGGTACTACGGCAAGCGCGGCGACCAGGCAGCAAGCAGTCAGCGGAAACTTCATCATTCGATTCTTAGTAGCGGCCGCCCAAACGATCCGGGTCCCATGCATCCGTTGCAGGCTTCGCGGCGGGCGAGACAGGTTTTGCCGGCACCGCGCTGACGACCGGGGCGGGGCCGGCGGGAGCAGACGGCGCCGCCGCCACGGGCGGTGCTTGGCGCTTGCCGGGGCGCGCTTTGGCGGAGTCGGCCGCGACCGGGGGCGGCTCGGCCGCGGGAGGCTCCGCGAGCGTGGGCGAGACGTTGACGGGCGGAGCGCTCGGCGCGGCCGCAGCCGCTGCCGGTGTCACCGCGGGCGCGGCTTCGAAATCATTCGGAGACGAGCCGCGATCTCGCAGCGTCGCCCAGACCACCGCCCCCGCCAGCAGCGCCACGAGCGCGGCCACGAAAGCCCACGGCCTCCTCTTGGGAGGGCGCGCCAGCAAGGTCGTCGACGCGGAGGCCGCAGCCACCGGCGCTGGCGTCGCGGTTTGGCGGTCGCCGATCGGCGCCAGGTTGGACGAGAAGGTGGCGCGGCTGCGCCGATCGATGGCGCGCTGTCCTTCCTCGCTCGCGAACGGTGCGAGCGCCACGGCCAGGTCCATGACGCTCGCGAAGCGCGCGTCACGCTGCTTGCGCAGGCAGCGGGCGACGACCTGGCAAAGGCCCTCCGGCACGTGCGGCGCGAGCCTGGAGAGGGGCGCCGCCTCCGCGTCCCCGAGCACCGCGGAGCAGACGACGGGGAGCGACTCCCCCTCGAACGGACAACGCCCGCTGAGGAGCTCGTACAGGATGGCGCCGAGGGACCAGACGTCGGCGCGCGCGTCCACGTCGGCGGCGCGCATTTGCTCCGGCGACATGTAATAGGGTGACCCGATGACGTAGCCTGCGGAGGTGGGCACGGAGCGGGGGCTCAGCCCCGGAGAGATGCCGGTGTGCTTCGAGATGCCGAAGTCCAGCACCTTGATGACGTTGCCTTCCCGCGTGGCGGCGAGATAAAGATTCTCCGGCTTGAGGTCGCGATGGATGATGCCGAGTGCGTGCGCCTCCATCAAGCATTGGCAAGCCTCGAGCACGTAGTCGACCGTCTCCTCTACCGGGAGCGGCCCGCGCTCCGTCAGCACCTTGGAGAGGTCACGCCCTTCCAGCCGCTCCATCACGATGTACGGCGCGCCCGACTCCAGCCGCGCCACGTCCAGCACGCGCACGACGTGTGAGCTCTTCAGCTTCGCCACCGCGCGCGCTTCGAACAGCATGCGCCCGACGATCTCTTCGTTGCGCGACAGCTCGTCACGCATGACCTTGATCGCGACGGGCGCGTCGAGCTCCAGGTGGGTCGCGCTGAGGACGACGCCCATACCGCCAGCACCGAGCTCGCCGTCGATACGGTACTTGCCGCCCAGAATGTCTCCCGGCGCCACGGTGGTGGCGGAGACTCGCGCATTGTCCGAGGTGGGTTCAGTCACGACGAGCTATCCCTGTCTGCTACGAACGACGCACCTTAGCGGATCAACAGGGGGACGCCCGTAACGCAAAACGAGCCCCGCAAGTTCCAGTGAGCCAGGAACGAGACGAGCGGGGCAAGCCAGCCTGGCCCTAGCGACGCGCATTTTCTGGCGAATGTGATGCTGCGACGCTTCGCAGGACGCGGGCCGTCCGAAAGCCCCGGAGGGGCGCCGCGAGCCGTGACCTGCAGCCCACGCGCGGCTTGTCGCATCCGCGCGCCCGATCCTACCCTGCGGAGTCATGGCTTCGACGGTGCGCTCCGGCTTACTCCTCACTTTGCCTGCGCTCACGGCGCTGCTCGTGAGTCAGTCTTGTTCGGGCGACCCGTTTCACATCGACGACGCAGTGACTGCCGGTCAGACGAACGGCGGCGAGACGTCGGACGCCGGTCAAAGCGGCGGCGAGCCGGAAGGGGGCACGGCGGCTGGCCAAGGCGGAACGGCCGGTGCAGCGGGTGGCGATTGTGACTGCGACGAAGGCGACTTCTGTCGCGACGGCGAGTGCGTCTCGTGTTTGGACCTCAGCGACTTGAGCTCGCTCGAGTACGGGCCCGCAGTGCCGTTCGAAGTCATCAACGAAACGGCGACGCAAGAGGGGCTGCGGCTCCCGCGACGCATTCCGGGCAGCGACGGCCTCGTCTACGTCCGCGACTTCTTCGGCGGCGTGCTCTGGTACACCGCGGATCCGAACGAGAGCCCAGGCGCGCCACTTTCGAAGACGGACGTGTTCGAGAGCGGAGGTCTGCCGGTTGCGCAGGCGCTGCCCGAGCCGCTCGCAGGTCATAACTTCTTCTTCCATCGCCGCGCTCGGCTAGGCACGGACCCGCTGCCGACGATGTTGTTCGGCGCGACGCTGAAGGAGGACGGCACGTTGACGGACGAGCAGGCGCTTCCCGCGCCGTTCAATGCGGAGGGCGTCGTGTCGTCCCATGCGCTCGCGCTCGGTGGAGAGCGCGCGCTGTGGACGCGCAACGTGGACGGCGGGCTGCGCATTCAGCTCGTCACGAGCCCGGTGCCGCCTCGAGGCGAAGCGACGGAGCTGCGCTTGCCGTTGCCGGACGGCTGCGGCTTCGCGGGAGAATTCGACTTCGCGCCCTGGCTGACGCCGGACGGCACGAAGCTGTTCTTCACCGCGCGCCGTGTGGACCTGGGCTGCCCGCCGCCGGCCGGAGCCGTCACTCACATTTACGTGCTGGAGCTTTCGAGCGCGGGGCAGCCGCTGGCCACGGCGCGCGCCCTCACCGGCCTCGCCGAACCAGAAGTGCGCCAAACCGACCCATCCTTGTCTCCGGACGGCTGCGAGCTGCTCTTCTCCGCGCAGGAGCCCGAAGGCAGGCTGCAGCTATTTCACGCTGCGCGCATTCGCTGAGCGAGCCCACAGCCGATAAAGGAAATGGCCGACGGCGGACATCCCTGTGAAGGATTCGCACGAGCGAGTCCGTTCACGGAGAAAAGTCATGGCTGTCAGCAAGCTTACTCGGGTTCTCGCCCTGCCATTGACGGCGCTCGGCGTAGTGGCGGCCGTCAACTGTTCCGACACGGGCTCGAGCTCGAACGGCGGGACTGCCGGTAGCGGAACGGCGGGGAGCGCCGCGGGCGGTAGCTCAACCGCGGGCGGCGGCGCACCGGCCGGAGCTTCCGGCATGGCGGCAGCGGGCGCGCCGAGCGGCGGCAGCAGTGGAGGCGCGGCCGGAGCGAGCGCGGGCGGCGGCGCGGGCGGTGCGGCGGGAGCAGGCGGCGCCAACGCCGCCGGCGGCACGGCCGGCGGTACGAGCGGCGCGGGCGGAGGCGAGCCGAGCGCGGCCTTCGAACCGTGCGCGACGGAGCCAGCCGCGCAGGTGCCGGCGCTGAAGCGCGGGCCGCCGATCAGTGGCTTCACCGGCATGCAAACCGCTGGGCAAATCGTGGGCGTGCCTGGCGAGGCGAACCTGCTCTACGTCCTCGGTCACCGGGACGGCAAAGTGTTCACGGTGAAAGACGGGCGCGTGGAGCCGACGCCGCTGGCCACCGTGAGCGTCGCGAGCGGCGGCAACAACGAGCAGGGCTTACTGTCGATGGCCCTCCATCCGCAGTTTGCGCAAAACAAACTCTTCTATCTGTTCTACACCGCGTCGGGCGGCGGCGACCTCACCATCGACGAGCTCGAACGCACGAGCCAAACCGCCGCGACGTTCAAACGCAACATCTACAAGCGAGCCCGCGACGGCGGCGGCGCGTTTCACAACGGCGGCGCTCTCGCCTTCAACCCGAAGGATACGACGCCGTTTCTCTATTTCTCGGTAGGGAACACGGAGGGCAACAACGCGGGAGTCATGGACGGCTTCTTCGGCCGCGTGCTCAAAATCGAGCCGTTGTCCAAGGCGGTTTCCCAGTTTGCGTACGGCATGCGTAACCCCTACCGCATGAGCATCGATCGGCTGACCGGCGACATGTACGTCGCGGACGTCGCAAACGGTCCCGGCGGAACCATCATCTTCCACGCCGCCGGTAAGGCGGTGACGGACTACGGCTACCGCAACAATAACGGCTCTCCGGACGTGAACGAAGGCATCCTGCGAGACAATGGGGGCGGGGCCATCATCGGCGGCTACGTGTACCGCGGCAACAAGATTCCCGGGCTCTGCGGGCGCTATTTCTACGGGCAGTACCAGGGCGGCACCGTCAAGTCGTTCATCGTGAAGAATGGCCAGCGCATGGGGGACGCGGTCACACACAACATGCTGAGCGTGCCGGGTGACCTCACGTCGTTCGGCGAAGACGGCGAGGGCGAGCTCTACATGGCGAGCATGAACAATCAAATCTACAAGATTGTCGCCGAGTGATGCGACTCGTCGGCTCGCTGGGTGGCGTCGCGCTGGTTACGACGCTGAGCGCATGCGGAGGCTCAGAGCCCACGGTACCGAGCGCCAGCATGAACATGGGCGGTCGCATCGCAGGCGGCGGCATGGCTAGCGGCGCGACTTCGGGAGGACTTGGCGGTGGCGGGATGGCCCTCGGCGGTGGCGGCAGCCATGCAGCAGGCGATGGGGCTGGAGCAGGGGCTGGCGGAGCCGATCCGGACTGCATCGCGCCGCCCTCCACCCTACCCTGCGCGCCGCTCGGCGTGATGCCGGTGAGCCTCAAGGCGACCGGCTTGTTTCCGGCCTTGCCGGACTGGACCCAGCACGCGCCCGGTTTGCAAGAGTATGCGCCGGACCCGGCCCTGTGGAGCGATGGCATGGAGAAGCAGCGCTTCTTGCTCCTCCCGAAGGGCACGAAGATCGACACCACCAACCGCAAGCAGTGGGTGTTCCCTGAAGGCACCCTCTTCGTGAAGACGTTCTTCGACGAAACGGGGCCGCAAGCTACTCTGCGGCCGATCGAGACGCGTCTCATACGCGCCGCCGCCGGGAGCGCCTACGAGTTCTTCGTTTACCAGTGGTCCCAAGACAGCACCGACGCGACCCTCGTCGTGAACGACCTGAACGGTGACATCAACGCCAATGTCAGCCTGATGGTATCGCTCGAGGCCGTGAACGGCGGCACGCCGTTTTCGCACACGTTACCGTCGCGCAACGAGTGCGGCCAGTGCCACGAAAAGAACGCGGTGGTGGCGCAAACCATCATCGGCTTCGACGAGCTGCGCCTCAACACCAAGCTCAGGGTGGACGCCCCTCGAACTCAGCTTCGAGAATTTGCGGACGCGGGCCTATTCACCCAGCCGCCGCCTGCCGATCCCGCCACAATCACCGACGCGTCGAACGACGGTGGGCGCCTTTTGCGCATCAAGCGCTTCGTGTTCGGCAATTGCGTCAGCTGCCACAATGGTGACAGCCAGTTCGACTTGCGTCCGGACGTGTTCGTCACCCACACCGTGGGTAAGCCGACCGAAGCTCAATCGGTGATGCCGCCGGAGGGCTGGCTGCGCGTCGTTCCTGGGGACGCGAGCAAGAGCGTGCTCTACGTGCAGATGCAGCGCACCATGCTCCCTCCGGAAGTGAACGGTCGTCGCCTCCGCGCCATGCCGCCCATCGGTCTGAACGATGTCGCCGCCGAGCAGAGCGCGCTCGAGGACGTGCGGGAGTGGATCACGTCTTTGCCCGGCGATCGGCAGTAGCTGCTGACTTGCGGCGAGGAGCCCCTCGCCCCTCAGGGCTTCTTCAGCGCGGCCGCCACGCGGCTGACGACACGCGCTTCTCCCTGAATCGACAAGCCGACGTAGGTCTCCGCCTCGACGACGACCAAGTCCTTGCCGAGGTAGACGCGCATCGTCTCGAGCGTTTGCGAGCCGCCAAGCCCCCACTGCCGCGCGGCCACGTCTGCGCCGAGTGACGCCAAGCAGGCCATCAGCGACTGCCGCAAGGCATCGTCATGCTCGTCACCGAGAATCAGCTTCTTCTTCAAGGCGCGCCCAAGCATACACGGCTCTTTGCGGGTGGGGCCAACGACCTGGGTCCCGCGGCGGCACGACCGCTGCTTTGCCCCGGTTCCCCCTCGGCGGAGGGAGACTCACCGAAGACGGCAGCTCCCGCTCCGTACCGCCCCCCTCCTGTTCATCTCTGGTAAATTTCGAGGCAGGCTCAGCCGTCGAACGAAGCGAAGAAGCGCTCCAGGGCTTCTTCCTCACTGACGAGGAGCAAAGTTTCGCCCTCTTTGATGACGTAGTCCGGACCGGGGAGTTGCATGCGCGGTCGTTCGTCTTTGCCTTCGTGCTTGAGGTAACCCAGGACGTTGACCTCGTACTTGCGGAGGTGGGCGGCAGCGAGCGTTTTTCCCACGTAAGGGGCGCGCGGGAGCCAGGGAACTACGCGAAAGTGCGTGGCGAAGTCGACGAGGTGGGCGGCGACCGGGTTGAGCACTTGCACGGCGAGGCGGCGGCCCATCTCGTTTTCGACCTGTACCGCGCGGCTAGCGCCGACCGCTCGCAGCACGTGCGCTTGGCGGTCGTTGGCGGCGCGCGCGAAGATGGTCTTCACGCCCATTTGTGAGAGCTGTGAGACGCAAAGCACCGTCGCCTCGAAATCTTCTCCGGAGGTGACGACCGCGACGTCCACGTCCCGCGCGCCGATGTTCTCCAGGACCCCCGGCTCGCTCGCGTCGGCCACGAACGCGGCGCTGGCGTGCGACTTGTGCGCGTCCACCGCGTCCGCGTCCTTGTCGACGATGAGCAGCTCGCAGTTGGTGTTCCAGAGCTCTTCGGCCAGCGCGCTGCCGAAGCGCCCGAGCCCGATGACCAACACCTTTTTGTGACTCAACGGCTTCTCCTTATCCGATCAGCAGGCGTTCTTGAGGGAGCTCCACGCCGCCGCGCGCTTCCGCCTTCTTCGAGAGCGCGAGCGCCAACGTGAGCGGACCGATGCGACCCGCGAACATCAAAAACGAAATCAAAAGCTTACCGGGAACCGATAAGGCGCCGGTGATGCCCGTCGACAGGCCCGAAGTGCTGAAGGCGGAGACAATCTCGAACGCCAGCGCAAGCGGCGGGTGGTCCTCTAGCAAGAGCAGCAGGAAGAAAGCGCAGAGCACGATGGTCATGCTCAGGACGGCCACCCCCATCGCTTTGCGAATCACGGTGTCCGGCAGCCCGCGGTCCAGAACGTGCGGTTTGCGGGCGCTCAGCTCCGCCCGCAAACCGGCGAACAACGCTACCAGTGTGGTCACCTTGACCCCTCCGCCGGTGGAGCCCGGACCGGCGCCGATGAACATGGCCGCGCACGTGATGAGCAAGGTTGCGGGGGCCATGGCGCCTACGTCCACGGCGTTGAAGCCGGCGCTCCGCACGACCATCGACTGAAAGCCGGCCGTCACGAGCCGATCTTCATAGGGCAAGCCGCCCAGCGACGCTCCCCATTCGAGCGTCACGTAAGCGAAAAGCATGAGGAGCAACAGGCCGCCACTAGTCCGGAGCACGATGCGAGAATGCAGAGAGAGCGCGGGCGCGCGTCGCCGGCGGAGCTTCGCAAACCCGGTTCGGATCAGCTCGTCTAGCACCGGGAATCCCAAGCCACCCAGCACCGCCATCCCGCCGACGATGCTCAACGTGAGCGGGTGACCGCTGAACGGCACCATGCCGCCCTCCAGGTTGGACATGCCGGCGTTACAAAACGCGCTCACGCTGTGAAAGATTGCCGCCCACGCGACGCTGCCGGCTCCGGCCATCGGGTGCCCCGCGCTGAGAGTCAGCGGGGGGTGCTCCTGCCACTCCAGGTAAAGCAGGACAGCGCCGATCATTTCGATCAGGAAAGTCAGCCCGCAGATGGTGAGCACGCTACGCCGCAGAGTCGAAAGCGACGTGCCGTCCACGACCTCCGTTAGGACCGCGCTGCTGCGGAGACGCATCCGCTGACCGGACACGATGGCGAGCGCCGCGGAGAGCACCATGATGCCGAGCCCGCCCAATTGCACCAGCGACACGACGATGATTTGCCCAGGCAAGCTGTACGTCTGCGCTATGTTCACCGACGACAGCCCGGTGACGCACACCGCGCTGAACGCCGTGAACAGATTGTCCACGAAGGAGACGTGGGTCATGTTCCGCGAGGAAACAGGCAAGCTGAGCAACAGCGAGCCGGCCAGCGCCGCGCCGCCGAAGGACAGCGCCATCAGCCGCGCCGGATGCAGGGACGCGGTCGCCAAAAAGCGCGACGCCCGGAGGTCTCGCGCCAAGAGGCCGAGCCCCATCATCAAGCCGAGCCCTAAATCGTAGCTGCGAGAAGCTTCCGCCAGGCTGGGATGGTTTCGGTCGGCCTCCAGCAGCACCCACCATTTGCACGCCAGAAAGATGCCGACCAGAAGCGCAAGCGCGACTCGAAGCGCCAGCCCACGCAGTCGGCGCTCGCGGGCGACTACCCGCTGCCTCGGGTCGGACAGCTCGTCCGGCTCAGCCGACTTGAACCGCAGCGTGAGCAACAGCCAAGGCAGCGCGAGCAAGCTCGTCGCCCCTGCGAGCCCGAAGGACAATACGCCGTGAAGCGGAAGGAACCAGTCGACCCCGAGCGCGGCCACGAGCAGCAGCATCAGCGTCCAATGCGCGCCCCGGTGGGTGGGCATGCTTTCAGCCTATACCGAAGTCAGGCGAGCCGGGACTCTTCTTCGGTCGAGCTGCGCTTGGGAGGGACCAGCGGCGTCGGCTTCCATAGGTTGCCGCGCAAGAGGGCGCGCGCCGCGTCCGTACCGCCAGCGATTTCGAGCTCGAAGCGCTGAGCGTCGCGGCGCCGCACTTCTGCCGCGATTTCAGCGGCTTCCTCGGGCGACAGGCCGAGCTCCTTGAGCGCGGCCTCGCCGAACGCCATCGCGCTCTCGAAGGTTTCGCGGATCTGGTAGTCGACCCCGGCCGAGATGAGCTGAAGGGAGTGCTGGCGATCGAAAGAGCGCACGAGCAGTCGCGCCTGGGGGAAGGACTCTTTGCACAGCTCCACGATACGCTGCGCCGCGGCGCTGTCGTCGATGCACACGGCGATCGCGCGGGTTCGCTCGGCGCCGGAAGCGCGCAGCACGTCCAGGCGGGTGCCGTCCCCGTAATACACCTTGAAGCCGAAGCCCTCCGCGCTTTGGATCATGTCCACGTCCGTATCGATGATCGTGACGTCCGCGTCGCGAGCCAGCAGCGCCTGGCTCACCACCTGGCCAAAGCGACCGAAACCGATGAGGAGCACGCTGCCAGAGAGCCCTTCCGCGCGCTCCACCCCTTCCAAGGACGGCTCGACCCGCGGCTTGAACCGCCGCAGGAGCGCGACCGCGACCGGCGTGAGCGCCATGGAGAGCACGACGATGGCGGTGAACGTAGCGTTCACGGTCGCGTCGATCACGCCCGCGCTAGTCGCCGCCGCGTAAAGCACGAACGCGAACTCGCCGCCCTGCGCCATGATCACGGAGCGGTCCAACGCTTCCCCGCCCGGTGCGCGCATGAGCCGCGCCACCGCGTAGATGGCGACCGCTTTCATCGTCATCATTCCCAGCACGCCGCCGAACACCAGCGGCCAGCTCGCGAGCACGACGCGCAAGTCCAGCGACATGCCGACGCCGAGAAAGAACAAGCCGAGCAAAATCCCGCGAAATGGCTCGATATCCGCTTCAATTTGATGCCGAAACGTCGACTGAGACAGCAGCACACCGGCCAGGAATGCACCCATCGCCATGGACAGACCGCCGAGCTGCATGAGGAGCGCGGCGCCGAGCACGACGAGCAGCGCCGCCGCCGTGAGCACCTCGCGCGCCTTGGCGGCCGCGAGCAACCGAAACAACGGGTTGAGCAGCCAGATGCCGACGACGAGCAGCACCGCTACGGAGCCGACCGCCAGCCCCGTGCTGACCCAACGCGAGCCCTCGATCGGGCCCGCTATCTGTGGCGACAGAAACGAGACGAGCGCCAACAGCGGGACGATGAGCAAGTCCTCGAACAGCAGAATCGAAACGACGCGCTGACCGTTGGGGAGCGCGATGTCCCCCCGCTCGTCCAGCACTTGCATGACAACGGCTGTGGACGTGAGGACGAAGCCCATGGCGCCGACGAAGGCCGCCTTGATCGGAAAGCCGAACGCCACCGCGACGACCGTGAGCAGGGCCGTACACAGCGCCACCTGCAGCGTGCCGAGCCCGAAGATCTCGCCACGTAAGCTCCACAGGTGAGACGGCCGCATCTCCAAACCGATCACGAACAAGAACATCACGACGCCCAACTCCGCGACGTGCAGAATCGACACTGGGTCAGCGAGCCAACGCAGCCCAAAAGGACCGATCGCCAGCCCCGCGGCTAAATAGCCGAGCACCGAGCCTAGCCCGATACGGCGGAAAATTGGCACCGTGACGACCGCCGCGCCGAGCAGCGCCACGACTTTCACCAGGTCACTCGGACTACCAACGCTCTCTGCGGCCATCGTTTCCTCGTGAGTGTATCGCCCGCGACTCTGCCGGACGGCGTTGACGAAACCTGGCCATGTTATAGCGCGAAGCGTGTTCCGTTCGGTGCTCGTTCCGCTCGCTCTCGGCGGCGCAGCGTAGCGTCCGGCGAGCCGGGCTCTTACCGCTGTCCGCGCGAGGGCGGCTGCATTTGCTGCACGTGGTTCCGGCGGGCTTGGCCCTGTCGGCGCGGCGCGTCGCGGAGCAAGACGCCCTGCACGAGCGTACGCCAAGCCGCTGGTCGCGCTCGCCGCGGACTCCGTTGGTGCGAACGTGCTGCGTGCTCTCTTGCGGCTGCTCCCAGCGCCGCGGCCGGCCGTCAGCGTCGTGCACGCCTACTCGCGCCTCTTGCCGAGCATGACTTAGCCGAGCCTGCCCCAAGAGGTGCTGCTGGAGTACGGCTCGAGCCAGCGCGCCGACGCCGAACGCGAGCTGAATCGGCTGCTCGCGCGGGCGCGGCCGCCGCGGGCGTCGGCGCCAATCGTTTGGAAGCCCTACGTGCTGCAAGGCTCGCCACGGACCGTGATCCGCGACATCGCACAGCGCGTGCGCGCAGACTTGCTCGTCATCGGCACTCACGGCTACTCCCGAGCGACCCAGCTGCTACTCGGCAGCGTCACGGGGGACGCGCTGCGTGACGCGACGTCCGACGTGCTCGTCGTTCCTCCTCCTCGCGCTGAGCGTTAAGCGAGCCACACCGCTACTACCCGCATCTGCCCATGGTGTCCGGCGCGCAAACCTTCCGTCACACGAAGCCGGACGAGCCCGCTTTGCGACACCTTGCCGGCACGACCTCACCGCGACCGTCCTAAATCCGCGGCCGATTCGCGGCGTACTGCCGGGCGTAGTGGCTCGGAGGCTGGCCCACGTAGCGGCCGAACGCGGTGCTGAAGTTGCTGGCCGACCCGTACCCCACTCGCTCCGCGACTTCGGCAAGCGACAAGTCCTCTCGTCGCAGGAGGTCCTTGGCAATGGCCATGCGCCAAGTGAGCAGGTACTCCATGGGCGCCATGCCTAGCGTGCGCGTGAAGCGTTCGAAGAACGTCGAGCGAGAGAGCGCGGCGTGCTTGGCCAGCTGCACGACCGTCCATGCGCGCGCGAAGTGGGCGTGCATTTGTCGGAGCGCGGGGGCGAGGCGTACGTCCGCAAGGCCACGGAGTAGCCCAGGGGGCGTGTTTTCGTTCGGCACCGCCCGCAGCGCCTCCACCATCATGACTTCCACCAGCCGAGTCAGGACCAGCTCGCGCCCCGCCCTGTCTTCCGCTGATTCTTCCGCCACCAAGCGCACCAAAGTAGAGAGCCGCTCGACTCCCCTCACGTGCACCAGCCGCGGTAGGAGCGACACGAGCAGGGACTGATCCGGTGAATGGAACACGAAGTAGCCGCCCAAGAGCCGCACGTCGGGGCGCCCACCACGGGTGCCGTGCCGCACCTCCCCCTGGGGAGCCGGCGTGACCTTGGGATCGATGAGCTGCGGCGCGACCCGCTCGAAGCCGCTCATCGTGAAGCCCGGAGTGGCTGGCAGGAGCACGAAGTCGCCCGCCTGCAAAGTGAGCGGCCTCTCGCCATTCACCAGGAGCCGGCAGCTACCCTCCAACACTGCGCAGAAGCTCGGCTGCTCGAAGGCGGAGTAGCGCACCCCCCAGCGCCCCGCCCCGCTGATGCCCTTGGAAAAGACGGCGCGGGGCCGTAGCAGCGAGATGAGCTCAGAGAGGGGATCGGTCATGGTCGGACTCTGACAAACGTCCGCCGGACGCTACGCGGTTGATAGTCCGGATGCGGCGCCCGAAGATACTGACATGAAAACGGTGCTCATCACGGGTTGCTCTTCAGGATACGGGCTCGAGACGGCTCGCTACTTCCACGCCCAGGGCTGGAACGTCGTCGCCACCATGCGCACGCCGCGGGAAGACGTTTTGCCCCGCGCCGAGCGGCTGCGCGTCGTCGCGCTGGACGTCACCCGGCCCGCCAGCATCGCGGCGGCGCTCGAAGGCGCCGGCCCCATCGACGTGCTCGTGAACAACGCCGGCATCGGCTTGTTCGGCGCGCTCGAGGCGACGCCGATGGCGACCATACGCGAGGTGTTCGAGACGAATACCTTCGGCATGATTGCGATGACGCAAGCGGTGGTGCCGCAGATGCGCGGGCGTCGGTCGGGCCGAATCATCAACGTCACGTCGAGCGCGACCCTCGCTCCCATGCCGCTGGTCGCCGTGTACACCGCCAGCAAGATGGCGATCGAAGGCTTCACGGCATCGCTTTCGCACGAGCTCGGCGCGTTCGACGTGCAAGCAAAGCTGGTGGAGCCTGGCTACGGGCCGAGCACCGCCTTCACCAACAACGGCGCCGAGCGCATGGCGGGGCTGCTACCGGAAGCGTACGTGCCGCTCGCGCAAGCCGCGTTCGCGTCGCTCGGGCAGACGCCGGGGGCGGTAACGACGGCGGAGGAGGTGGCCCAAGTCGTCTTCCGCGCCGCTACCGACGGCACCGGCCGGTTGCGCTTCCCTGCCGGCCCTGACGCAGTCGCGCTCGCGGAGGCACGCGCGAATCTCGCCTGAAGGTTGCCCAAGATGCGCTAGTCGAGCTGCAAAGTTGCGGTTTGGGAAGCGCACGGACTTGGCTGACGGTTCGAAAGCGCGACTCGAAGTGAGACGCGCGGCCAGGTCGCCCCGCAAGACACTCGAGCTCGCTCGCTCTTCATGGTTTCATGGGGCGCGATGGACAACGAGCTGAGGGAGAAGGTGTCTGCACTGCTGGAGGCGGTCGTCGCTGCGGACGGGGTCATCAGACAGGAAGAGCGAGACTTCGTTCGACGCGCGGTCACCCGCTACCGTCTCCCCGAGCCCGATGCTCCGCTCAGCCTGCGGAGCCTGGGCAGCGCGACAGAAGCTCTGCGCGCGCTAGACAGCAACGCGCAGAGCCGCGTGCTCGCGCTCTTGGTGGACGCCGCGATCTCGGACGGCGAGCTCGAGCCGCGAGAGCACGCGCTGCTGCTGGCGGCCGCCGCAGCCCTCGGCATCGAGGCCACGGCGCTGGAGGAGCGCGTGATTCATCGTTTGAAAGGGCCCGCTCCGTCCTGAGACTCACGCGCCGAGCGCGGTCGCTCGCGACAGCGCGGCGCGACGCAGCGCTTGCCCGTCCACGTCCTCGGCGCGGCCAGGATCGCAGCGGGAAGCGCGCAAAAATGCGGCTCGAGCTTGCGCCCGCTCGTCGCGCTGAAGCAGCGCTTCACCGAGCAGGAACCAACCGGAGATGTGGCCCGGGTCGCGGTTGAGCAAATCGGTCAACACCAGCTCCGCGCCGTTCGGATCGCCTGCGCCGATCAAGCGCGCGGCCCGCACCAACGGCGGCTCTCCGAGGTTCTGCGGCGCGACCACCGGGATTGCGCCCACGGAGACGGGCGGCCTGACCGTCGTGGGTCGATTGGGCAGCGCCCAGCGTGCGGACATGGGCGCCTCACCGCTCGGTTTCAAGAAGCCGGCGGCGTTGCTGCGGGCCAAACACGTAGGAATGGGCAGCACCGCGTCCGCTGGCGAGACGATGAGCATGCCGTCCGGCCGTAGCAGCTCCGACAGCGCCGCCAAGATTTCTGCCACGTCGTCGCGATCGAAATAGATGAGAACGTTGCGACAGAAAATGACGTCGAACGGGCCGAGCAGCGCGTCCGGCTCGACGATCGACGCGACCGCGAAGGAGATGCGCGCTTTGAGGCGCGGCGGCGCGCTCCAGCTGCGGCTCGTTGGTGTCCCGGGCACGCGTCCCGGGCGCGAGGAGTGGTAGTTACCGACGCGCGCGATCTCGATCGCAACCGGGTTCACGTCGGTGGCGAGGATCTGAATGTCCACGCTCACTTGCTCGGCGGCGAGGGCAACGCTGTACGCTTCTTCGCCCGTCGAGCAGGCGGCGCACCAGATCTTGAGCGGGCGACGCCGCTTCTTGGCCAGCGCCGGTAGCCGGGTCCGAAGCTCCGCGAACTGCTCGGCATGCCGAAAGAAAGAGGTATGACCGACCGTGGCCGCGTCCACGAGCGCGTCGCCCAGCCGCGTGCTCTCGCCGGCCAGCGCGCGGTTCAAGAGCTGCACGGGGTCGATACCAGCCGCCTCCGCCATGCGCTCGATCACCTCGTAGACCCGCCGGGGCCAGTTGCCGGGTGGGTGTCCAATGCGCGGCACGAGCAAGCGGTCGATGAGCCGCGCGACGAGCGCCGTCTCAGTCATCCGCCAACAGCTTTCGCAGGGTCGCGCCGAGCTGGGCGTCGCGAACCGGACGCACCTTGCTGGACGCGGCCGCGCCCGCGCGTGGCATGAACGGCGCGTGAGCCTCCTCCGGGTGCTGCACGAAGCATTGCCCGCCGCGCTCGGCGAGCTCGCCCAAGGCGCGCGCCCCGTCGTTGCCGAGCCCGGACAGCACGACCGCGACGGCGCGCGGACCCAGCCGCGCCGCCGAGCGCAGCAGCACCTCGCCCGAAGGCCGGTGGAGCGCTACCGGCTCGCCGATCGTGAGCGCGATGCGATCTCGCGCGTCGATGGTCATGTGCCGACCAGCAGGCGCGATGAAGACGCCGGGAAGAAGCTGCTCGCCGTGCAGCGCGACGTGGGCCGGGTAGTCCTGGTGGTGCAGCAACTGAGCCAGGTTTTCGGCGCGGCCGTCCGGTAAATGCTGCACGACGAGCAGCGGCGCCGCGGTACCGCGGAGCGAGCGCACGATATGCTCGAGGGGAGCGATCGCGCCCGTCGACCCCACCACGAAGCCGATCGCTTGCCCACGCGCGGCCGCGAATTGCGCGGCGCCTTGCTTGATCACGCGCCGTAGCTCCTGTTGCACGGCCGGCTTGGCCAAGCTGCGCTTGCTGAAGAACGCCGCTGCCCCGAGCGCCAGGGCTTCGCGCGCCAGAGCCGAGCCCTCGTCTTCCGAGCTTATCGCGACCACCATCGCGCGCTCGGAAAGGCGCTTGACGAGCGAGAGTCCCCCGAGCTCCGGCATCAGCAAGTCCAGGAGCACGACTTGGGCGATCGGCAGCTCCGGCAGCTCGAGCAGCTCTTTGCCGTCGCGGGCCCGCCCCACGATGCGAATCTGCGGATCACTCTCGCATAGCTGCTCGAGGTACGCGGTGACCAGCGCCGAGTCCTCTGCGATGACGACGAGCGCTATGCCCGCATCGCCAGGCATTTCTCTACCAATTGCTTCAGCTCGGCTTCGTCGAAGCGTTGTTTGGCGAGCACGGCCACCACGCCCAGTTGCTCCAGGCGCTGGCGGTTGAGCTCGGTGGCGGCGGTGCTGAGCACGATCACGGGCAGCCGAGCGAAGGCGGGCAAGTCGCGCAGCGCGGTCACCATCTGGATGCCGTCCATGTAGGGCATTTCGATGTCGGTCAGCAGGAGGTCGGGCGGCTCCTCCTGCGCCATGGCCAGGCCCTCTCGACCGTCCATCGCTTCCCGGACCGAGAGCCCCAGCGAGCGCAAGATACCGCAGAGCAGCTCGCGGGCGACGGGCGCGTCCTCCACGATGAGCGCGCGTTCCTGGCGCGTACGGGAAGGCCCGACCGTACCGCGCGTCGACGCATGCAGTGCGTCGACGTCCAGCAGCAAGAGCACGCCTCCGTCGGGCGTAGGAGACGCCCCGCGCACCAGCGCCGATGCGAAAGGCATCTCCTCCGCGCGCTGCACCGTGATCGGTCGCGGGTTGTCGTAACCCTCCACGCTGACCGCGAACAGACCAGACGCGTGAAACAGTACCAGCGCCGCCTCGCCCACCTTCGGGCCCGTGCTGCTGCCCAGCAGCGCCGCGAGCGAATACAGCCGCACCAGCTGTTGGCCGGAGTCGGTAGCGAGCCTTAGGTAATCGCCGCTAGACGTCTGCTCGATCTCTTCCAAGCGCAGGACGGAGTAGACGGCGCGTGCGGGCACCGCGTACTGCTGCTGCCCGACGCTGATCGGCACCGCGATCTCACCCTTCAAGGTAGTCGGCAGATTCAAAATCACCCGGGTCCCGAGCTCGCGCGTGGACTCGATTCTCACCTGACCGCCGGCCGCCGCCACCTCGCGCGCCACGACGTCCAAACCGACACCACGGCCGGAGATGGCAGTCACCTCGGTAGTGGTCGTCACGCCTTGCTCGAATAGGTACGGCAGCAGATCCTCGTTCTTGAGGCCCTCTACCGACTTGCCGCGTCCAATCAAGACTTGCCGCAGCCGCTCGACATCGACGCCGCCGCCGTCGTCCGCCACTCGGGCCGTCACGCTGCCGTTGGTGTGAGAGATGGTCACCTCGATGCGCGCGCGCTCCGGCTTGCCGCGCGCCCGTCGCGCCTCTGGTGACTCGACCCCGTGGTCGATCGCGTTCCGCACCAAGTGCAGAAGCGCTTGCTCGAGCCTCCGCTCGATCGCAGCGTCCAAGATTGCGTCGCCGCTGACCGCGAGCTCCACGTCTTTGTTCAGCGTGCGCGCCGTGCTCCGCCCCACGCGCACCACCTGGTTCAGCAGCCGGTCCGTGCTCACGACCGAAGCCTTGTGAACGCACCGCTCCAGCTCGTCCAGCGTGAGCCCCACTGCGAAATCGCTCCCGGACCAGCCCGCGCGTACCGCGGAGAGGCCGCGGTCGATCTCTGCCCCGTAGCCGAGCGTCTTGGTGATGCGCTCGACTAGGCTCTGCTGCGAAAGCCGTACGTCCAGCTCTCCGATCAGGGCCCGCAGCATGCGCTGCATCTCGCGGAGGCGCTCATGGAAGACGGTCTGCTCGCCGTACAGGCGTCGCAGCTCGTGCACGAGCGGGCGTACCTCCTCGGCGCGCAGTACCGGAAGCTCGCGCTCGGGGACGGGGTTCGGCTCCACCGGCGCCTGGAGCTCCTCCAACGGTGGCGAAGCCGGGCTCGCGGCCGCGACCGCCTCCAGCTCCGCGATGGCGGCACGCAGCTGCGCTTTCAACGGATCCAGAAGCCGCTGGTCGTCGTCCGCGCTTTCGGCCGACACCATGCCCATGCCTTCGAACGAGCCGAGGAGTGCGTCACCGGTCAGCTTGGTGGGTTTGTTGCCGGCCTTGCGCAGCGCGTCCACCACGGACTCCGCTAGCTCAGCGAGGTCCCCGCAGGTCACGAGCTCCAGCATGTGCGCCTCACCTTTGACGGTGTGCAGCACGCGACGCAAAATCTGGATGTTTTGAACGCGTCCTTGCTCGACCCCCAGCCAGAGCTCCGTCGCTTCTGCGACGCGCGTCGGCATCGACGCAAAGAAGCTCGCGATCAGGTCATCCCGCGAGCTCATCCGTGAGCTCCGGGGACTCGGGCTGGCCGACGCGGAACTTCTTGGCCGCGAGCTTCAGCTCGTGGGAGAGCTGAAGCAGGCTTTCGCCGTTGCGGGTGTTGTCTCCGCTGCCGTTCAGCGAGTCGTTCACCGCCCCGACGATCTCGATGACGGCGGTCTTCACCTGGGTCGTGCCCTCGCGCTGGCGGGCGACCGCGTCCGAGATCTTGGCGGCCGCGGCCGCGGTTTCGCGGGCGAGCTTCGTGCCCTCTTCCGTCGCCGCAACCGACGCGTGCGAGGCTTGGTGCATGTCCGCCACCAGCTTACGAATGTCTCTCACGGAGTCCATGACGTGCTCGGACAAGCGGCGCATCTCCGCCGCGACGAGCGAGAAGCCTCGGCCGACCTCGCCCGCCTTCGTACCCTCTAGCGCGGCATTCAGCGCCAGCAGGTCCGACTTGTCCGCGATGTTCTGAATGAGGGAGAGAATTTCGCCGATGCGGCTGGAGTGGGAGCTCACGAGCTGGGTCTGCTCGGCCGTGTGCTGGGTGCTGAGCAAGCTGCGCTGCGCCAGCTCGCGCACCATGGAAGCGTCTTCCGCCACGTGCTCCGCGCTGACGGAGAGCGCCTCGACCGTGCGCCGAATCTCCTCCAGCGCGGCGTTCTGCTGGGTGGCGGCCGCCTCCTGCTCCCGCACGGACGAAAACATGCCCGCCGCGGCCGAAGCAACCGAGTTGCTGCTCTTGCCGATCCTGCCCGCGAGTTGGCGCAGGTTTTCGATCATGTTGCGGAAGGCGGCGAACAGCTCACCATCACCCTCGATGCTGCCGGTAAGATCGCCGCTCGCGACTTTGACGGCCGTGACCTGGAGTTGGCGCAGCTGGCCGTGCATGGCCTCGAACGCCTTCGCCATTTCGCCGAGCTCGTCGTTCGACATCGTGAGCTGCAGCGTGCTGGAGACGTCCCCGCGGGTAATTTGCTTCGCCGCCTGCGTGATGCGCTGCATGCTCTTGGCCATGCGATCGGTCACGATGAGCGCGAGTAACAGGCCCAGGCCGACGATGATCCCGGCCTGCATGACCATGGATTTTTGAGACTGCTCTCGTCGCTGCTCGATACGCGCACTCTTGAGCGCGACCGCAACGCTGCCCACCGCCGTCGGGCGGTTCTGGACGCGGACGTCGGCGGTGCCGACGAGCGTCTCCGCTTGCGTCGTTCGCTCCGCGCTCTGCCGGGAGTCCGGCGCGCCGGACTCGCCGACGCTCGTGAGCTTCTTGCCGCTGGCGTCGTAGAGAGCGGCCCAGCGAACGAGCGGATCGTTCAACCCGGGTCGGAGCGAGTCGTTCAGGGTCTCGACCGGCTGCTCCAAGTCCATGGCCACGCCGGTGGGGCCGGCCAGCACCTGCGCCAAGACGCGTGCGCGCTCGTGCAGCTCTTCTTCTTCGGAGCGGGCGACGCGCGATGGCATCAGCCACGCGTCCACTCCCGAGAGGACGAAGGCGACGGACGCCACCAACAGACAAAGCTTCCAGCGGATCGAAAACGAGCGTCCCGTCATACGCCTCTATCGCACGATGCGCGCGAGTCTCAGCAAACCGGAGTCGAAGCGGAGCCCGGCCGCGTTGGCCTGCTTCAGGTTCAGTACGATGCGCGACTTGTCGCCCTCGAGCTCCACGCCGAGGGTGCAGCCTAGCGCGACATCCGCACCGTCCGCGCACACCAAAATGCGTTTTACGCCACCGGACTCTCCCGGTATACCGCCGGCCAAGCTTTCCAGGCCATTCGAGAGATACACAATCTCTGCGCGAGCGTTGGACAGCTCTTCGTTGGTGCGGTTGTTGCTTTCGTGGGTGATCGTGATGACGCGCGCTTTGCGCGTCCCGATGCGCGTCTCCCGCAGCAACTTGACGAAAGTCTCCGCCATGGCTCGACCATCGTCCGCCGCCGACCCGGACTTACCTACGACCACCGCCAGGACCGCATCCCCGCTACGCTCGTTGAAGTTGCGCTCGTAGCCCGCGGAGCGGACGATGATGGCGGAACGAAGCGCGCTCGGAACGAGCGATCCAGCCAGGGCGGTAGCGCCGAGGAGGAAGAAGCCGGCAAATGCCCGGGCGAAAAGGCGGAGCTTATTCACGCGCATCCGTGAGACGAGGGGTTTCGGGGGCCAAGGAAGAGAGACGTGCCTAGGTTACGTCGAATTCAGTCAGTTTGCCCCCACGCGTTCCTTCGAAAAGCGCAGTGGCTCCACCAACCACACCAGCTCCTCGCCAAGCGCCGCCAAGCCCACCACGTGGGGCAAGGTGAGAAGGTCCTGCAACACGGGCGAGACCTTCTGAATCTGATTGGCAGTTATTGAAACGGCCTGCACGCGAGATCCCCACAGCCAACGGGGTCCGTCCGCCGTTTCCAACCGGAGCGAGCGCTCCCCCAAGACCTGCGCTCCGGGCGGCTCGCCCTCCCAAAAGTCTACCGCGTCCTCGTAGGCCTGCGCCTGCTCGGCCGTGAGCACCCGTTCCGCAGGGACGCAGCAGCGGACCCCGCGATGCGTGAGGCACAGGACTTTAGACATCACCACCTCGGGAAGGGCGCTGCGAGGGGCGCTGCGACTCGCCCCGAGCCATCGCCCGCCGCACCGCGTCCGGCAACCCGGAAAGCGCGCTTTTGGAGACGGCTTCGTCCGCGCGCGCTTCGATGGCGAGGCGAGTCAGCTCGTCGTTCTTCTCGCCCGAAACGAGCACCACGCCGATGCCAGCCATGCGCGGGTTACCACGAAAGAGCGCGGCCAGGCGATCGCCCCGGAGGCTCGGCATCTCGATGTCGATCACGACCGCGCTCACGTTACCGTTGAGAATGACGCGGGTCGCGCCGATCGGTGAAGCGAGACCGATGACCTCCAGACCCGCGGCCTGCAGCACGCGCATCATTTCTGCGCGCGAAATGTCACTGTCGTCGATCACGAGCACGGCGCCCTTGCCGTCCTGCCGCTGGGTCACGAGGTTGCTCCGTAGTCGAACGGGTCGACGTAGGTGAAAGCGCCGAACGTCGAGTCGTGCACGGAGAGCTGCGAAGGCTCGCTGGCGAGTGAGAAGTTGCCGACCGTGCGCGCGCTGGTAGCGGGCAAACCCACGTGCCCGCGCGAGCTGCTGCACACCACGATGAGCTTGCCTTCGGGGAGGTTGGGACCCGGCGTCACGCCCGCAGGGTGAGCCATGACGACCACGATGCGACCACGATCTTGAATGACCCCGTGCACCCGGGCGTCGGTCCCGGGGATGCGCGAGGGAGCTTTCCACGGCACCACGGACTCTACTCTCCGTGCTTCGACCGCGAAGCGGTCTCGACCGTACTCGAATACGAGCAGATCCCGGGGGATCCCGAGGCTTGCCCGCTCCGCTTGGGAGTGGTGGGCCTCCGCGTCGACGAAGACGTCCAAGCTCGGCTCCCCACCGTCGCCCTTCACCGCTTGCGGATCAACCATAGGTGATTCCCGGCACCGAGTCGCGCCGGCGCATGGCCTTACGCACCGCCGGAACCAGCTCGTGCAAGCTGGCCTTCGAAACCACGGCGTTAGCGCCCGACTCGACCGAGAGGCTCAGCAACTCCGCGGCGCTGGCGCCCGAGACGAGAACCACTCCCAGATCCCGCAGCCGTGGGTTTCCGCGGAACAGCGCGGCCAGGCGGTCCCCCCGCATGCCCGGCATCATGATGTCGATGACGACGACACGCACCCCGTTCTCCAAGATGGCGCGCGTCGCGCCGATGGGCGAAGCGAGGCCCATCACCCGAAAGCCGGCTTGCTCGAGCACTCGAATCATCTCTGCGCGCGCGACGTCGCTGTCGTCGATGACGAGGACCACTTCGGTGCTCTGCGCCGACTCAGCCAACGCGGCACGCTCTACTGAACGGATCGAATGACATCGAACCGGATGAGATTAAACGTGCGGCGGCAAGTAGCACAAGGATGATCGCGCGCCGCCGCGCGGATGCACGCCCGCCGAGGCACGACATGGACGCGCGCGCATGCAAGAGCCGCAGAGACGCGCCGCGCGACTCCGTCACCCGCCGTGCATACACTCGGTTCTCTCATCAGCGGGAGGTGAGGAGACGCGGCGGCGCGAAATGGTGGTCTCGGATCAATAGCTTCTGAATTCCAACGAGACGAGAGTTTCCGTCATGCGTCCTGGCGCTCATCGCCCTCTCACGCCCGCCAAGTTATCGATTCCCGCTCGCGACGCCGACTCGCGACGCCTGGCTACCACTAACGCCTTCTGCGGTCACACGACTCGCCAACACGATAGTGTTGAATGGCGTCCGGCAATGACGGCCTATTGTACGAAATTACGATATTTCACCGCTTTCTAGAACAGGTGCTTTATCAAGGGACGCTCAGCCGACGCTCGCGCGCGCGTGACCGGACCCCCTCGCCGAGGATCATCAAAGTCGCAGAAAGCTCACGAACAGCGCGCTAGTTATTGTTTCAACGAGCCCGGGCCGAACGGGACCTTGCAAGGCCCTACGCAAGATCAGTACCAATCGAGCAAAGAGCGAGAAATCTAGCGTTCGCGCAGATGTTAGAAGCCGCGAGCAGCACGAAACCGCGAGCGAGCGGCACGAGCCGCGAGTGGCGCGAAACCGAGACCACGACCGAGACCGGCACAGGACCGTCGAGCGGCACAAACCCGAACCGCGAGCGGCACGAGCCGCGAGCGGCACGAAACCGAGACCACGACCGAGCGGCGCCACGCTCGCACTTGCGCTCCGTAATCGACAGCGCGTGGTCTCATTTAAATTCACACCGAGGGGTTGCCTGCTCTATCTATCGGGATCGTTCTGGCGGGCGACCTGGTGATGGGCACGCCGCGCACTACTTGCTTCGAATCACCCATGCACGCTCTTCAGTCGCCTTTCGTTTGCTCCTTGGTCGCGTGGAACACCCGCGGTTCTCGCGTCGCGCTCGCGCTCGCAATCGGAGCCTTCGCCGGCTTCGGCCTGTGCTCGGAGGCGCGCGCGCAAGCGCCAGTGACGCCGCCTTCGGAACCTGCCCCCCCTTCGGCAGCCGAAGCCCCGCCCGAGCCTGACGCTCCGGCCGCGCCGCCGCCTGCGGCGCCGCCCGGCACCGAGGCGAGTCGAGCGGCTCCAACGGACAGCTCCCCCACCCCGCCTCCGCCGACCGAGCCTGCAGGCATCGCAAGCGAAGTCGGCACGGACTTGGGCAACGCGCCGAGCGCCGACCCGAAAGACTTGGCGAAGCTTTCGCTCGAAGATCTTTTGTCGATCCCGGTCGTTACCGCCAGCGGCGGCGCCAGCGAAGAACGGTCGCGCGCGGCGGCTAACGTGACCGTCATCAGCCGCAAAGAGATCCGGCAGAACGGCTACCGCTCGGTCGCAGACGCGCTGGAGAACGTCCCCGGCCTCTACCTTTCCGACGACGGCTCGGTGAAGTCCATCGGAGTTCGTGGCGTCACGCCGGGGCTTCGCGGCGGAACCCGCCTGGTCAAGATCATGATCAACGGGACGCCGGTCAATTTTCGGCCTGACCTTCGCGCTTTCATCGGCCCGGAGTACATTCCGATCGAGGCCGTCGAGCAAATCGAAGTCGTCAAGGGGCCGCTGTCCGCGCTCTACGGCGCGAACGCGTTCATCGCGACCATCAACGTGATCACGCGCAAGCCCGAAGAGGGCACCTCGGTCGACGCGGGCGGCGGGCTCGCGGTCGGGCGCGGCGACCCCGGCTATGGCGGCTCGGCGGTGGCGATGTACGCGAGCAAGCGCGCGCGCCTGCTACTTGCGGCTGCGTCGGGACGCGTGGATCGCTCGGGTCTTCGCATCCAGAAGACGTTCGACCAGCAGGACGGCGCCAACCCTCGCTACGCCCCGTTCTTCGCCGACAAGAGTCGTGACGATACGTCCAACCCCGTCTCGGCGTTCGTGCAGCTCGCGGTGCCGACGGAGAAGTACGGCGAGATCAGCGTGGACGCAGGCCTTCAGGAGCTGGACGCGGCCGCGGAATTCCAGCTGAACTCCGTGCTCACGCACCGCAGCCGGGAGTCGCTTCGCAACTACTTTGCGACCATCCGCCACGAAGCCAACTGGACCGAGCGCTGGTCGACACGCTTGACCCTCGGTGGAAGCACCGGCAGCACGGGCCCGAAGGACCGCTTCTACCTCACGCGCAACCTGGCTCGCACGTTCACGCGAAACTTCGGGTACCGCGCGTTCGACGCCGGCTTCTCGACCGCGTACGCCGTCGGGACGCGCTTCAACGCCCGACTGGGCGTGGACTTCGAGGCCGATCGCGAGGACATCCTGTTCTACTCCGCCATATTGAACATGGACGAGGGCATGCGCCCGGCGGGTGCCTCGATCGACTTCGTCTCCAGCGACACGCCACGTAAACGCACCCTGACGGACGTCGGCGCGTACCTCCAGGTCTCCGGCGCGCCCATCGAGTCGATGCCTCAGCTCACGTTCTTGGCCAACGGCCGCGTGGACAAAGCGTCGTACGACGCGTTCGCCCCGCCGCCGCAGATCAGCGCGCGCGGTGGCGTGATCTACGAGTGGTCCCCCGCCTTGATCACCAAGGCGATCGTGGGCCGGGCCTTTCAGTCGCCGACGGGCGTGCTGATGTTCGCGGAGCCGGGCTTCGGGGTCGAGCGCAACGTGATCGGCAATCTGACCAGCGGCTCCAGCGTGCCCCAGCTCACTCCTCAGACGCTGACGAGCGGAGAGCTCACGGTGTATGCGGTGCTTTGGGACTACGCGGTGCTGGAAGTATCTGGCTACGCTCAGCGTATCAACGACAAGATCGACTTCGTCTCCGCCGGTACGGACTACGTCGCGCGCAACCTCGGTCAAGAAACCTACGTGGGCGTGGAGGGTACCGTGCGCGGCAGCTTCGGCCCCTTGCGTCCGTTCGCAGGCGCCTCGTACATCAAAGCGACCGAGGGGCCGCAAAAGGACGCGGAAGCGCTCGCCGGCTTCCCTTCGTACAACGGCATCGTGGGCGCGGATTTCGAGGTGCCGAAGCTGCCCTTGTTCCTCAACGCCCGGCTGCGCTTCGTGGGCGCGCGCGGGGCCTCTCAGTTCAACATCATCTTGAACGGGCGAGAGAGTTACACGCTGGCCGCCTACCATACGCTCGACGCGACCATCACCACCGCCGGGCTCCCTTTGCTCGGCGAGGGCGCGCTGACCTACTTCAGCGCCTCCGCTCGCAACTTGCTGGACAAGCGCTACTCGGAGCCCGGCTTTGGCGGCTTCGACATCCCTGCTCAGCGCGCCTCTGCGTTCTTCGAAGCACGCCAGACCTTCTGAGCGGCGCGGTTCGGCTTTGGCGCTTCCTAGCGCCCGGTTCTCTCACGGAAAGGCACAGAGCATGATTGGCACGCGTACTTCATTCGTCCTCGGTATCTTATGCGCGGCGCTGAGCGTCGGTTGCGGCTCGGACGACGACGACGGCGACGACGCGAACGCGCCGAACGCGATTCACATCGGCGCGCTGACGGACGAAACGGGTCCCAGCGCTAGTCCGCTCTACCGCAACGCGGTCGCGCTCGCCTCGAAACAGATGAACCAGGCCCTGTCGAACGCGGGGAGCAAGGTGCGCTTCGCGATCAGCTTCGCCGACTCGCAGAGCAACGGGCCCGTCTCGCAAGCGAGCGCCGTGGACCTGATCAACGAAGATAGGGTCGTCGGTCTCGTCACCGACATCAGCGGGGACACCGTGAGCGTGAATACGCTCAATTACCTAGACGAGCCGCTCGCGGACTATAAGGTGCCGATCGCGTGCTACCTCTGCTCCTCGGCCTTCATCAACAACCCCGAAGCCAAGGACGATAAGGATGCCGCGCGTCAGGCCGCCCTCCGCGACCAGGACAACTGGTTGTTTCGCACCTTCTTCAACGCCAAGTACGAGGCGGCGGTGCAAACGCAAATCCTCCTCGCGACCGACGGCGGGGATCTGAACGGCGACGGGATCGTCAAGGTCGGCGTGTACGCGATCGACGACGCGTACGGCCAATCCTCGGCCGCGGCCGTAGAGGCGGCCCTGACCGAGCTGGTCGGGGACAAGAGCGCGGTGGACGTCGTCTTCTACCCCCCCACCGCCGACCTCAACTCTTTCAATTTCGGCGAGGATTTCGAGACTCTCACGTCCGCGGAGGGCGGCGAGCCCGACGCCATCTTCCTGGCTTTGCTGTCCGGCTCCTCCTCGGGCGCCGTGAAGGCGTACCGCGAGGGCGACTACCAGCCGCCCTTGTTCGCGACCACCGCATTTCGACGCAACGCGATCTTGAGCAGCTTGGGATCGCTCGCGGAGGGCGTCCAAGGCAACTCGCCTCCGCTCGTCTCGGACGACGCTTCTGGCAGCGCCTTCAAGGATGCCTTCGAAGAGAGCGGGGACGAAGCGGAGATGGGTTGCAGTGGCGCGTACGACTCGACGGTGGCGCTGATGCTGGCGTCGATCGCCGCATCGGTAGACTTGTCGGATCCCAGCGCGGTCGAGGCAGACGCCGTGCGCGAAGCGATGGCGCTCATCAGCGACCCCGAGGGCGAGCCCATTAACGCCACCGTGGAGGACTTCACGCGCGCGTACGAGGTGCTCACCTCGGGCGGCACCATCCGCTACGACGGCGCTTCCGGCGCGACCAACTACGACGCCAACGGCGACGCCTCGCCCGTGCTGGTGCACTGGAAGGTGCAGCAGAAGAAGTTCATCGAGACCGAGGTGTACGACTGCTCGTCCGACGAGCTCTGCGCAGTCAAACCGTGAACGAATAGCCAGGTCGTCGCCAGCGGCCGACCAAGAGGCATGTGAAGAGGCGCCGTCCCACAGGGGCGGTCGCCTCTTTTCCTTTTGTACAATCTCGACAATCTGCGCGGTTGGTCACTCGCTTCATTAGAATAATACTTTGGTGTTACCAATAGACACGTAGCATTGCCCCCCCGCGCTCGGGCCCCTACGCCGCCCCCCGCTTCATGCAGCGATTTGGGGCATATTTGCAGCTTAGGCAGCTAGAGAAACTACCAAGCACTCAATATCTAGCTAGACGATCAAGTCCGTAAGTCAGTCGCTTACCAGGGCGGTTCCACTGCCACTTTCCTCGAGTAAGACAGCTGGAATTGTATTGACCGGAGGCGCGCTAATTTGAGACATCTAAGACGGTAGGGGCTCGAACGGAGAAACAACAAGATGAAGTTCAGATCACTGCTGGCGATGCCATTGATATGTGCTGCAAGCGCTTGCGCCGTGGACACCGACGACGGCAGCGCGGTGCAAGAAGAGAGCGTCGGAACGAAGCAAGATGCCCTCCTCAACTTGCCGAAGACGAAGCTCAAGCTCGGCGCCCTGGTCGATCAGACCGGCGTGAGCACGAGCCCGCATTTCACGTACGCGGTGCAGCTGGCCGCCAAGCAGATGAACCAGGCGGTGGACGACCTGATCATCGGTGGCAATTTCGAGTTCGAGCCCGTGTTCGGCGACACGCAAAGCACGCCTGCCACGGCGCGCACGCTGGCGATCAAGCTCATCAACGAAGACAAGGTCTTGGGCTTGGTGTCGGACAACAGCGGCGACTCGCTGCAGGCCTCGCGCCTCAACTACGACACGACCGGTACCACCATCCGCCAGGTGCCGATCACCTGCTTTCAGTGCTCTTCGGCGTTCTTCAACGACCCGACCTACGTGGACGCGGACCCGCTCAATCAGCTGGGCTTTCGGGATCCGAACAACTGGCTCTTCCGCGTCTTCTACAACGCCAAGTACGAGGCTCTGGTCATGCTGCGCATCGCCATGCAGCAGGGCGCGGGCGGGGACACCAACGGGGACGGTGTCTTCAAGATCGGCATTTACGCCGACGGCGGGCACACCTCTTCCGCCGTGGCCGCGGTGGCGGCCTTGCCGACGCTGTACGCGGGGACCTCCTACTCGGAGACCATCAACTTCACGAACGCGGCCGCGATCCCGACGGACTTGCCGAAGCTGGTGGACGACTTCAACGTCAACACCAGCGTCACGGACGCGTACCCGGACACGGTGCTGGTCGCGGCGCTGCCCGGTAACGTCACGCCCGTGGTGCAGCAGTACCGCGCGGCGGGCTATACGATCCCGCTGCAGTCGGTGAACGCGTTCCGTCGCGACTACATCCTGGCTTCCGTCGGCGCGGTCGCCAACGGGCTCGAAGGTAGCTCGATCGCGGCTTACGACAACTCCGCGTCCGGCACTGCATTCTACAACGCATTCGTGGCTGCCTACGGCGCGAAGCCGGAAGTCACCGCCTCGGGCGCTTACGACTCCATGGTCACGCTGATGCTAGCGACGCTCGTCGCCGCGCACGACAAAGGCGGCGTGAAGAAGGTGACCCCCGCGGACATTCGGGTCGGCTTGACCAAGATCAACCAAGACTGCGGGGTCAAGATCAAGCCCACCGTCGCCGACTTCAAGAAAGCCGCGCGCTTGATTCGCCTCGGCCTGCCCATCAACTACGAAGGCGCCTTCGACTCCATCGACTGGGACGCGGTCGGCGACATGTTCCCGCCCCTGGTGCACTGGAAGGTCGAAGGCGGTCAGTTCGTGGAATACGAACGCTACAATTGTAGCCCCTCGAACCCGACGTGCCCCATCGCGCCCTGAGCGACTCCCCTCTCGTTCTCCGTTGCAGTCGAAAGGCGGCTCCGCTCATTGCGGGCCGCCTTTCCTGCGTTCAGTGTCACCGGCGTGAGCAGAGCGCCGGGCGAAGCGTCGCGTTCGTCACGATTTGGTGAGGTCCTGGTGCCAACGAAGCCGCTCCTGCTACGGCACGAACGCTGCTTCGCCCCTGCTTCGTCGCTCGGCCCTGGTTGAGCCTCGGGCCATTCGCATCTGGCGACCTCAGCGCAGCGGGAGACTTTCACAGGGAGAGCGGAGATCGGAAGCCCTGCGAGCGAGAGATCTTTTGGCGGTTCGCGCTGTCGCCATCGCGCTGAAACCGCCTCCATGCCAGCCGCGCGCCCGCAGCGGAGGGAACCGAGACCGGGCAGCGTTCGTGCCGCAGCGCGACCAGGTTCGTTGGCCCCCCGCTCCAAGACGGCGGTCGGCGAGGCGCGCTTGGGCGTAGAAGGCGCGGTCATGTCAGCGAAATGACCGTGCAAATCAGGAGGACTTAGGCTGAGCGCAACTCTGCCGTTGAGGTACGCATGCAGCGCACCATCGCGCCTTGGCCTTCGCGCAATCTACGCATCCTCGTGGTGGAGCGCGGCGCTCCGTCGCGGGGCGGCAGCGGCTGGACGGACGCGGACGGCCCCATTTTGGTCATGCAGACGAAGAGCGAGACGCCGACAGCGTTCGAGCAGCGAGTGCGGGAGCGGCTCGCCCTAGCCGAGCGTGACGGACAGCACTTCGCGACCGCGACGCTGCTTACGGCCGCTCGAGAAGAAGACGACACCGCTGCGACGCGCGAGCGGCTCGCCCTGGCGCTCGCCCAGCATTGCGCGCAAGGCGGCGCAGGAGAGCTGCTCTTGGAGGGGTCACTGGAGCACGAGCTCGGTGTCAGCTCGCCCCTCCTCGCGCTGGCGGATACGGTGCGGAGCGCCCTCGGGGACCGTCGTATCTCCGTTCAGCTCAGCCTGCGGGAGCCTAGCCCGGCACCGGCCGCCCCCGACAGCGCGTTTTGGCAAGTAGAGACGCGGCGCTTCCGCGTCTCCTGAAGCGCCTTCAGAGGTCGGCGTAGCGCTTGACCGCGAACGTGTCGCACTGACGCGCGTCTCCGCCCTCGAAGCCGCGCTTGAACCAGCGCTTTCGTTGGTCGCTCGTGCCGTGGGTGTAGTCCTTTTCGTTGGCGTGACCGAGGGTGTCGTCCCCGATGGAGTGCGCGGCGTTGGTCGCCTCCGCCAGGTCTTCGTCCGTGATGGAAAGCGTCGCGCGCGCGCTGTGCCCCCACACGCCCGCCAAACAATCCGCCTGCAGCTCGAGCCGCACGGAGGCTTGGTTCTTCGTCTCGCCGTCGACCTTGAGCCGGTTGGCGCCGATTAGATTTTGAACGTGATGACCCACCTCGTGGGCGATGACGTACGCCTGGGCGAAGTCCCCCGGCGCGCGCAGGCGCTTCTCCATGACGTCGTAGAAGCTGGGATCGATGTAGAGCTTGGAGTCCGCCGGGCAATAGAAGGGTCCGACGTCCGAAGTCGCGCCGCCACAGCCGCCGGTAGAGACAGAGCCCGCGAAGACGACCAGCACCGGCTCGCGGTAGGCGCCCGGCGCGGCCGCGTAGCGCGGCAAGCCGCCGCTTTGAAACAGCGGCTTGTACACGTCCTCCGTGGAGGCCAAAATCACGCGCGAGAAGTCGCAGGCCTTGCCGTTCGTGGGCGAAGTCTCACACACGCTTCCGGTCCCCTGCGCACCGTCGCTCTGCGCGCCACCACCGGAGAGCGCGCCGAGCAGCTGCTGCTTCAGGCTCGCGGGGAGCACGAAGAACCCGACTCCCAGCACCGCCGCGGCGATGAGCGAGCCCTTCACCCCCAGCATCCGAACGAGCGATGCTAGACCCTGCAGGGGAATGCCACCGGCGCCGCGACCTCCGCCGCCCCGGCCACGATCTTCGAAGTTGCTGGACCGCCGACGACCTTGGATTTCCATGAGCCCTGCGGCGCTTGTCGCACGGCCGCTCCCAGCGGTCGAGCCAGAGCGCGCAGCGGCTATTTTCGGGCGACGCTGGCCTGAACTCGCGGAAGGAGTGGGTGCTGCGAGTAGCGTCGCGAAAACTCGTCCGCGAGAGCTTTGGCGCGCTCGAAATCGCCTCGATTGCTCAGCGCCTCCACGCGGAGCGCCAGCGCTTCCGGGTAAAATTGTCCCTGAGGGAAGCCGCGCTCGTAGCCGTCCAGCAGCTTGAGACCGCCCGTCGAGTCACCGCGGGCGATGGCCGCGCGCGCACCTTCGATGACCCGCTGTTCATCGAACAAGCTGCGACGAGCGGGTCCGCTACTGCCGACGGACGGCGCGCTTCGTGCGAACGGAGACTCCCCCGCTCCCGACGCCGCGGGCGCCACGGCAGATACCGCTGGCTCCGGCGCGGCCGGCGCGACGGCGGGGACAGCGCTGGGCCCAGCCGCTGCGCGACGCGAACCGCTCGAGCGAGTGGTGGCGACGTTTGCGGCCGCGGCGACGCGCGGCTCTTCCCAGCTCGTGATGGCGGAGGACACGCCGAGTGAAGCCAGGCCGCCGCCCACAACGCCAAGCGAGACACACAGCGCGACGCTCTTGGCGAGTGAGGTGCCGCTGGCGGCCAGCGCCGTGCCGCCCACGGCCAAGTTCGCGGCCGCAGCCGTGAAAGCGAGCGCGCGGCGCCGCGCGGCGCTCGGGACCGGGAGCTCCGCCCCACGCATCAGCTTTCGCGCCGGTCCCGTGCTGTCTCGAAGACGGACCAGGTCGTTCATCGTTCCACTCCTTGCGCCAGGGCTTCCGCCGCCAGGCGTTCGAACGCTTCCCGGCCGCGCCTGAGCCGTGAAGCTACGGTGCCGGGGGGCAGGCCCAAAGTCGTTGCGATCTCCGCCATGGTAAAGTCCTCGAGCTCGTACAAGACGAACACGGCGCGCAGCTCGAGCGACAGCTGCTCCAGCACCTGCGCGAACAGCAGCGTGAGTCGGCGCTGCTCCGCCGATTGCTCTGGGTCCGGGGCGGGGCTGACCATGTCCAACAGCGAAGCGTCGTTCACCTCGCGGCGCCGCTTGAGCCGCCGGCGAGTGTCGGACGCGATCCGAAACGCGGTGCTCAGCACGAAGGAGCGCTCGCTGCCGAGCGTCACCTGGTCCAGCTTGCGCGCCAGCACCAGGATGACCTCCTGAATCGCGTCGTCTACGTCGCTCTCCGGCACCCCCAGGCGACGAAGGAAGCGCCACAGCGCGTCGAAATGGGCGTCGACGATGCCGCGCAGCCGCGCTTCCCCCGCTCGCGACGTCGCGGCGACGGCGGCCGAGGTCAACGAGAGGGGCAGATCCAGCATCTTGACCCCCGTGAATGGTGCGCCGCGGCGACTTTGATCACGGCTCGAGTTGAAATCCGAAGCCCAGCCGTCCGCCGTACGCGAAGGCGCTCGCGCGATGGACGCTCCGATCCGGCTCCCTGAACACGAAATCGTCGCGCGTCGCAGGAAACATGCCTTCGCCGCTGACCCGCACGAACCAGGCCCCGAGGTCGAAGTGCAGCGCCGCGGTCACGCCGGGCGCGGCCCAAAAGCGGTCGGCCGTCCTCGACTCCACGTCATCCGCGGTCCCGCGCGCGGTGAGCCGACCCAGCTCCGCAGCCAAACACGGAGAAAATCCGAGCGCAGGCGTCAGCCGAACGTTCACCGGGCAGGCCTCCAGGCGCGCCATGGCCCACGCGAAGCTGCCGAGCTCCGCCGCGGGTCCCGTGCTCCCCGTCTTTCCCCAGAGCGGGGTGAGCTGGACCGTCGGCGAAAACCAGCTCCCCCAAGAGACGCGCGCGCCCAAGCTGACCCCCAACGTGACCAACGCTTCCGGCGCATAGCCGGCGTCCACTCCTGCAACCGGTCCAAGCCAAGCAACGTAGTGAGTCTCACGCGCGGGCGGAGGAGGCAGCGGCAGGGACGGAGCCTGCGGCGGAACGACCCGAGGCGGAGTGGAGACAGGGGGCGCCGGCGGCGGTGATGGTGCTTCCACGAGCGGAGCTGGCGCAGGCTCGAGCTCGGGCTCTGGTAGCGGCTCCGTGCGCGCATTGGGGTCCAGCGCGAGCGCGACCACCAACGCGAGCGCCGAGCCAACCTCGCTACAGGTCACGGCCGTGAACTCGCGCCGCGTCGGAGGCTTGCCGGCACGCGCTACCTCGAGGCGACCCGTCGCGCCGCTCTCCGCTTGATTGAGCGAGACCGCGACGCGCACCGCACCTTCCGCAACCACCCAACTCACCGGCCGCCGAATGCGCGCCTTGACCTCGGTCAAGAAGGTGGCTTTTTGCGGGCAACTGGGGCTGCTCAGGTAGTCCAGCTCGACGTGCTCCGGCTCGTCCGTCGGGGCGAGCGAGGGCTGGGCCTGCGCATCTCGGCCGGGCGCGACCAGCAGCGAGACAGCAACGAAGCTCACCAGACGCAGGATCGACCGTGTCCGAGCTACCTCGAACGGAGAGCTAAACATTCGACCGAGCGCGGGGATCAAGAGTTGCCTGACGAACCATCTACGGGTGAACTCATGGCAGGAGGCTGGAGGATGAGCTTGCGACACACCTACGTTGGACTTGGGGGACTTCTTCTAACATTCGCGTGCGGCTCCAAAGTGGAAATTGGGGAGGGGCAGGGCGGTAGCGGGGGCAGCGAAGCCTCCATGGCGGGTAGCAACTCGGGCGGGAGCTCGCAGGAAGGCGGCGCGGAGAGCGGCGGCGAGCCCAGCGGGGGAAGCTCGCTCGGCGGCGCTGGCGGCAACGGCACGAGCGGCTCGGGTACCGTAAGTCCCCACGTCGGGGGGCCGATTCCCGCGTTGGGATCGCAAAAGGAAGTCGGCAAGGTGGACCTGCTGCTCGCCATCGACAACTCGTTATCCATGACGGAAAAGCAGAGGCTGTTCGCACAAGCGCTGCCGGAGCTGGTGGAGCGACTCGTCAATCCGCGCTGCGTGGACGCGACCGGCAATGTCGTGTCGACACCGCCGTCGCCCAGCGCCGAGTGCCCCGGCGGGAGCCAGCGTGAGCTGAAGCCGCTGCGCGACCTGCACATTGGCGCCATCACCTCCAGCCTGGGCTCCCACGGCGCGACCGGAGCCAGTGACGTGTGCGCCCGCGCTGGCGACGACGACCACGCCTACCTGCTTCCCAGCATCCGTACCGGCGTTCCGAGCTACGACGGCCACGGCTACCTCAAGTGGGACCCCGACGGCGTGGCGACTCCGCCCGGAGAGAGCGATCCCCAGGCCCTCGCGAATGCCGTGCGGGTGATGGTAGAGAGCGCGGGCGAAAGTGGCTGCGGCTACGAAGCCCAGCTCGAGTCCGTGTATCGGTTCTTGGTCGACCCGGAGCCGTACGAGAAGGTCGAGGTGTCCGGCCAGAGCTCGCTCGCGGTCAAGGTGGGGGTGGACGCGCGACTCCTGCAGCAGCGCGCCGCGTTCCTACGCCCGGACTCTTCGGTCGTGGTGCTCATGTTGACGGACGAGAACGACTGCTCGATCGTGGACGAGGGCTACGGCTGGCTGCTCGCGCGAAGTCCGAGTCCGGGCAATACGACGATGTTTCGCTCCACCTCGCAATGCCAGACGGATCCGAACGATCCGTGTTGCCAGTCATGTGGCGAAGGTGTCGCGCACGAAGGTTGCCCGAGCCTCGCGGAAGATAGCGAATGCGCTCGAGGCAAAACCTTGGACGAGGAAGACGACTCGCTCAACTTGCGCTGCTTCGAGCAAAAGCGACGCTTCGGCTTCGACCTCTTGTACCCCACCGCGCGCTACGTCAGCGGCTTCGGCGGCGGTACGGTGCCGGACCGAAACGGCGACCTCGTCGCCAATCCGCTCTTCCGGAGCGGAGGCACGCCTCGCGACCCTTCGCTATTCACGTTCGCGCTGGTCGGCGGCATGCCCTGGCAAGACATCGCCACCACTGCCAGCCTCAACGAAGACAACCTGCAGCTGCTCACCGCGGCGCAGTTGGAGAGCCAGAACCGCTGGCCGCTGCTGATCGGCAGCGTCGCCTCCAACGTTCCTCCACAGGACCCGTTCATGCGCGAGTCGACCGCCGAGCGCAGCGGCAAGCACCCGCTGACGAACGAGAGCATCGTGCCCAGCAGTTCGCAGGACCCCAGCGAAAACTCCATCAACGGCCACGAGCACGACACGCTCGGCGCGGACCTCCAGTACGCTTGCACCTTCGACTTGCCCGAGCCGGTCGTGTGCAACGAAGCGGCCCTGTCCGCGGGAAGAGGCTGCGATTGCTACGCCGACGAGGTGCCAGCCAATCGCTCGGTGTGCAATCCCCCCGGGGGCGGCGCTCCCACGACCACCCAGTACAAGGGCAAGGCCTACCCAGCGCTGCGCGAGCTGCGCGTGGCGCGGGAGCTCGGACGCCGCACGGTGCTCGGCTCGGTGTGCAGCCGCAACACGTCGGACGAAGAGCGCGGCGACTACGGCTACCGGCCCGTCTTCAGCGCGCTCGGCCAGCGCATCGCGAATACGCTCGAAAAGCCGTGAGGTATCGTTTCGTCGGCCAAGCGCAGCCTCAAACGGGGCTGCGCTTGGCCGCACGATAGGCGAACCAGGCCGTGGGCATGGTCAGCAGATCCGTCAGGTCCGCGGTCGCGCGCACGGGGCGGAGCGGAGGCAACGCTTCGCTCTGCACCCAGCGCCACACGGCTTTGACGGGCCATTGCGCGGCGCCAAGACCGTAGCGGTAAGCGTCTTCGGCTAGTGGCCACACCTCTGGCAACCCGAACACCAAGAGCGATACCGTGATGCATGTGGCCAGCCAGCGATTGCCGGCCCGCACCCGCGGTCACGTTGACGAAGAACGTGGCGCTAGGCCCGTCCCCCGTGAGCTCCACCGCACCACCGTCGATGCTCTCGCGGCGAAACTCGTAACGACGGTACGCGGTCCCGTCGTCGTCGTCCGAGGTACCGAGGAGGGCGGCCGTGCTCGCGATGATCACCGCGCCCATG
>JAQSWN010000395.1 GCA_029266615.1 Polyangiaceae bacterium
CGGCATTCGCCTGGCGCGCGTGCCTTTGGACTCGGAAGCGGCGCGGGAACAAGTGAGCCGCTTTTTCATCGCCGTGCTGCAAGAGTCCACACGGGAGCTGTTCCCTCTCCTTTCCGCCCAGGCGAGCGTGGTTTCGGAAGGCAACCGTCAGCCCGCGCAGGCGGTGTGGCGCGCGCGCTTCGCGCAGTTGGACTACACGAGTCTGACGGGCCGAGTGGTGGCGGCTCCGCAAACTCTCCGCACTTACACTTTCGATAGCGCCGCCCGCGCCAAACGTGACGGCGTCCCTCCACCCGTCTCGCGCTCCGAGGTGGTCGTCGTCGCGCGGCCGGGCCTCTCTTGGGCAGGGAAGACCAGGTTGTTCGGAGAGTTCCTGGCATTTCGCCTCCGCCCGAAAAGCGGGAATAGCAGCGAGCGCGGGTTCGAGATCGCTGAAATAGCCGAGGACTTTCGGCTACCATGAAGGCTTGGGCCGACGGCGGCCCGCGCGAAAGAGCGAACGACAGCGCGATGGTGATGCCCGAAGCGACGGTAAGCCTGTGCCCCCAATGCGGGGCAGACATCCGACTTTCCCGCGCTCGCTGTCAGAGCTGCGGGTTCCTCTTGGCGGCCGCGCCCCCGCCACGCACTCGGCCGCCGATGGGCCGCCCCACCCCGCGCGTAGCGGGCGAGCGAAGTAGCTTGCTGCTGCTACTGGGCGGCGGCGGAGTGCTCGTGCTTGCCCTGTTCGCGCTGGGGGCCTTCGTTTCCTTGAGGACGCCCGCGGCGCCGATGGCCAGCGCACCACCGGTGCCGGCGCCGGTGGTGCGCTTGCCCGATGCGCCGCCTCGACTGGACCCGAACGGGTTGCTCGGCGAAGCGCGGCGTAAAGCGAGCGCCTGGCACCGGGACGCGGTGCTGGTCAGTCTCAGCGCGGGCCCGCTCGACGGGCGCGGTGTCATCACGGAGGGCAAGGTGGAGGTGGCGTACGCCAAGCCGAGCGGCGAGCGCGTGAGCGGCGGCGCGACGGTTGGCACCGAGCGGTTCCTGCTCAGCTCTACCGGTGGAGAGCTGGTCGGCCGCGAAGAGCGACGGAGCAAATCGCGCATCGCGCCGGAACCGAGCTGCTCGTTCGACGACGCGTGGGCGGCCGCGCAACGCGCGGGCGCAGACGCCCAGGCCGCGCTCGGCATCCGCTACGCGTGGAGCGAGAAGTACACGCGCGCGATCTGGGAAGTGACGAGCAACGAGGGTCAGGTGCTGCGGCGCGTGGACGGCGTGAGCTGCAGCATTCTCACCCGCTAGGGTGAAGCGCGGCGCGGGCTCACATTCCGGAAAGGATTCGGAACTTCTCTCCGTCTTGCACGAGCTCGAGACGGTTGTCGGCGACCCGACGTCGCCATACGTCCGGCGCGGGAGGCGCGCCGGGCACGGTCGGCACGGGGACCTTGTAGCTCGCGCTGTAGGTGTAGTCGACGTACACCTGGTTCGCGCGACCGTAGCTGATGTCTCGATAGAAGATCTCGTAGCGGATCTGCGTGGTCTTCTTGAAATTGGCGTTGAGGTACTCCTGCAGCCCCGCGAGATCCAGGTCGTCGCTCGTGTCGATGGTGCCGCCGTCCTCGTAGTACTTGGGGTCGGCCATCTTCAGGAGCGCCTGCGTGTTGCGCCGCTCGACCGCGTGCCGGTAGTCCTCGCAGTACGCGATGACTTGCCGGTTGAAGTCCGAGTCCTCCACCTGAGTGTTGGGAATGAAGTCGTGGCTGCAAGCCACCAGCGACGAAAACGCCAGGCCGGCGAGGAGTTTCGGGAGGACGGACAAGGGCTTCACGGGGGTCGGAACGCCGGTGGGGGAAGAGGTATTCCGGCGGGCGCACACTGCCAAAAGCCTACGATTGGGGCAAGCGGGCAGCCCCGGAGGTGAGCTCGGAGCCCACGAAGTGGGCGAATTCCTGGTCTTGAGCGAGGCGCGGGCCGAACGGCTCGGCTGTCAGCAGCAGCGCGCGAGCGCCGTTCGGGAGGGCGACGCCCAGTGCGTCCAGGACGACCCGCGCCCCTTCCCCCGCGTGCTCGGCCGCGACGACCAGCATGGCGTCGGCGTCGCCCGCGCGCAGCCAATCGCGCGCCACCTGGAGCGCTTCCGTGGCCGCGCCCGCGCCCGCGCCCACCGTGTGCGAGGGGCCGCCCAGACCGAAGGCGATCGCGACGTGTCCCGCGCAGGCGTTCGGCGAGGTCGCTGGAAACCGACGGGGCTCGGCGTGCTCGAGCCCCCGCGCGAGGATGCGCGCGCCAAATTCGACGTCGGCCTGGAGGCTCGCGGACGCGGTTCCAACTACCACGCCGACTCGGACGCGCTCGAGCGGGACGGCGCCCTCCGCGGCGATCCCCAGCACCTCCGCGGCGGCCGCCACGCACAGCTCGGAGAGCTCGTCCGAGCGGGGCAAGCGCTCCGGGGAGCACACGAGGAGCGGCGCCACGCGGGCGACGTCAAGCGTCGTCACGCGGGCTCCGACCGCTGCTACGTGTACGGCACGGCCCCGTACGGGAGGGGCGGCGGCGCGGCGGCGCGACAGCACGAGGGCCGCATTCGCGCCGCCGAAGGCGGTGGAGAGCTTCAAGCAATCCTCCACCTCGGCCGCTTCGTTTTGCGCGGTCAGGCGCGCAGGAAGCTCCGGCATGGGCTCGCCGACGCTCGCCGAGGCTGGGCGCACGCCGCGCCGAAACGCCGAGAGCACGGCCAGCGACTCCAGTGCCCCCGCCGCGCCCAGCGTGTGCCCAACGACGGACTTGAAGGCGTGCAAGTGCAACGCGTTCGCGCGCGGACCGAAGACGAGCTTGAGGGCGGCGCCCTCGGCCGCGTCGTTGAAAGACGTGCCGGTGCCGTGAACGCTGACGAAGTCGACGCGTTCCGGAGGGAGCGCAGCGTCGCCCAGCGCTTGCGCGACGGCGCGCGCCAGCGCCTGCCCCGTGCGGTCAGGGGCCGTAATGTGAACTGCGTCCGTGCTCGCCGCGAACCCATTCACGTAGCCGAGCGCCGGACGATCCGGCCGCCCCAACGCGAGTAGCGCGACGCCTTCCCCGAGCGCCATGCCGTCACGCTCGGCGCGAAAGGGGTGCGGGCGCCCGCGACTGGTCGCTTTCAGCGCGTCGAAGCCAGCGCACACCCACTCACTCTCGGCGTCGTAGCCGCCGACGAGCGCTACATCCACGTCCCCAAGCTCTAGCCAGCGCAGGCCGAGCCCCATGGCGATGGTGGACGATGCGCACGCTGCGTAAATCGACGCGAGGCGCTCCGGCGCGCGTGGCAAGAGACGGGCAAGCGCGGAGAGCGGCGAGAAGTAAGCGCAGCGGGCCGCGTCTACCGGCTGGCCCGCGAGCGCGCGCTCGAGTGCCGCGAAGCCCCCGCTCGACGTTCCAATCGCGACCCCCAAGCGCAGGCTCTGCCAGTTGGGGACCCGCGCCGTGAGCCCGCTCAGCACCTGGCCGAGACCGAGCTCCAACAGGGCGAGCGGGCGCTCGGCGGGCGGCGCCTCGAGCGCGCTCACACGCGCGAACGGTTTACCGCCGCGGCGCTCCGACCAACCGTCGCCCGGAGCCGCCCCGGCGCCGCCCACGTCGAACGCAGCTTCCCCCACGCCGAGTGAAGACGCCGCGCCGAACGCGAGGATGGCCGCGCTCATGGCGCCAAGCCCTGCGCCGCAACCGGACCGAGCAGCACCGCGCTCGTTTTACCGGCGC
>JAQSWN010000193.1 GCA_029266615.1 Polyangiaceae bacterium
CCGACCGCGTCGTAGCTTTCGAAGGCGAAGCCGAGCGGGTTGATGAACGTGTCGTGACAAGCCGAGCAGGGCGCGTTTCCGGTGAGAGCCTCGACTCGCTGGCGATTCGTTTGCCCTTCCAGTTGGGCCGGAAGCGGCGGGATGTCGTTGGGGGGAGCTGGCAGCGCCGAGCAGATCATGTCCAGCGAGACGTGGACGCCGCGCAAGATGGGATCGGACTGAGCCTGAGATGCGTACTTGGACAAGAAGCCGACTTGAGTCAGGACGCCGGCGCGCTTTGCTGGGTCCAGCTCCATGCGCGTGAGTTGGCTGCCAAGCCCCGCGGCGGACAAGCCATAGAACGGAGCCGTGACCTGGTTCACGAACGCGACGGGCGTGGTGAGAAGGCCGGCGACGCTCGCGCCGCGCGTCACCACGATTTCTTCGAAGAAGAGGCGAGCTTCCTCGCGGAGGACGGGCCCAAGCTCTGCAGTGAAGGTCGGGAACAGCTTCTGGTTTTTGGCGATGGTGCCGTAGTTCGTTACGTTGAACAGCTGATCGTGAAAGGCAACCAGCGGCGCTTTCGCGCGGGTGTCCTCCAGCATCGCTTGCGTCCACTTAGTGACGCCTTCGGCGGTGGCGAGCTCGCCCGCGGCGGCGGCGTCGAAGAGCTCGGCCGATGGCATCGTGTTCCACAAGCCGTAGGAGAGGCGCGATGCCACCTCGTACGAGCCGAGGAAGATCCTCTTTTCTTGGGCCTGGGTGGAGCTTTCCACGCGGTACAAGAAGTGCGGCGACTGCAGGAGCGCGCGTATCAAAAGCTCGGCCCCTCGCGCGAAAGCGTCTCCGCCCTCGAACATCCCCGCCGCTTGTTCGAACAGCAGGGTGTGGCGCGTGATTTCCGCTTCCGTGAGGGGGCGCCGATAAGCGCGGGTACCGAGCTCCGTCACGAACGCCTTGGCATCGCCTTGGGCGGCGGGCGACGCCACTTTGGACAGCTTCGCGGGGTTGCCGGCTACGTCCGCCGCCACGACCTCCGCTGCGCGCTGGTAGTCCAGCCACAAGTTGGCCGACACGGTTCGAGCGTTGAAAGTATCGAAGCGTGCGTCGGGATCCAGCGCGAACGTGGAAGCGAGCTTGGGAGGCGCGTCCAGGAGCAGCAGGTCACGCACCGTGTTCTCCCACTGCGCATGGCTCAGGCGCGGGTAACGCGTGCTCCAACCGATCCCTTCGATGCCGGGCGGGGCCATGACGCCGCTGCCGCCCGTGGCCATGCCGGCCGCGCCTACTCCGGGGTTGCTGCTCCCACCCACGCCGCTACCGCCGACACTGGTGCAGTTGTCGCGACAGCCGGGGTCTTCACCCGAAAGGTTGCCCGCGCACGCGCCGAGCGACAGCGACAGCGACAGGACGAACGCCGTCGAAACTTGGGAAGGTGTTATTTTCAGAACGCGCATCGGACGCCTCCCTGGTCTAGATGGGGGTCCGTGTCCGGCAGCTTCAGAGTCGCGGGCACATTCGTCCGCTTTCGTGCAATTTGGCGCAGACCCACCCACCTTGATAGCGTTCTCGTCCGCTAAGAACGGACGTCTCGCATCCTAATGAACCCCCGGCGAGAAGTAGCAGCGCAGCAGGTGGTCGCGGCACCGATAAGAGCGCGCACGCACTCTGATTCGAATTGACCCTTCCCTCACTCCGGAGAGTGCGTATCTCGGTTCTGCTGCGCCCCGCGCCTACTCGGTCGTCAATGTCGTGACGAGGGCCTCTACGTCCGCCTCGGTCGTCGACCAGGAGCACACGAAGCGCGCCGCGCCCCCAATGAAGGTGTAGTAGGCAAAGCCCGCGCTTCGTAGCCTTTGATGCTGGGCCGCGCTGAGCTCCACGAACACCGAGTTGGCCTCCACCGGCCGTACTACCCGCGCCCCCGCCAGGGCGCTCAGCCGCGACGCCAGCGTTCGGGCGGCGCGGTTGGCGTTTTCCGCGTTGCGGAGCCAGAGCCCTCCTTCGAAGCCGCGGAGCCACGGCGCGGCCAGGTAGCGCATCTTGCTGGCCAATTGCCCCGCTTGTTTGCAACGCCAACTGAACTCGTTGGAGAGGGCGCGGTTTCGGAAGACCACCGCCTCGCCGAAGCCGAGCCCGTTCTTCACTGCGCCAAAGCAAAGCACGTCCGCTCCCGCCGCCGCCACCAGCTCCGCGGGCGACACGCCGAGGCTGACGACGGCGTTGGCGAAGCGGGCTCCGTCCACGTGCACGGCCAGCCCGTGACCGCGGGCGACAGCCGCCAGCGCCCGCAGCTCCTCCAACGTGTACAGGGTACCGAGCTCGGTGGGCAACGTGAGGCTGAGGACCCGCGGCTTGGGATAGTGAAGGTCACTGCGTTGGGTGACGAGCCGCTCGACTTCAGCGGGCGTGACTTTGCCGTCCGCCGTTCGCACCGCGAGCAGCTTGGTGCCATTCGAGAAGAACTCGGGGGCGCCGCACTCGTCCGTCACGATGTGCGCGACGTCGGAGCAGATGACGCTGTGATACGACTGGCAGCAAGCGGCGAGCGCCAGCGAGTTCGCCGCCGTGCCGTTGAAGACGAAGTACACGTCTGCGTCCCCGCCCAAGACCTCCCGAATGGCGTCGGCAGCGCGCGCCGTGAGCGCGTCCTCCCCATAGGAGGGGCAGCTATCCTGGTCCGCTTCGCGCAGGGCCGCCCACGCCTCCGGGCAGATGCCAGCGGTGTTGTCGCTGGCGAAGCGAGTGTCTTTGGAAGCCAAAGGGTCGCGCATGCGGCCGGTGGCGTAGCATGCCGGAGCGGTTAGGTCTCTCCGAGGACCTCGTTCAGGAACGCCTCCAGGGCGTCCACGTCGATGTTCGGCTCGCAATGGGGGCAAGACTCGAGGTGATCGGGACCGGGGGCGGCGTGCAGGCGCGGCACGCACTCGAACTCCAAAGCGCAGCGCCGGCAGCGCAGCGTCCTATGATCCAGCCGCACGAGGGGGACGACTCGCTCTGCGAGCTCCTTTTCAGCGCGCTCCTGGGCTCTCCGCGCGAACTCCGGGTGACGAAAGAGCGAGACGACCTTCCCGCTCAAGGCTTGCCCTTCGCGGTGGCGAGCTGGTCGAGCGCGCGGGTGAGCAAGACGCGCACCGCCTCCGCCCGTGCGAAGCGGACGCCCGGGAGCTCTTGCCGCATACGCGCCGCGTATTGGTCCACGCGCCCTACGAGGGTACCGGGCAGGCGCACGACGAGCTGGCTGTCGTTGCCGGGAGTGGCGCGGGGGGTACGGCCAGGCTTGGCGGAGTGCTTGCGAACGGCCATCTAACGGGCTGATTCGCACCAGTAACACGTCTGATCTCACTTGCAATGCATGAGCTTTCATTTGCATTGCAAATGTGATCGAACGCACCTCGTCCGCGCTCGAAAACAGCCCAAATTCGCGAGTGCGCTCGCTTCTGCGCGAGCTACCGGCGGCGACGGCCGAAGAGCAGGGCGCCCAGGCCCAGCGCGCCGAGCAGGCCCAGCGAGGTCGAAGCGGGGGCGCCCGCGCTGCGGCAGTTGCAGCCCACCGCGTCCTCCGCGTTCTTGGTCACGGGGCGTTGACCGCTCGCGCCCGTGCCTGGATTTTGCGGGCCGGCCGCGCCGCCGCCCCCAGCCACGACACCGCTGCCCGCCGTCGGAATGATGGGCGGATTGTCAGCGCTGCTCCCGCCGCTTCCGCCCGTGCCCGGCTCCATGTCGCCCAGAGGCGCCTGGCACTTCCCGTCCAAACATGCGGCTTTGCCGGGACAGACCGCGCCCGCGCAGGCGTCTTGGCACGCGCCTTGGGCGCACACCTGTCCAGCCGCGCACGTCAGCTTGTCGCAGCCCGCGTCCACGCACTTGCCGTCCGCGGCACAAGCTCGGCCGGCGCCGCACGCGCGGCAGCCGCACTCCGCCACGCACAACCCGTTCTCACAGACTTGCTTGTTCAGGCACGTGACGCCTTCACACAGGTCGACGCAGCGCCCGAGCTGGCACTCTTGGCCGCCGGGGCAGACGACGCCGTCACACGCGGCAACGCACTTTCCCGCGCGGCAAGCCTGGCCCATGTCGCACGTCACCCCTACGCAGAGCGGGTCGACGCAGAAGCCGCCGTCGCACTTGAGGGTCCCCGGGCAACGGAACTCGGCCGTGCCACACGCACCGACGCAGGTCCCCTGGTCGCAGACTTGACCTTCGGGGCACAGATCGCCGTTGTCCACCATGCCGTCGCAGTCATTGTCGACGTTGTCGCACTTCTCTGCGCTCGGCCTCACCACTTGCCGGCATTGACCGGGCCGGCCCGCTTCGCTGCAGTCCGTTTTACCCACACCGCACGCGCCGTCCAAACCGGTTTCACATGACTCGCCGCCGCCGGAGCACACCAAGCCCGTGATGTAGAAAACGAAGTCGTTGAAGTCGCCGTCGTTGTTGGCGGTGAAGCTCGTCGGGTTCACCGGCAAGTCTTCGAATGCCAAGTAGTACGCGTTCGTTTCTTTGGTGCTCGCGTAAACGACGGTGGTGATGAACGGCTCGACCGGCGAGCAGCTGGTGCAAGGCTGATTGAGAAAGCGCTGGGAGTACTTGTTCTGGCTACAGGCGCCGCCCGCCACCATCGCAAAGCCGATTTCGCCACCGGCGTAGCGCGCGTCGTTGCGAATGTCGGCCGCGGTGAAGGTCTTCAAGGTCCACGGCCCGTCCGTGGCCAACGGCGCGAAGGCCTCTTGCGAGTAAACGACCGGATCGTTGGCGGGAATGAGCGGATAGATCTGGTTCGCGGCCGGGGGAGCTCCGCCGCTCTGCACCGCGTTGTACCAGCCGAACGCGACCTGACAGCCACCGCCGCGCAGCACCAGCGTGCCGGAGAAGCTGCAAAGCGGCGAGAACGTGGACGGCTCCGTCTTCGCGTCTTGCACGTAGTCGATGGTTTCGCCGCGAAACTGGAACAGTGAGGGCAGCGTGACGTACGCGCGAGCGTTGGGGATGGTCGGATTGAACTGCTCCGTGTCGCCCAGCTCGCCAGGCCCCACGGGGCGCGGCACGACGAGCGGCTGCGGATCCAGAGGCGCTGCTGGCTGCGTGAGCGCTAGCGCTCCTGGCGCCAAAGTGAGGAGCACACCTACACCCGCAACCCAAAGCCAATCACCAGCACGCATGTGCCCCCATTTCCGAGCTAACGCGCTCTGATCATCATTTCGACCTGAAAGGGCCGCGTGCGCTTTCGAGGGCATGCGACCCGACGCTACCCAGACTCGGCTCACGTCACGCGCGCAACGTACGTCGAGCGCCGGCGCCGATCGCACGCTCGCTCCTCCGAGTCAGTCGCGTCCGAGCGACGGTGTTCTGACAGCGATCCTGACCACGCTCCCCGAAGCTGCCTTCTCAGGAGGATTATGCGGCAATTGAACACTTTCAGCGCCGCCTCGAAAACGTGTCCCAAGGTTTGGATATGAACAACTTTAGGAGAAGATCGGTGGCCAGGGCGCCCCCGTCGCGCGGCTACCATTCAGTCATCTCATGAAGTCCACGTTGCTGTGTTGGGTGATCGGTTTGGGGGCGGCGGTCGGCTGCGGCGGTGGTACGGAAGGACCTCGTAACGGGAACGAAGGCTTTAGCGGAGCGACGGTCGCGGGCGGCTCGTCGTCGCTCGCCGGCACCGGCGGCAGCGCCTTCGTCACCGCCGGCATCGCGTCCGTCGCGGGCTCGACGACGGCCATGGCCGGCACGTCGCTGGGCGGCGCCGGGGGAACGTCGGTGGCGCCGATGCCCTGCGGACCGGATTGGAAAGCCGGGACGCCTTACGGCGAAGGCGACATCGTCAAGTATCAGGGCGGCTACTACATCGCCGAGCACGACAACCCCGGCTACGACCCGCTGATCAGCACCTATTTCTGGGAGCCGTACCGCTGCGACGACGGCGGCGGGAGCGGAAGCGGCGGAAGCGGCGGAAGCGGCGGGAGCGGCGGCTCGCAGCCGTCCTCCGACAGCTCGTTCGACGACGTCGTCAGCGAGCAGCTTTTCAACCAGCTCTTCCCAAACCGGAACCAATTCTACAGCTACCAGGGCCTCGTTGACGCCACGCGCATCTACCCCGAGTTCGCCGGCACGGGGTCGCTAGAGCAGCGCAAGCGCGAAGCCGCGGCGTTCCTCGCGAACGTGGCGCGCGAGACGGGCGAGCTCATTTACATCGACCAGATCGAACAAGGTGAGTACTGCATGCCGAGCGACTCGTGCCCTTGCGAGCCCGGCAAGCGCTACTTCGGCCGAGGTCCGATCCAAATTTCTTGGAACTACAACTATTGCAGCGCGAGCGCCGCGCTCGGCATCGACTTACGCCGCCAGCCGGAGCTGGTCTCTCAGGACGCGACCATCGCGTGGGAGACCGGGCTTTGGTTTTGGATGACGCAAAGAGGAGCGGGAACGATGACGCCGCACACCGCAATCACGACCGACCGGGGTTTCGGCGAGACGATCCGCAGCATCAACGGGACCATCGAGTGCCAGGGCAACGGCAGCACGGAGGGTGTGCAAGCGCGCGTCTCGTTCTTCTTGGACTATGCGCAGCGGGTCGGGGTGGAACCGGGCGCCAACCAAACTTGCTGAAGGCTCAGATGCCGGAGGCGCTCGCGAGCTGGAAGCCGCGGACGGCGGTGCCCATCACCTCGCGCATTTGCTCGTAGACGCTACCGTCGTGCTCGCCCAACGCGACCGTCAAGAGTCCGAGCGGCTCGCGCTCGAACAGCAGCGGCTGCACGAGCAAAGCGCCACGCTCGTTGGCGAACACCCCCGGGGCGAAGAAATCCGAAGCGCGAAAGTACGTCTCCGGACGAGCGCGAGCGCTAGGCTCGTAGGCCGCGAGGCACTGGGCTTGCGCCGAAACCTCCCCCGGAGAGCTGAATACTCCAAGGGAAAGCGCGGGGATGCCCAGGCGCCGCAAGGCTTCCTCGAAGGCTTCACGCTGCGCGGGGCCGCGCGACTTCCGGAGCAGCATGCTGCTCACCTGCGAAAGACCACGCAAAAACTGTACGACCTGGAGACGACGCAGGGTTTCGCCTCGCACCATCCACTCGCTGACGAGCTCTCGTGCGGAGTCCAGCAAGTCGTCGACGCGCGAGACGGCTTCGGCATCACCGGCGGCGCAGTCTTGCAGAGAGCGTCGCAACGTTCCGAGCACCGGCTGCGCCTGCGTCAAATCCGCGCCCGCTCGCGAAATGCCCGCCATCAGCTGGTCCACGGCGGACAGGAACGCGCCGTCGGCCGAGCCCTCGAGGTCCGCGAGCAGTGCGCTCAGCAGCCGCTCCTCCCAGCGCGAGCCGGCGCCCACGAGGGACCCGCGCGCGCTCCGTGAAAGCTCCGCGAAGATGAGCGCGCGTCGCTCCAGCACCCCCACCGCCAGCGAGCGGCCCGTCTTTGCCGTGCTGCGTCGGTGGATGAGCATGCTCGTCTTGGCGCAGCCGCACGAGCGACGCAGCGCAAGGGTCGTCGGAAGGCGAGTGACGCGCGGCACGTCCTTCGCGCTCATCAACGCGACGAGCAGCGAGATGCCCTCGCGGCCAAGGTTGTCCTTCGGCTGCGCGACGGTAGTGAGCGGCGGCACGGTGCACCGGCCCAGGTCCACGTCGTCGAAACCAGTGATGGCAATGTCGCCCGGAACGGAGATGCCCCGATCGCGCAGTGCCTCCATGGCTCCGAGGGCCATGTAGTCGTTGGCGGCGGCGATGGCGCGAACCGCGTCGACAGCCATGCCGCGCGTGTCGAACAGCGCGCTCACCGCCGCGGCGCCGGAATCCCGTAGCCAGTTGCCGGGCAGCACGAGGCGATGGTCCTCGGAGATACCGTGCTCCGCGAGGACCTCGCGGTACGTGCGGTAGCGTTCTTCGGCCTCGAAGCTCGTGGCGGGCCCGCGAATGAACGCAATGCGCCGGTGATTGTGAACCTCGATGAGGTGGCGCAGCGTGTCGCGCATGCCGGGCGCGCCGTCCACGACGAGGTTGTGGCACGTCGACAGCGGAGCGCCCAAGCTCACCATGGGCAAGGGGGCAAAGCGTCGCATCCACTCGCTCAGCGCTTCGAGCCCGACCTGATTGCCCAGGGTCCCCCCGAGCACGAGGATTCCGTCGAAGTCTCGGGGATCCAACAGGTGGAACAGGAAGTTCCGCGGTACGCGCGGATCCAGCTCGTCATTGCTCAGTAACCCCCCCGCTAGGCACACGAGCTCCACGCCTGCGTGCTGAGCGGCACTCGCTGCGCCGCGGACGATGCCAGCCTGATAGTCGTCCTCGATGGCGTCCATCAAGAGCGCCACCCGCCGCCGAGCGCGCCCGCTTCCGGGATCTGGTGCGGCCATTGCCGTTACCTCAAGCTTCCTTGGCGGCGGCAGCGCACGCAAGACCTTGTGCAGCGAGACCTCGCTTTAGGGCGAGACGAGATGCCTCGGTAACGCTCTCCCCCTCACCTACTCGCCCTCACACGCCGAGCGTGAAGCGGCGAAGAGAGCTGGAAAGACGCTCCGCAAACGCGCTCGGGCGCAGCTGTCTGGTCATGAACAAGAACGACGCCGGCGAGGAGCCGAGCAGGCTGCGCGCGCTCTCCCGCTGACGCTGGGCCAGCGCGGCAAGGCCGACGCCGGCGGTGGCGCTTGCCGCGAGCGCCGCGGCCGGAGAGCCGCCGAGCACGGACCCTAGCGGCAGTGCGATCGCGACCCCGACGCTACCCAGAACGCTGCCAATGCCTAGCGAGCGCAGGCCGCGCTGCAAGCCGTGGAGCTCCGGCTTGAGGCGCTTTTCGTACTCCAGGCGGATGTGCTCGTCGAGCGCGTCCGCGTCCGCGATTTGCTCGCTCGCCAGCCTCGCGCGCAGGTCGTCCACGTAGCCGTGGAAGGCATGGCGCGCCGACGCGTGCTGCCCACGCAGCTGAACGATGCGCTTCGCAGGAACCCCTTCCAGCTGCTGCGGCAAGACCATGCGCAACGTCACGAACGCGACACGCTCCGAAGAGAGCTTCGCGCTCGCCGGCTCCGGAGCGGGCCGCCGCCGCCTGCTCAAGTCCACGTCCCCCACGAGCGAGCGCGCCAAGTCGTCCACGCTGCAGCTCGTGATTCCACCTAGGTGGGTGACGTTGGCCGAGATTGGCGCGAGGCCGCGGCGTCGGGAAATCTCTGCCGCCAGAGCGATCATGTACGCCGACACGATCGCCGGGTGCATGCCCAGCCAGCATTCGTCGTGGCTGGGCACCGCGAGGTTGAGCTCGAGCAGCTGCTCGACCAGGCTCGGCTTGAGCTTGCTGCGGTGGATGAAGGCCAGGGTCTTGGACGAGACTCTTCCCGCTTTGACCCTGATTCGGTCCAAATTCTCCGGCCAAGTTTCGCGTTTCTGAATGTCGTAGCGCCGCACGAGGCCCGCCCGGTGTCGCCGCAGCAAGAGCTCGAACAGCTTGGCGACCGGCGCTTCGTAAGCGCTCGGGTCCACGCGCTTGACTACCTCCGCCTCCTCGAGAGCGCGGACCTCGCGGTTGTCCTGCGGCGCGAAGCTACGCGGGACGATGCGCGTGACGTCGTCCCAATACAACGCGCTGAGCTTGAGCCAGGCCTCGTCGCGGAAGTGAATGAACGGGTAATACAGGCAGCGGCGCGCCATGGCAGGCTCGGCCGCACCGTACCCGAAGTCACCCTCAGGTGTGAAGAGCGGGACCGGCCGCGAGCGCGGCGATGTCCCGGTTCTCGAGCACGCGCTCCGAAAACCCTCGCTTCACGAGATGCAGCATGGCCTGCCCCAGCTCCTCCGTGGTCGTCACTTGGCCGGGGAAGAGGCGCTTCAGGAGCGGGTACGCGGGGCCGGCCAGCGCGTACAGCGCCCGATACCACCCCGTCTTCGAAACGACTCCGTGAAGCGGCCGAATGAAGCCAGGCCGGAGCATGTAAGCTCGCGCAAAAGGCATCGCGAGGAGGGCATTCTCGGTGGCGCCCTTCACGCGCGCCCACATCACGCCCCCTCGCTCGGTCGGATCCGTACCGCCGCCGGAGACGTACACGAAAGTCATGCGCGGGTTGAGGCGCTCTAGCGTCTGCGCGACGCGCAGCGTGAGGTCGTACGTGACGCGCTTGTACTCCGGCTCGCTCATTCCGACCGCCGAAACCCCGAGGCAAAACAAGCAGGCGTCGTAGCTGCGCAGCTCTTGCTCCAGCATCTGAAGGTCCGCTACGTCCTCCTGGATGAGCTCCTTGAGCTTGGCGTCGCGCCGCCCCGTGGGGCTCCGGCCGATGGCCAAGACGGAGGACACTTCCGGGTCCGCCAGCAGCTCCCGCAGCGCTCCCTGCCCGACCATGCCGCTCGCCCCGAACAGGATTACCTTCATGGACGCTTCTTTCTACCGACCATCGAGCCGCTTCATAAAATGACGAGCGGATACCGCTTCGTCAACCCACGAAAAATCCGTTAGGAGGGACGATTAGAGCGCAAATGTTGGGTCCCGGAGCCTACCCCGGGTGTTAACCGCCGAACGGGGCGAGCGGCGGATCGTGGAAACTTCCCCCGCGGCGGCCACGTTACACCTCCGAAACTCGGACCCGAGCGCGAACGAGCGTTCTGCGATCTCGAGCCGGCCGAGCCGTACCTTTGACGATAGATAAGATGATTCCGAGCCGAGCGCGTTTCGTGAGGAGGTCGCTCCGGCGAGGCGCCCAGGTGCTCTTGGGCTCTTTTGCGTTGTTCGTGTTGGTGCTGGTTGCGGAGGGCTATCGCGCGTTCGGCAAGAGCCCGACCGGCGCCCGCCTGCAGCGCATGCAAAACTCCGCGCATTACCAGGACGGTCACTTCGTCAACGCGCAACCGCTCGTTAACGACGTCTGGGGAACGTTCGACGCGATACGCCACGCGAGCCCGCACGTGAGCCCGAGCTCCGCGCCCGAGGTGGCCAAACTCTCGGCGCGCAGCTTCGACGCTCCTCCGCCGAGCGGCCTGCGCGTCACCTGGTTCGGCCATTCTTCGATGCTGATCGAGATCGATGGCGAGCGCATATTGACGGACCCGATGTGGAGCGACCGCGCGTCGCCGATCTCCTGGCTCGGCCCGAAGCGATGGTACCCGCCGGCAGTCGAGCTGGAGCAGCTGCCGAAGCTCACGGCCGTGGTCATCTCTCACGATCACTACGACCACCTGGACTACCGGAGCGTGCAGCGCCTCAACGCCCTGGGGGTCAAGTTCGTGGTGCCACTCGGCGTGGGCGCGCACCTGGAGTACTGGGGCGTACCGAGCGAGAGGCTCATCGAGCTCGACTGGTGGGAGCAGGCGCGGCTCGGCGAGCTTACGATCGTTTGCACGCCCGCGCGCCACGCTTCGGGGCGCCTGCTGTTCGACAAGGACGCCACGCTATGGGCCGGCTACGCGTTGCTCGGTCCGAGGCACCGCGCGTACTACTCGGGCGATACGGGGCTATTCCCTGCGATGCGAGAGATCGGCGACCGGCTCGGACCGTTCGACGTGACCATGATCGAGACTGGCCAGTACCATCGCGCGTGGCCGGATTGGCACATCGGGCCGGAGCAAGCCGTGCGCGCTCACGAGCTCGTACGCGGCAAGGCGCTGTTGCCGGTGCATTGGGCCCTCCTGGGCCTGGCATTTCACGGTTGGACGGAGCCCGCGGAGCGCACGTCTCTCGCGGCTCGCGAGCACAGCGTGGCGCTTCTGACCCCGCGACCGTTCGAGCCGTTCGAGCCGACGTCGCCCCCTCTCCCGCAGGCTCGTTGGTGGCCCACGGTGCCGTGGGAGACGGCGCAGCAGCACGCGATCGTCTCCTCCGGGAACTGAGCGCTCAGCGCCGAAGTGGCCAGCGTGAGCGGTAGGGAGGCTCTGGCTTCGCCACGAGCATGGAGCGTGCTTGCGGCGCGTACGCAACGAGCCGCGCCTCGAACTCGGCCGCATTCCGCGTGACGTGCAAGGACTCGCCGAAAGTGGCACGCACGGCCTCCCTGGGCTCCGTGCCGTCCCACCACAGTACCTCGAGGTGCTCTATCTTGGAGCGCTGGCGTCCGAGCACTCGCAAGATCGCGCTGCGAGCCGCCAGGTCGTAGCTCTCCAGATCGCGCGCGTCCGCGAAGTAGGAAAGCGAAGTCACTCCCTCGACCGCGGCCGCCAAGCGAGCCGCGAACGTCTCCCCAAGGCGGGCCGAGAGGCTACGGCTGAAGCGCGCGTAGTACACGCGGTCGTCGGCCCAGCCGAAGGTCACCGAACCGGACGCGTCGGCCAACAGCTCGAGCGGGGCGGACTTTTGCATCCCGTTTACGACAACGGCCGCTGTTCACGCAGGTTAAGCGTGGAAACTCGCCCCACCCGGAAGGCTCCCGTAAGTTGTCTTGACATCTTTACCGGTACGGAGAAAGCTCCGCTCGTCCGATGCTCAACCCGGCCTCTCCTCTGCCTCTCTATCAGCAGCTCGCGGAGCTCCTCGGTCGAGACATTCAGAGCGGAAGCTTGCCCCAGGGCGCACGTTTGCCTTCGGAGCCAGAGCTCGCCCGGCAGCACGGAATCGGTCGTCCTACCGTGCGTCAAGCGACCGAGCTCCTCGTGCAGCGCGGCCTCGTCGAGCGCAAGCGCGGTTCGGGCACGTACGTGCGCAGCGCGCCCAAGCGGGTGGACTTGTTCTCCCTCGGCGGCACGCTGGAAAGCTTCCGCGAGGGAGGCCTGAGCCTGCAGACGAGGCTCCTCGGAAGGGTGAGCGAAGTGTCCATCGATGCCGAGGGCGACAACCCCTTCGCGGGGCGAAGCGCACTCTTGGTTACGCGCGTCGGTAGCGTGGCGGACAAGCCGGTGCTTCTGGAGCGGCTGTACTTCGACCGAGACGTCTTTGCGGGGCTGTCGCGGCTGAGCCTAGCCGGCGCTTCGCTCTCCCGCCTCGTGGAGGAGCGCTTCTATCTGAAGCCCACCCACGCGGAGCAAAGCTTCCGCGTCGCCGTGCCCCCCGAGGACGTGCGCCTCGCGCTTTCACTGCGTGCGCGCGCTGCGCTGCTGCTCGTGAAGCGCGCCCTCTTTTTTCCCCGCGCGCCGCGGGCCGTGTTCGGTGAGCTGTACTGCCGCACGGACGAGCTGGTGTTCTCGCAGACGATAGGAGCAGAGACGCGACATGACTGAGTCGATCCGCGCCGAAAAGGGCTATTTTCAAGGCTTCGGCGGAGCCTTCATCCCGGAAATTCTACAAGAGACGTTCGACGAGTTGAACGATGCCTTCCAAGCCGCGCGGAAGGATCCGTCTTTTTGGAACGAGTACGTGGAGCTGATGAGCACTTACTCGTGCCGGCCCACGCCGCTCACCTTCGCCGACAACTTGACCGCGCACTTCGGCGGCGCGCGCATCTACATCAAGCGCGAGGACTTGAACCACACCGGCGCCCACAAGGCCAATAACGTGATGGGGCAAGGCCTGCTCGTGAAGCGCATGGGCAAAAAGCGCGTGATCGCGGAGACCGGCGCGGGCCAGCACGGCGTCGCGACCGCGACGATGGCCGCCAAATTCGGCTTCTCCTGCA
>JAQSWN010000396.1 GCA_029266615.1 Polyangiaceae bacterium
GTGCCGCGCATCATCACCTCGTGGTTGCCGCGGCGCGCACCGTACTGATTGAAATCCTTCTGGAGAACGCCGTTGTCGGTCAGGTACTTCGCGGCCGGCGAGGTCTTCGAGATGTTGCCGGCGGGCGAGATGTGGTCGGTGGTCACCGAATCGCCCAAGGTGGCCAAGACGCGCGCGTCACGAATGTCCGTCAGCGGCGCGGGCGAGGGGGCCAGGTTCTCGAAGAACGTGGGCTTGCGCACGTAGGTGCTCTTCTCGTCCCAGGCGAAGCGATCACCGGCGGGAACCGGCAGCGCCCGCCAGCGCTCGTCGCCTTCGAACACGGCGCCGTACTCTTCCAAGAACATCTTGGTCGTGACGTTTTGCTTCACGACCGCGGCCACGTCCTTCGGCGACGGCCAGATGTCCTTCAAGAAGACGTCTTCGCCCTCCTTGCCCTTGCCGAGCGGCTCGGTAGCGAAGTCGATGTCGATGCGGCCCGCCAGCGCGTAGGCGACGACCAGGGGCGGACCGGCGAGATAGTTCGCCCGCACGTCAGGAGATACGCGGCCTTCGAAGTTGCGGTTTCCAGAAAGGACGCTCACCGCCACCAATTCGCCGTCGGCGATCGACTTGCTGATGCTGTCCGGCAGGGGGCCGCTATTGCCGATGCAGGTCGTGCAGCCGTAGCCGACCAGGTTGAAGTGGAGCGCCTCTAGCGCCGAGAGCACGCCGGCCTGGGTGAGGTACTGCGTCACCACCTTGGAGCCGGGAGCAAGGCTCGTTTTGACCCAGGGCTGGACTTGCAGCCCCTTTTCCACGGCGTTTTTCGCAAGGAGCCCAGCGCCAAGCATCACGTATGGGTTGGACGTGTTGGTGCAGCTCGTGATCGCGGCGATCACTACGGACCCGTTCTTCAGCTCGAACCGTTGGTCCCCCAGCGAGGTCGGAACCTTGGTGGCGAGCTCTTCCGGCGTGACGGTAGCGCCCTTCGGTTTCTTCTTCGCTTGGGCGACGAGCTCCGGCAGAACTTTCTTGAAGCCGGCGCCCACCTCGGTCAGCGCGACCTTGTCGTGCGGCCGGCGAGGGCCGGCCAGGGTCGGCACGACGGTCCCGAGGTCCAGCGACAGGGTATCCGTATAGGTCGGGTCCGGCTGCCCCTTGGTGCGGAACAGCCCTTGTGCCTTGGCGTACGCTTCCACCAAGGCCACGCGTTCCTCGCTGCGACCGGAGAGCCGCAGGTAGTTGAGCGTCTCCTCGTCCACCGGGAAGATGCCGCAGGTGGAGCCGAACTCGGGCGCCATGTTGCCGATGGTCGCGCGATCCGCGAGCGGCAGGTGATCCAGCCCGTCTCCGTAGAACTCGACGAACTTACCGACGACGCCCTTGTCACGCAGCATGCGCGTGATGGTGAGCACCAGGTCCGTCGCGGTCGCGCCTTCCGGCAGGGTGCCGTAGAGCTTCATGCCGATCACTTGCGGGATGAGCATATTGATGGGCTGCCCGAGCATCGCAGCCTCGGCTTCGATACCGCCCACGCCCCAGCCCAAAACGCCGGCGCCGTTGATCATCGTCGTGTGGCTGTCCGTGCCGACGACGGTGTCCGGATACGCGATGCCGTCTTTGTCGAACACGACGCGCGCGAGGTACTCCAAGTTCACTTGGTGAACGATGCCGGTGGACGGCGGCACGACCTTGAAGTTGTCGAAGGCGCCTTGCGCCCAGCGCAGCAACGCGTAGCGCTCCTGGTTACGCTCGTACTCGCTCTCCGTGTTGCGCACCAAGGAGTCCGCGCTGCCATAGTGATCGACCTGCACCGAGTGGTCGATGACGAGCTCAGCCGGGAACAGCGGGTTGATCTTCGCCGGGTCCCCGCCCATCGCCGCCATGGCGTCGCGCATGGCCGCGAGGTCCACGACGCAGGGCACGCCCGTGAAGTCTTGGAGCACGACGCGCGCGGGGTGGAACGCGATCTCGCTGTCCGGCTCTTTCTTGGCGTCCCAGGCCGCGAGCGCCTCGACGTCCTTCGCCTCGACCGCCAGGCCGTCTTCGCAGCGGAGCAAGTTCTCGAGCAAGATGCGCAGCGAGTAAGGCAGCTTCGACAGGTCCTTACCGGTCTTCGCCGCGAACTTGGGTAGGCTGAAGTACGTGTACTTGGCGCTACCTACGAGTAGCTCGGAACGCGTCTGAAACGAATCGCGAGAGCGGTCGGCCATGGCTTTTAAGATCCTTCAGCGGCGGGCCTACCCTAATGGAACCGGCCGCGCAATGGCAGTGCTCATCGTTTGTGTGGACAACAGACGAGCGGCGCGGGCGCCGGCTCGAAGGCTCCCAGAATTAAGCAGTGCCAGCGGCGGCGGCGCCTGCCCGCAGGCCACTCTGCAATGCCTGGCCGACGCTCGGCGGGACGGGCCCCACGACGTCACCCGCAGCAAAGACCAGCGAAGTCCCCGAAACACGACCGTCTCTAGATGTCGGAAGCCCTACGTGTTCGAGCAGGGCGCGCCCGCGCGCCGCCAGATCTACCCCGAACAAGGACGAAACCGGCTGAGCCGGCTCTCCCTGGAGCCGCACCGGCGGCAGGCCGCGAATCGAGAGCTCGAAGCCGGCCGGCTCCGCCCCGGACAGCGCGCCGGACAGCGCGATACCGCCGCCGACGAACCCGCCGGTGGCGAGGACCAGGGCGCCGCCGCGCATGGCGGCTTGTCCGCCTAGGCGCAGCGCCACCTCGCCGCTCGCGACTTCCACATCCGTCACTCTGCCCGTTACCCGCTCCACGCCGAGTGATGCGAGCAAGCTGTCCCGACGCAGCTCGAAACGCGCGCCCGCCGGACCTCCGGGTGGTGACGTCACCTCCCCGACCGGAACCCCCGCCGCCTGCGACAGCTCGGCCGCGAGCGACCGCTTGAGGCCTAGCCACGGGCCGAAGAGCCAGGCGTCGGGACCGGCGTGCGCTTTGAGCAGCTCCGCGAGCCACGCGGGTCGCTCGGGCCGCTCGAAGCCGGCCGCGAAGTCGTAGGCGGAGACTCGGCGTTGGTGGCCTTTTTCCAACAACGGAAGCGGCACCAGCTCGAAACGAGTCTCCGTCGAGCGAGCCCACGAGCTCGACGCGAACGAGCGCGCGAGGAGCGGACCGTCCCAGTCGTCCCGCGGCACGTCCACCACCGCGACGCGTTTCCCGGCCAGCAGCGCCAAATTCAACAAGGCCGAGTCGGCGCCGGAGCTACCGCGAACCACCCCCTCTCGCGTCGCCACCTGCGCGCCTTTTGCAAGGCGAAGGCCGAGCGCTTGCAACAGCTCGTGCGGCAGCTCCGCGTCCACACCGTCCACGGCACCGCAATAGAGCGCGCTGGCGCCGGGAGCGCCGGCGACCATGGTCACACTGGCGCCTGCCCGGCGCGCCGCAAATGCGGCCGCTACGCCGGCAAAGCCGGCACCGACGATCAGTACCTTCACGCCGGGTCTCCGTCCGCGCGGGCGTCCGGATTCACGCCCAGCTCTGCGCGAAGCGATGCGAGGCCGAGGGCCTCCGCGCGAGCCTGCTCCGCGCCGATGGCCGCCGCGCGACGCCGCGCCGCATTTTGCAGGAAATGCAGCGCCATGGAGAAACCTTCGGCTGGGCTCTTGCCGGTCGCGTCCGCCACGATGCGCCCGCAGCGCACGGCGCACCGCATCCCCCCACAGGCGCCCAGGCCCAGGCGCGTACGGCGC
>JAQSWN010000397.1 GCA_029266615.1 Polyangiaceae bacterium
CCAAGATCGATTTAAAGGCCCGGCTCGGTAAAAAGACGGTCAGCGCTCCGGTTCCGGGGCCGGGGGCGTCGATTCCTCCCCCTGCGGGCATTCCGAAGCCGAGCGGTATTCCCGCCGCCTCCGGCATCCCCGCGCCGCCGTTCCAGTCGCCGGCTACGACCAGCCGCGCCCCCGCGCCGGTGATGGACGCGTCCAATCCCTATGGCGCGATGCAGCCGTCCGCGGCGCCGGTCGCGGCGCAAGCGCAGACCATCCGCATCGAGCTGGGCGACGACGTCGTTCGCGCCAACCGCGGCGGTAAGTCGAAGATCGCCATGCTCGCGGGCGTCACCGCGCTCATCGGCATCGGTGTCGGCTACATCATCGGCGGCGCCGCGGAGCGTGGCGCGAGCGCGGACTCGGCGGTGCAGGGAGCCAAAGCCCTGGTGAAGGACGTAGAGACGGCCAACACCAAGATCTCGGAGCTGGCCGACATCCTCAAGTCTGCCCGCGAGAAGCTCGGCAAGTCGACGTTCCCGGAAGAGGAAGTCACGAAGCTCGGCGCCCTCAACATCCCGTTCGACGGGACGAACCTGAGCGGCAAGGGCATCGGCCGATACAAGTCCGAGGTCGTGACCATGCTCATCAGCTTCGCGTCGTCGGCTGCGGAAGCGAACGACAACAAGGGTGACCTTCAGCGCGTGCTCAGCGGCCAGAAGAAGGCCGTGACGGACTTCCTGGAGTCGCAAACCAAGCCGAAGGTGCGCTGGTCGGTCATCGTGGGCGGCTCGCCTGCGGGGCCAGTCGGCTCCATGCAACTACTGCCAACGCCGTTCGTCGCCTCGGAAAAGTGGCCGGACTCGTTCGAGGTGCCCGGCGAAAAGGGCAAGAAGATCACGATCAAGCGGTACCTCAAGGGTGACGCGGCGTCGGAGGATCCCACCTTCATTCCGGTCGACCCGGGAACGCAAGGCGCGGTTTGCCCGGACGCCGCCGTCGTGCGCTTGCGCAGCCGCATCGGCGAGCTGGAAGAGGTGCTGCGCGGCAACGCGACGCCAGGCGAAGAGCGTACGGGTCTGCTCGAAGCCGGTCAGACGCTGGTGAAGAAGCTGAAGGACATCGGCAAGACGGCGCCCTGAGCCGTCCTGCGGCTGTCGCTCGTCGAAACGGGTCGCCCTCACCGGCGGCCCGTTTCGCTTTGTGCGGAGCGCTTCAGCTCGCGACGGGGATGCGCGAGGACGACCGCGGCACGATGGACTCGGCCGGCAGCGTACGGCGCGTGATTTCTACCTTCAGCACGCGGCGCTCGTCGGCTTCCTTCACCTCGAAGTCGAGGTCGAAAGCCGTGAGCCTTACACCGACTTCCGGCACCGTCCCGAGCTCCGCCACGACGAAGCCGGCGAGGGTATGGTAGTCCCCGTCCGTCGGCAGCTCCGCGCCGAGGTAGCGGCTGAGATCTGCTATCGAGACGCTCGCATCAACGAGCAGCTTTCCGTCGCCCAAGTCCGCGATCGGCGGCTCTTCCACGTCATGCTCGTCACGAATGTCGCCGACGATCTGCTCGAGCAAGTTCTCCAAAGTGAGGATACCGCTCGTGCCGCCGAACTCGTCCAAGACCACCGCGAGGTGTTGCTTACCGGCGCGCATCTCGCGCAGCACGCTGTCGGCGGGCTGGCTCTCCGGAACGAACACGACGGGCTGCCGGACCAAGGTCGGCAGCGCCACCTTCTCCAGGTCGCCACGCGAAAGGTGAGGCAGCAAATCCTTGGCGTGCAGCACACCGACGACGTTGTCGATGTTCTCGCGGTACACGGGGTAGCGGGAGTGCTCGCTCTCCGCGATGACGGCCAGGACCTCTGCGATGGGCGTATCGATTTCGATAGCGTGCACCTGGGTCCGCGGCACCATCAGCTGCCCCGCGGTGATGTCGCTGAAATCCAGCACGTTCCGGATCATCTCCGACTGCTCGTGGCCGAGTGAGCCGCTGAGCTCGCCCTCCGTGACGAGCGCCTGGACCTCGGATTCCACGAGGCCGGGCGCAGGGGTGGGGCGGGTCTCTTCCTTGCCTTCGAAGAGCCGACCTATCCAGACGATGGGCGCGGCGATGGGCGAGATGAGCAGCTCCACCGGGTAGACGATGCGGAGCAGGACGGGCGCGGAACGCTCCGGATTCCGAGTCGCAAGCACCCGGGCTATCTCGGTCGGAATGCCGTACACGACGAGCGAGCCGATGGCGGCCACCGCCGGTAGCCAGCCGTCGAACGGCGGGAGGTACCGCGCGATCAGCAGCGCCGTGAGCGAGATGCCGAGGGCCCGGATGACCAGCCAGCGCGCCTCGAGCACGCCCGCCTTCTCCTCGTAGCGCTCGATGGCGCTTCGCGCACCGCCGGTGGAGCCTTCGCGCAGCGCGGCCAGTCGTGCGTCGGACATGGCCCCGATGGACCAACTCGTTGCCGCGAAAGTTGCGGCGACCAGGGCCGGCACGAATGCGACGAGAATTTCGGGTGAAAGGGCTGGTGGAGCCGAGTCCAAATGGCGTGCCCGGCGATGGGCCGAGTCTCCTTATGGCAGTTCTTAGCGGAGGGCTGCCCAGGGACGCAACCCGCCGAGTCGCCGACCGAGTAGGTACGTATGGTCCAACCTACTCCGCGAAGCGCGTCGGGCGGTCAGCCGGTTTTGCGACCTCCGGCCTCCCCTTCGGGCATGACAACTACTGGTAAAAACTCGGAATTTAGCTCCGTGCTTCAACGCGCACCGAGGCACCCGGACTGCGGTCATCACGACGTGAAAAGAGTGACCGAGGAGCCGGAGTGTGCAGTTTCGGCACCGCGCGAAATGTTACGCGGCCAGCACCGCGAAGCCGCGCAAGCGGACCTTGCCCCCGAAGACCAAGCCGGTATGGGCGGAGGCGGGGCGGACGTTGCAGAGCTCTTCGCTCTGTTAAGCCCAACCGTTGGGGTGAGCGCCATGCCGGGGCTGCCGGCGGAGGCGCCCCAGCTGCCGGCTTCCGCCGGCGCCGCTCAGGTGGCGGACCTGGTCGAGCGCTGGGTCCGCCGCGTCGCGCTCGGCGGGGACCAGCGGCGCGGAGTGGCGCGCCTGGACATAGGGGAGGGTCGCTACGCCGGTACCGAGCTTCTGGTTTCGACGGAAGGGAGGAGCGTTTCCGTGGAGCTGACTCTGCCCGTAGACGTCAACGACGCTCGGCTCTCGGAAAGGCTCCAGGCGCGGCTGGAGCAGCGCGGGCTCTCCGCAGAGGTGACCGTGCGCTGAGCCTACGACTCGCTGTTGAAGCCGCGCACGACGCGGAGCTCGCCGCGGGTCGCACCGATTGCCATGAGCTCACCTTCGGGCGTGAGCCACGCGCCGGGGCCGTCCGCATCCGCCAGCTCTTCGAAGTCTTCCGGCAGCAGCAGCTTGCCTTGACGCGCTCGCAACACAGCGTCCGCCTTCAAACGGCAACGCGGCAGGACCGAGGCCGCCGCCTCCGCAAGGCCGAGCAGGGGCGGACGGGTCGCGGTCGGCCAGGGACTCGCCTGCGTGAGGTCGAAGGGGCCGCTCGCCAGCCTCCGCAAAGCCGATAGGTGGGCGGGCGCGCCGAGAGCCAGGCCCAAGTCTCGCGCCAGTGACCGCACGTAGTAGCCCTTGGAGACGTGCATTTCGACGCGCAGAGCATTCGGCGTGCGCTCGAGCAACGTGAGCTCT
>JAQSWN010000398.1 GCA_029266615.1 Polyangiaceae bacterium
GACCGGTTCGATACCGTCGTCTGCACGCTGGCCCTCAGCAGCATCCCTGACCCCGCAGCAGCAATCAACGAGATGCACCGTGTGCTTCGCCCCGGTGGTCAGCTTCTGGTGGTCGGGCATGTCGCCAGCCCCTACCGAGTGGTAAGAGCCGGCCAACGACGATTTGAAAGACTGTCCACTCGCCTTGCCGGTGATCATCAAACGCGACAGCCATACCCAGATATCGTCGCTGCCGGCTTCACCGGTGATCGACGAGAACGCCTCAGAGCGGGCATCATCGAGCGCGTCCGTGCTTTCAAGCCCACCGACCGGTGATCAGCCGAGCCTCAGCATTCGACACAGTCGCGGCAATCCGTTGTGCAGCTCGCTAGGCACTGCTTTGGAGCAGGTCCAGCTCCGCCGCGCGGTGTGTCGCTTCGGTGCGCGAGCGGCAGCCGAGCTTCATCAAGACGTTGCGCACGTGCATCTCGATGGTGCGTGGGCTAACGAACAGCACCTTGGCGATCTCGCGGTTCGTTCGCCCGACCGAGACTAGTCGGAGCACCTCGAGCTCACGTCGCGACAGTCCAGCGTGCTGGAGCTCGCTCGCCGCTCGTCGACCGAGTCGCCGCTCGACCTGCTCGCCGAGGCGAGCCAGCTCCTCGGCTGCAGCGGTCGCGAGGGGGCGGGCGCCGAGCCGCCGGGCAGCGCGGTAGGCCGACGTCAGGCGCTCGATCGCCAACTGACGCTCGCCCTCGGCCGTTAGCGCGATGGCGACTCGGAGCTCGGTCTCGGCCCGCACGTATGGCGCCAGGTCGCCGAGGATGTCGATGGCGTCGATGAAGTGCTGGGCAGCTCCTGCGGCGTCGCCGTCGGCCAACGCCAACTCACCGAGAGCGTGCCCGAGGCCGGCGACAGCCTCAGCGGTACCGAGCGCTGCCGCGGTCCGCGTCAAGAGTTCCGCCGCGCGGGCGCGGTCCGCGGCGAGGCCTTGGTGCCCGAAGAACGTCGTGATCCAGTGAAGCGCTGAGACGGAGTAGTGACGCTCCTCCCTGACTGCGATCCGATCGAGGAGGTCCCGAGCACGAAACACAGCATCTTCAACGCGACCCTCCAGCGCGTCGGCTCGAGCGAGACCCTGGGCCGCCTCGATCTCCAGCCCGAAGACTTCGTTGCGACGGGCGAATCCCAGACCGTCGGAGAGCAACCGTCGTGCCCGTCTGGTCGCGCCACGCAGGACGTACACCACTCCCAGCTCGGTGGCGGCGACCGCCCGAGCGGCTGCTGGGGCGTCGCCGCTATCGAGGATCGCTCGGCAGACCTCAACAGCCCGATCCCACTCGCCGGTCTTGATCATCGCCGGCGCCAAGCACGCGAAGCAGATCTCTGCCATGCCCGATAGACCCTGCTGATGGCAGAAGCCCGTCGCGGCTGAGTAGGCATCGATCGCTTCCGGATAGCCGGAGGAATGCTCAAGCGCGGACGCAAGACGCGTGTAAGCCTCGCCCGCTGGCTCAATGAGGTTCTCAGCGAGCGCGAGCGCGAGACCCTCACGAGCAAGCTCCACGCCGCGCTCGGTGTCGCCCAACTTGGTCCGGATCTGACCCTCGAGGGATAGCGTGCGGGCACGCAGCTCGGTCGACCCCGTGCGCTCCACTGCCGAGGCAGCGCTGGCGACGAGCTCGAGCGCAGCGGTGAGCTTGGCCGCGGATTGTAGGTGCGAGGCTGCGACCAGACGCTCGGTGGCTGACTCGAAATCCATGCCCAGCGCCGCGAACGCGTCAGCTGCGGCGATGCGCGCCGCCAGCGCGCGATCCCAACCACCCTGCAGCTCATAGATCCCGGCCAGGCGTCGCTCAAGCGGCGCAAGCGCCTTGAGGTCACCCCGGCGCTGGCAGACCTCGAGGACTTCTTGCCACGCTCGAAGGGCCCCGGCGAGATCACCGTGGAGCTGAGCGTAACCACCGAGGCGCTCTAACGCAGCGAGGCGCTCGTCCTCATCTTCGCCCTCCCGCCACTGCTCAATTGCACGGTGGACTGCGCGTGCGGCGTCATGGTACGCATGGACCTGGCAGAACCGCTCCGCCGCGGCCAGCAAACTCGGACGCGCACGGTCGCGCTCGCCGCCAGCGAGCCAATGCTCGGCAACGGCCTCGGGCGGGGCGCCACGCCCCTCCAGCTCCTCCGCCAGCCGCCGGTGGTAGGCGCGCCGCCTGGTCCACGGGGTGTCGTCGTAGATGGCCTCACGGATGAGGTCATGTCGAAATGCTCCCTGGTGGTCCACCTCCACCAGAAACCCTCCCTCGATTGCTTCATCGATGCCGTCTGCGCCGCCAAGCGCGACCACCAGCTCCAAGTCGAACCGAAGCCCGGCGGCAGCGGCAATCTCGAGCGAGTGTCGGCCAACCGACGACAGGCGCTCCGCGCGCAGCAACACGGCTTCCTTGACCGTATCGGGAAGCGGGAGGGTCTCGCCGGAGCCGACTTCCACAGTGCCGCCTGCTTGCTCCACCCGTCCAGCTGCCGCCAGGGCACTGGCGAATTCTTCGACGAAGAACGGCACACCTTGGGTGCGGTCGTAGACCGCTGCTGCGAGCCTCTTCCCTAGCCGAGCGCGCAGGACCCGGGCTGCGAGATCGGCGGTATCCACCGGGCCGAGCGGTTCGACGGTGAGTTCACGCAGGCGCCTGCGGCGTCGGAGTTCCGAGCGCAGACTGCGCAGCGGATGCCCGCGAGGCACCTCGTCGCTCCGATAGGCACCAAGGACCAAGACCGGCGCCTCCTCGAGCACCCGGTCCAGGTGGAGCAGCAGCTCGGCCGTCGCTCCGTCCACCCACTGAAGATCATCGAGGAACATCACCGTGGGCTTCCGGCGCGCAATCTGCTCGAAGAGATTGCCAACCGCCTCGAACAAGGTCGCCTGATCGGTGTCCGACGGACGTGGACCGAGCTCTGGGAGGATAAGCGCGAGGTGCTGGGACAGGGGAGACCCAAGCAGACCATCAGGGACTGCCCGTCCGTAGGCGCGGATCGCTTCGACAACGGGCGCGTACGGCCGAACCGCCCGCTGATCGGTGGCGCCGCGCAACACCAGCCATTGCGCTTCGGCCAGGACGGACTCCACTAGCGCTGACTTGCCGACGCCGCTCTCCCCAGCGACCAGCAGGATGCCGCCGTGGCCTCCCACGGCAGTCACGATCGCCTCGCGGAGCGCGGAGCGCTCCCGCTCTCTGCCGACCAGGTCGATGCCACCTGGCATAGAGCGCAGTGTAGGCGTGGCGGCATCACCACTTACGACTCGTGTGGGGACTCGCCCGCGCTGGAAGAGCTCCTCGAGGCTGCAGACGGGTGTGTTTTCTCGAGGTCGGCGAGGTTTGGTGTGCCGACTTGCTTTGTCTGAGCATCGGGACCCCGTGGTGGCCATCCGCAGTCTGAGCGCGAGCACGACCGCTAGCAGCGGGCACCGCTCTGACGGCCAACGATCATGTCGCGATCGGGTCCGAGCTGGCCCGCTGCGTACCAGGCGCGTAAGGCCGCCAGCAACCGCCGTCTGACGCGCCCTTGAGATTCCGCCGCGGCCGCTTCCTTGAGCCGACTCGGCATCGAACGCGCCACCGATCTGATTGGCGGATTCCAAGCCTGGAAACGATTCTGCGTCAGGCCCAAATCGGTGCGGTGGAAGATTGACC
>JAQSWN010000399.1 GCA_029266615.1 Polyangiaceae bacterium
GGTCGGCCCGGACGCTGCGTCCAAGCGAGCGCCACCAACGGCGAAGTTCGTGCCTCCGGCTTGGCTCGGTCGAAGCGGCACCTTTAGGCGCTCCGCTAACTGTTCGGCCCAGTTCGGCCCATTCGAGAAACGGCCGGCGTTGCCGCTATCCGAGAGACTGTCACCGAAGAACACCATTCCGTCGAATGCTTGCGCGGCAGACGAGGAGGGGTCGGCAGCGAGTCCCAACCCGACGGGGTCGGCGGCGTCCTCACGACGGCTAGTGGGTTCCCGGGAGGCAGCGTGCTCGGTTTTGATCTGGATCGCGCTCCGCGGCACGAAATAGCAACGCCCGACGGAGTCGAGCGGCACGACGCAAACGAGCCCCTTGTCGACCGCCACCAGGACGATGCGCACTGCCGTGCCGGCAGGGAAAGGCCGACACGAGCTGCGAACGAGCGGGTCGACGCACCCCTCGATGGATCGGGCGATGGCCACCTTCGCCCGCTCGGGCTGCTTGGCGTCCGCGGGCGTAGCCACGATCGTCGCCGCTCCCACCGCGCCGAGTCGAGAGAAGATCGCCAGTCGGTTGAAAGCTTTGCGAGCACGGTGTGCGAAAGTGCCAACCGACTGGCGGGTTCCCCGCTCAAGAGCGGGCCCAAAACTGGCCATCACCAGCAAGAGCGCCTCAACCGGGTGCTGCACAGCATTAGCCATCTCGACTGCCCGTCCTCAACCAATCGTAAGCCGGACGCTTGTCTGCAATAGGTCACGCCTGCAACGAGGTAGGTCTTCCGACCACGGGCGACGACCGGACTTACTGGCGGTGGGCGGTCGCGCTTCGGGCGCAGTCGCGGCTGAGGAGCGGACGCTCCGCAGGGTCTGTCAACGACCTTCGGACCGAGGTCTCGGTTGTAAACGAGGGCGAGGCCGCGCGCCCGGATACTGCCGCGCTGGCCTGCCATTATTGGTAATACTGATCCCCGCCACGCGCTGGCGGTCACTGCGGGAGCACGAGCCCTCTTGCGAGTGCCTCAAATTCGATCTGCCGAGCCGGAAAGCTCCCCTTTTCCGCTACGCACACGACCATGGTTCGACCGCGCGGAGTCTCAAAGATAAGAAACTGGGTCATCATCTCTGAATCTCGTGAGGGGACGCCCGGAAAACTCCTGAGGGTCGCGATCACGGAGGCGCCGGAAACGCCAGCATGAGTGAAGGACGCCAACGCCTGAACGTTGTACAAACTACCAAGAGTCGAACCAACCTGTTCCTGGCATGCTAGTGATCGAGTTAATCTGCGCCTGGCTCATGTGTTTGTTCTGAGGTGCAGGTTGAAATGCGACTTTGCACCCAGTATCCCGGTCGGACGGAAGCTTCACCTCGAAGGCAGACGTATAGCGTCCGCTTGGCGTTGTTTGCCTTGCGACGTAACCGGCCGGCGGCCTGATAGTGAGCCCGATAGTCGCGTCACGAACGGCCTCGGCTCCGGCGGCGTATGCACACCCGGAACAGATGACGGCAATGGCCACGCATGACGCTCTCATCACCCTGCTCACGAGATTTTACCCTGACAACCCCCTAGCTGCTTAGCACCGCTCTCGACGCCTTCACGCCCGCTCAACCCGGATGGTTCGACAAACCCGAGCGTTAGGAGTGTCCCATGCGCCACAGTCCGCTTCATGTTTTGATTAGCTCGCTCGCACTGACCATCTCCCCAGTTGTAGCCCCAGGCTGACGCTAGGCACCGCGCCGCAACGACGAGCAGCGGCATCGGTTGGGCTTTGAGTGATTCTGCTGTCCTCGTGGTCGGCGGAGCCATATGGTACTTCTGGTTCAGAAACAGGTCCTCTGGGACCAGGTCCATTGGGGGTTGACCGTGAGCGCGGCCGGCTCTGCCGAGCAAGCCAAAGTCTCTATGAAGAAGGGCGTTGGAAGCGTCTTGGGCGACGCGAAGCTCCAAGCCGAGGGGAAGCTTGAGATGGCTGAGGGCAAGGCTCCAAACACTATTGGCGGCATCAGGGAAATCCTCAAAGGCCGGTAAACTGGCGACGGTCCGCATGTTGCAGTACGCCTGGACGTGCTCGTGCTGCGGAAAGCAGTACAGCACACTTCCTCTCGACTTCGGAGCGGAAGCGCCGGATTACTGGTACGGGATACCCCGCGAGGAGCGGGATGCCCGCTCCGTGCTCACACCCGACTTTTGCACGATCGATAGCGAGCATCACTTCATCCGAGGCTGCCTCGAACTGCCCATCATCGGCATGGATGAGAAGCTCGTGTTTGGCGCATGGGTTTCGCTCTCCGAGGCTAGTCTGCAAAGGGCTGCGGAGCTATGGGACGTTGATGTGGTTGAAGGCGAGCCACCCCGCTTTGGTTGGCTCAGTACGAACATTCGCCTATATCCCCGTACCCTCGAGCTCAAGGCGGGCGTGTACTTCCGGGGAGGCGGACTGCGCCCCCTCGTCGAGGTCGAGCCTACTGATCACCCCCTAGCGATAGAGCAGCAGCGGGGTATCACGATGAAGCGCGTTCAGGAGATCGTGGCAGCCCTGATGCACCGCCACTGACGGCACCTGCTTCGGCCCAGGCGGGATAGGCCGTGCTGCGCCTGCCAGCCGAGACGGTTGGCGCCTTGCGCCGGCTTGGGGTCGAGCGCATCGGCCAGGTCGCGGCCATGCCGCGCGCCGCGCTCGCCCGTCGTTTCGGCGCGGCTCGACCTCGTGTTCGGGCGGGTCGACCGAGCCTCCCAAGGCGTTCAGGTGAAGACAGCCAGGCCCAACCGCGACCCGCCTCATCTCGCGCGACTGCTAGGCGACCGTCTCGACGTCGTCGATCCGGGTTTTAAGATCGAAGGCGCTTTGCTGGTTGCATCGCGAGTCGAGCCTCTTGCGCCAAAGCAAACGAGCGTGAAGGGGCTCGATAGCGTCGACCCCGATCCTGACCTCGGCAACCTCGTCGACCGGCTCGCAACCAGGCTCGGCGAAGAAAAGGTCTATCGCCGCGCTCCGGTGGAAAGCGACTTGCCCGAGCGATGCGTTGCGAAGGTGCCAGCCCTCGCCCCGAATGCCGGGCTGACGTGGCCCGCGTCGCTCACCCGCCCAACCCGGCTTCTCGACCCCCCGGAGCCGGTAGAGGTGATGGCGCTCGTGCCGGACTACCCGCCGGCAGCCTTCGTGTGGCGCCGTGTCCCAGCTCCTCGGTCGTAAGTTCCGCTCGAGCTACGTGAAAACTCGCCGAAAATTGCGTCGTCAGCTCCTCGGCCCAGCCGTGCGCAATCATTGCACCGCGTCCCCTTCGTGCGAATCCCGCGGCATGCAGATGGCCCTGTCGCCTCGCTCCCGTATAAAGTCGAGTATCTCATGGATGATGGGATGCTCCGCGAATTCCTCGGCCACGTCCTCAACCCGCTCCGTGAGAGTGCCTTCGTCAGCGAACAGAAGACGGTACGCGCGGCGGATGTCGTGGACCTGATCGCGCGTAAAGCCTCGGCGGAGAAGTCCGACGATGTTGAGGCCTTCAAGGTGCGCCCGGTTGCCCCTCGCCGTCCCGTACGGAATCACATCGTTTTCGATTCCTGACATCCCGGCGACGAAAGCGTGCGCGCCAATGCGCACGAACTGGTGCACGCCGGCGCCGCCGCCGAGGATAGCGTAGTCGCCGACCGTGCAGTGGCCTCCGAGCATCG
>JAQSWN010000400.1 GCA_029266615.1 Polyangiaceae bacterium
CGCAAGTGCCGTTGCATGGCCGCGTTCTCGTCGCACCTTCCGTAGAGTGGTCACGAAGCCGGAACAACACCCTCCGGAGGCAACGTGGCGAGACAGACGAATAGGAAGCAGAGCGCCGCGCCGAAGGCAGGTAATGCCGCGGCGCCGAGCGCTACAGGCGCGGCCCCCGCCAGCTCGCGCCCACGCAGCTCCGGCCCAGCGCGCAAGAGCTCAAATTCCGCGCCGCGCAAGAGCTCCACCTCCGGCACGTCGCGCAGCAGCTCGAAGCCACCCTCGGCGCGCAAGAAGTCGGCGGCCTCCGGCACGTCGCGCAGCAGCTCGAAGTCGCCTTCGGCGCGCAAGAGCTCGGCGGCCTCTGGCACGGCGCGCAAGCGGCCGAGCTCACGAGCGGCTGCGACGGGGCGCCGGGCGTCGAGCTCCCGGGGAAGTAGCTCTTCGCGCGCCCAGAGCGCTCAGCAGAGGAAGCGTGTCGACGGCGCGGTGGAAACCGTCGCGACGGAGACGGGCAACGGGCTTGGCAAAATCGCGAAGGGCGCGCTGGCGGTCGTGGTAGGTGGCGCAGCAGCGGGTCTCGCAGGACACGCGGCCCTGAAGCGGAACCGGCGCCCGACCGTGCTCGGGGTGAATGTGCCGCGCGGCATGGCCGCCCGCAACCTCAAGCTGAAGATACCGCGCGATATCGATGTCAAGACCATCGCGAAGCGGGTCGAGCACGCCGCCGACCGCCTGGAGCGCACCAGCGAGGACGTGCGGCTTGCGAGCGCCCAGGCCAAGCGGGTCACCAAGCGGCTCTCGTAGACACCGCGCCCGAACTGACGGCTTGCGGCTACAGCTGTCGTGACGACCAGAGGAGCGCGCGGGGTAGGGCGCGCCCTGAGGCTGCCGTTGATGCGACGACGCTGTTAGCTGGGCTTCAGCGTGTCGCGGCGGCGTGGTCCACCCGGCTTGATGGCGTCGCGGCGACGCTGCCTGCCGATGCCGGCGCGGTCGGCGGTCCCGATGAGGCCCGCCGCGGCGACGATGCCGACGATTGTGCCGAGGATGTTGAGCTCGAAGATGTCGCCGGTTCCGAGGGCACTGGCGACGAGTCCTCCGATCAGCGCTCCGGCGATGCCGAGCAGCACGGTGAACCAAGCGCCGATCCGCTGGCGTCCCGGTAGCACGAGCCGCGCGATGAGGCCGATGACGATTCCGATGACGATGAGACCGAGCACTTGCATGGAACCTTGATACCGCGCGCGCGGCGTTCGAAACAGTCGCCGGACGAACGGGTTGGGCGGGGACGCGCCGGGCACTTGGCGCCAAGGACGACCCAGGGAAGGGAGTACGCGAGTGGACACCCGAAACAAGACCGCGCGTGAACGTGCGGAGGAAGCCAAGCGATGGAAGAAGGCCGCCGAGCTCGCACTCGATCAGTTGGAGTGGTGCGTCAACTACCTGTATCGGACTCAAAAGCCCACACTCGCCAAGCAACTCGAGCAGAACCGCGCCCACATCCGCACCCAGCTTCAAAGCATCGCTCAGGATGCGGACCCCTGAGCAGGCGCCACCCCTAAGCCGCAGCGACGGCTCGTCCCGTTGATGACAGCGTTTTCCCAGGCCGGGAGGCGGCGAAGCGGTCGGCCCTCAAGCACCCTTTCCAATAGGCCCGGCGGCGCGCAACCGGACGCACGGAGCCGTCGCCTCGCTGCGTGCAAGCTGACCAACATGGGTTTCCACCGCACATCTGGGGGTAGTTCATACAAGGAACCTGACTTCAGGAGGAATGATGGCCACGGATCTTGGCGACGCACTTGGTACCGCGCTCGGACGCGCGGCGCGCGAGGCGGCGGGTAATGTCGTGACGAACGCGCGCAAGAGCAGTAAAAACGGCTCGCTCGGGAGCGCGAAGGGATTTGCGGCGGGAGCCGGGCTGGCGGCGCTGGCGCCGCTCGCAAAGAAGGGCTTTGACGCGGTCCGGTCCAATGGTGGTCCGAGCATGCCGAGCGTCAAGCCAGGCAAGGTGGTCGGCAAGGCCGCGTCCAAGGCGGGCGACAAAGTCGGCGGGAAGTTGAAGGAAGGCGTAAGCGAAAAGATCGACGAGGCCGGTGGCGCCGGTGGTATCGCGAAGCAGGCGGCGGGAAGCATGCTGCCCGGCGGCGGCGGCGGCGGCGACGGCGGCGGTGGAAAGGAAGGCATGGAGGGAGTTGGAAAGGGCCGGCGCATGCCGGTGCAGCAGGCGATCGACGTGGCGGTGCCACTCGAGACTGCCTACAACCAGTGGACCCAGTTCGAGGACTGGCCGAACTTCATGCATCGGGTGACCCGGGTCACGCAGGAAGACGACGACTGCTCGGTTTCCTTCGCGACGAAGATCTGGGGCCGGACAAGGGAGTTCGTCGCTGACATCGAGACGCAGCGTCCGGACGAGCGGATCAAGTGGCGTGTCAGCCAGGGCATCACGCACAGCGGCGTTGTCACCTTCCACGAGCTCGCACCGGGGCTCACGCGGATCGAGTTGAACATCGACGTCGATCCCGGCTCGCTGATCGAGAAGTTCGCGCGCGGCGCGCGCCACATCAAGCGAGCCGTGCGCGCCGACTTGCATCGCTACAAGGCGTTCATCGAGATGCAGGAGAACGAGACGGGGGCCTGGCGCGGCGTCATCGAGGACGGCGAGCTGGTCGAGGAGCACGACCCGTCGTACGACGAGGGCCGCGAGTACAGCGACGCCGAGGAGCTCGCGTACGACTCCGAGGACGAGAGCGACGACGAAGAGGAAGAGCAGGAGGAGCAGCAGGACGAAGAGGAAGAGCAGGAGGAGCGCCCGAGGGCACGCAGCACACAGCGCGCCAAGAGCCAGTCGCGGCGCTCCGCCGGCGGCCGGGCGAAGTCGGGTTCGACGAAGTCGAAGTCGAAGTCGTCCGGACGGTCTCGCTCGTCAAGCCGTAGCCGCGGCTCGAGCAACGGCGGCAGCAGCTCGGGCGCGTCGTCCAAGCGCTCGTCGAAGTCGTCAGGCAACCGCTCGAGTGGCGGGCGGAGTCGCACGACCGCGAAGTCGCGCTCGTCGAATGGGCGGAGCGGCAGCGGGTCCGGCTCGAGCCGCAAGAAGAGCGGCGCGCGCTCCTGAGCGTCCCGAAGGGGGAACAGGTGGCCGTTGACATCAATCGAATCGTCGCCTCGGCAATCGAGGCGGCGCTCGACGGACAGGAGCAGCACGAGCAGCACGAGCCCGAGCGGAGCCGCCATCGCGGAGCGAAGGCGTTCGCCGCCGGAGCGGTGCTCGTCGCGGCGGCGCGCGTGGCGAGCACCCAGGCGCCCAAGCTGAGCAAGCTCGGTGCGCTGACCGCCCTGGGCAAGGCGACTCAACTCCCAGGCAAGGTGCGAGACGTACCTGACCGCGTCCGCGATCGGCTTGCGGACAGCGGCTGGACTCGTGGAGAGGCCGACTTCGAGCCGGAGGACCTCGCAGACGAGGAAGAGCTCGCAGACGAGGAAGACCTCGCAGAGGAAGATCTCGACGACCTCGAGGGCGATGACGACGAGGAGGCCGACTACGACGAGCCCGAGGACGAGGCCGACGTGGACGCGGAGGCGGAGCTGGAAGACGAAGACCTCGAGGACGAGGACGAAGACCTCGAAGACGAGGACGAAGCCGTCGAGGACGAGGA
>JAQSWN010000401.1 GCA_029266615.1 Polyangiaceae bacterium
CCAGGCTGAGCCCCGCCCACCAGAGAGGCGTCTCCGCCAAGACGGGCCCCGGCTCGATGCGCGCCAGGTAAGTACGCGGAAAGTAGCTGAACGTAGGTCCAAGATCCGCCTGCCAACGCTGACTGGCTCTGAGGCGCAGCATCGCGTTCAGACCCAATCCCAGATTGAGCCGGGTGCCGGTGGTAGCTCGCGGCACGCGCTCACCTTCGAAATGCAAGATATCGACGGTTGGCCCGGCTTCCACCCCGAACCCGACGGACCCCGTGCCTGCTTCCCACCCGAGCAGCAGACTGAACGGAAAGCGCCACAATTTTAGCCGCGACGCCGCGCCGTCTTCCTGCCCGGGGTGCGTCGGAGTCGCGAGGCCACCGAGGAAGCTGAGCGCCAGAGGGCCGCGGCGGACGGAAGCGCCGAGACCGACGCTGGTCGCGACCAGTCGTGAAGCGGGAGCGACTTCGACGCGGACGAAGGAGCGGAGTGCGAGCGAATGGCGAATCTTGGTCGGAAGGGGCGCTTCCGCAGGAGGCATGCGCGGGGCAGACACGAGCTTCGTGGGTGCCGGCTCCGTCTGAGTGACCACGTCGCCTACCCCCGCCGTGGACTCTGACAAGCTCAGCAACAAGAAGACTGCGACCACGCGCGCGCGTTCCCAACAGCGCCGGTCCGGATCCGTGACTTCGCGCGACGCCCCGTCGACGCTCACGCTGTAGCTTTCGCCCCAATCCCGGATGTGAGCCACGCGCGACGCGGGACCGGTCACGAGCCGGTAGTCACGCAGCAAGGGGGCCAGCGCCGCTTCGATGAGCGACTGGTTGGGACACGCAGACTCTACTTCCAGCCCCAGCGTGGGCTTTTCCTGCGCGAAAGCGCGGCCCGCGAACAGCGATAGCGCCATCGCTAGCCAAAGTGCAGTCGCTCGCTTCAGCACCAGAGCAACTCGCCGCATGCCGCGCCAAACGTCAAGAACAGTGTGCGCGCAATTGGTTCCCTGCCCCATAGAAGGGATCCGGGCCGGGTCGGCATACCCAAGCACGCACGCGCCCCTCGACCGTGCGTACCTCACCATGAGCTATCTCGCTTCTCACGCCGGGCGAACCGTCACTCTACTTGCCTGCGGGGCGCTGGCCGCTTGCACCGCTCAAATCACGGACAACCCCGCTGGTGACGGCGCGGGCGCGGCGATGGGTCAGACGCCGAGCGGCGGAGCTAGCGCCGCCGGAGGGTCGACCGGCAGTCCAGGCGGAGGTCCACTCCTCAGCGGGGACGCGCTCGCCGCCGCATGCCAGGCAAAAGCCGGCGTGCTGGACACCGGGCGCACTCCCTTGCGCCGCTTGACCCGCTTCGAAATCGATAACTCGGTCCGCGCTCTGCTCGGCGTCGAGGCGGAAGCGGCCACCACGGTGACGCCGGACGAGAAGATGGGCCCGTTCTACAGCAACGCGATCGCGCCGGTAGACGAGCTGGGCGTGCAGCAGTACCAAGAGCTTGCTTCGCGCGTGGCGACGGCCGCCGCCGCTCGCATGGCCGAGGTGGCTGGCTGCGACCTGGCCAGCACCGCGGATTGCGCCGCGCGCTTCATCGGCAGCTTCGGCTTGAAGGCGTACCGGCGCCCGCTGGAAGCGGCCGAGCAGAGCGCGCTGCTTGCGGTGTTCGAGGCCGGAAAGGCGGCAGGCGACAGCGCGCTCGGCTTCCGCACCGTGGTGGAGGCGATGCTGCAATCCCCCTCCTTCTTGTACCACGACGACACGTACGTGAGCCCTGGCAGCGCCGCGCAGCATCCCAGCGCCGTGCCGCTCCCGCTCGATGGCTACGTGCTCGCCGCTCGTCTCTCGTTCTTCCTGCTCGGCGCCACTCCGGACACGGAGCTGCTCACCCTGGCCGCGGAAGGGAGACTGAGCGATCCGCAGCAGCTGGCAGCGCAAGCGAAGCGCCTGTTCGCGACGCCCGCCGCGGAGGACTCAGTGGGACGCTTTCACACGCAATGGCTAGCGGTGGCCGACTTGGCCAACGTCGACCGCAGCGTGAGCCGGTTCCCCGCGTTCGGCCCGGATCTGGTCGCGGCCGCGGCTGCGGAGACCAAGGCCTTTACCAACTACGTGCTGCGTCAGGGAGACGGCAAGCTGAGCACCTTGCTCACCTCGAGCCTCGGCTTCCCGAGCGGTCCGTTGTTCGACGTCTACGGCGTGGCGCCTCCGGCCGGTTACGTAGCGGGCACGCCCGTCCAGCTGGATGCGAGCCAACGCGCCGGCCTACTCACGCAGTCCGCATTCTTGATGCGGCACGCGCACCCCGACCAGACCTCCCCGGTGCATCGCGGCATCGTCGTGAGGGAAAACCTGCTGTGCGGGCGCATTGCCCCGCCCCCCGCTTCGCTCAACGTGACGGTGCCGCCCGTGAACGAGGCGACGACCACTCGGCAGCGGTTTGCGGAGCACGTCGCGAATCCGGCGTGCGGCGCCTGCCACAAGGACATCGACCCGCTCGGCCTGGGCTTCGAAAACTACGACGCGGTCGGCGCCTACCGCACGCAAGACGGGCTGGGCGAGGTCGATGCGTCGGGCGCGTTCACGAACGTGCGGCCAGACTTGCAAGGCACGTTCGTCGGCGCCGTGCAGATGGCGCAGGCGCTCGCCAAGTCCAGTGACCTATCGGACTGCGTGTCGCGTCAGTGGTTCCGTTTCGCGCTCGGCCGCGTGGAGAGTGAGGCCGATGCTTGCACGTCATCCAAGCTCCAAACCGAGCTCACCGCGTCCGGCGGCAACATCCCCCAATTGCTCGAAGGCATCACCGCGAGTGAGGCTTTCCGATTCGTTCGTTCGACTGGAGGTACGCTATGAGCCATTCCCGACGCCTGCTCGCCCTGCCCCGCCGCCGCCTGCTTCAAGCTCTGGGGCTCGGTGCCGGTGCGTTGCCTCTCATGCCGATCCTCAACGCGACCGGCGCGGAGCCGTCGTTTCCCAAGCGTTTACTGCTTATTTTCGAGCCGGACGGCGCCCCCGCCAAAGACTACGAGACCGTCTTCAACTGGCAGCCGCAAGGCAGCGAGACGGACTTCACGCTCTCCGAGATTCACAAGCCGCTCGAGGCCATCAAGAGCAAGTTGGTCGTGCCGTGGGGCCTCAAGCTTTCCGCCGGCGGCGCGGGCGAAAACCACGCGTTCGGCATGGCCGGCTTGTGGACTGGCTCATCTTTGCAAGAGCCGAGCGCAGGTGCGAACTTCGACGGCGGCAACGGTCGCCGCACCGGCTGGGGCTCTGGTCCCTCCATCGATCAGGTCGTGGCCAAGGCATTCGGCCCGGGTGCGCCGTATCAACGCGGGGCGGACGACGCTTCGCCGGAGACGCTCTTCCGCTCCGTGCAGCTCGGCGTGGAGTGCCAGGATCCGACCAGCCTCAACCGCATGATTTACGCTGGCAAAGACCAGCCGCTGCACCCCGAGGTGAACCCCAAGTCTGCGTTCGATCGCCTATTCAAGGGAGTGCAGCCACAGGCCGGACCAGGCATGGACGAAGCCGCAGCGGCGGCCGCGGCCGCGAAGGAGGTCGCACGCCAGAAGGCGGTCGTCGATCTCGTTGCAGGCGACCTCAAGCGCCTTCGCCAGCGCATCGGCGCGGAAGACTTCGAGAAGGTGGACCGCCACCTGGAAG
>JAQSWN010000402.1 GCA_029266615.1 Polyangiaceae bacterium
CGCAGTGCGATCGAGTCGCCGTGGCTTCCCAGGTGCTGTCCGTTGCCGCTCGCGGCTCCGTTCCAGCCATCCTGACGAATCCGGACGAGGTCGCGTCTTCCCTCCGTACCCGCGCCCCTTGCGCTTCGACTGACTGCGTCCGCCTCGCCTCGCGGGATGACCGGCTCCACCCTCGTGCCAAGCTGGGGGTTCCGGCGCTAGCTCACCTTCCGCGGCTGGCCAGCTCCCCTCCGGCGCCGAGGCTGCGCCCCAGCTCGCCCTAGCCCAGCGAGCGCCCCCCGCCCGGCGCGCGCGACATCGGACTCGGGTGGCGCCGCTTCTGCAGCCGGATGTTCGGCGACCGCTCCCGGGTGCGCGCACAGGCGCCAGACATGATCCGGCGGTTGCTGGGGCCGCCCGGGGCACGGGCCGCGGGTGCGCCAGCACGTCCTCCGTCGGCGTCCGCGAAGCCATCGGTCCCCCTGAGCTGTCGCACGCCACGTCAGCGAACGTGTCCGCCTCGGACGCGCGACGCGTCGGTCACGACGCGCGCTTCGCCGCCGCCTAGGAACCGCAGGGGAAGCCCGTGCGGTCCGAGGGAGCAGGCCACGAAGCCATCACGGAGGAGCTCAGACGGAATCAGCGGTGCGGCCTCGCGCCGGCGTTCTAGAGCCGAGTGCCGTCGGAACTTCGCCAAGGCGGCCTTCGGCCCGGGGAGGGACCCCGAGGATCCGGACCCGTTGCGGCGGAAGAGTCCAGGCCACTGAGGCTACGGTCCAGAGAGGTCCCGCGGCAAGCTCGACCGCCGGCCCTCTCCGCCGATCGACTGAGCTTGGGGCCGGCGGGCTGCCGCACGCAGCTCGAAACGTGATGCCAAACCCGATTGCCCTGGTCGCGGCACCCTCGGGCTGCGGACGCGAGGGTCAGGATCCGGGGCGGGCCATCCCCGCTGGCGCGAGCGAGCGAGCGAGGGGCCTCGACCGGGCCTCGCCGACGACGGACTCGGACCCACCCGGCGTCCTAGCGCCGGCCTGCGAAGCGCCGGCAGTTTGATGGCACGACGTTGCCTAGAGAGGCCCTGGAGCCGCCGAGCCCGGACGGAGCCGCCGGCCCAGGTCGCGGCGCCGAACAAGCGTCGAAGGGCTCACCGGATGTCCGGCAGCAAGCCGAGCGGCATGCCCCCGCCGGCTCGAAGTCCTTCCCCCGGCAGCCGCAGCGGCCGCTGCGACGGCAGCGAAGTGGCGGACCTGGGCACGGGCGGATCCTCCACGAGGGGACGAGCGACCGGTACTGCGCAGCCTGTCGACACGCTGGCTGGCTGCAAGACGAACGCACGCGCTTCCGACTCCCCGCCGCTGCGGCCGCGTTGCGGCCGCTTCCCGGCGACCGTCGGTGACGCGGACTCGTGAGGAAGTCACCCCGGCCGCCGGGCTCCAGGCAGCTCCGCTCGCGCTGTCCAGCCGTACGCGCGAATGTGTTTCACGTGAAAACTCCTCCCGCGGCGGCCCACTCACGGGTGGCCACCGTCCATCATCGGCCTGCGGGCCGCCCAACTCGAGGTATCAGGAGCCAGACGCGCCAAGCCCGCCAACGCGCGGGACCACCCACGCCGGAGGGCCGCTGGTTCACACGCTCCCGCCCCCTCCGGTTTCCCGTCGGCCACCGGCCCAGGCAGCGTCCGGCATAGAGACCATGGCGTCCTATTAAGCGAACGCGAGCGATCTCGGCCCGCGCGGACGAGTGCGGTCCGAGATGAAGCGCCCCAACAAGACGCTACTGTCTTCATACGCGAGGGACTTGCCTTTCTCTCGCCAAGATTGGCACTAGGCGACAACGAAACCGCTGGCATAATTGGGACCCTGAATTCCCAATGAATCGAGAGTTGCTGATACCTGCGCCGGGTCGCGGTGCCTACGATCGCTCTTTGAGCCGCGTGGAGCGGGACGCGCAGCATCGCGAAAGGCTGCTGTTAGCCGCTTCGGAGGCGCTCTCGCAGGGGCGGCTTACGGTGGCGCGCATCGCGGCGCGTGCCGGCGTCGGAAGGAGCACTTTTTACGAGTTTTTTGATAGTCCCGACCACTTGCTCGAGCAGCTGCAGCTCCGCACGTTGCGCGCGCTCGAGGTGCGGCTGGCGGGCGCAGTCACGGCCGCTCGTACCCCGCTCGAGCGTGTGCGAGCCATCGCGAGAGCGTGGTTGGAGGAGCTCGAGACCCGCCCCATCGAAGCTCGCGTTGCGCTCACGCCACGCACGCACGGCGAGCTCCTCTCCCCAGCGGGCAAGGTATTGCAAGGAGCCCTGTCCCGTTGCGCGACGGACGCACGGCAGGTTGGAGTTGGTTGGCTCAGCGCGAACGACGAGCCGAGCTTGCTCGCGGCCGCGGCGGCGGTGGAGGTCGTGACTCGCAAGCACCTCGCGGGTCCGGAGGTGGTGGACGCGCAGCGCGTGCTCACGGATCTCGTCGCGAAGCTGCTGCGTTGAATGCGGAGTAGACGCGCCGATCCGTACGTTTCGCGCCCAGTTCACGCACAAGCTGTGGGTCGCCTGTGGAGAACATGGGCGCATTCATCTCGGCCGAGCGGGCACCCTCCGTGAGGGGGTACCGTTTGCGGATTCTCGCCTACTGGCCATTTCCATGCGTACTCCATGATGCTACGGTCCGGGCCGCATGGCAGGCAGCCCAGTCGAGCTCAAAGTGGGGGGGCAGACGTACCGCGTCGTCGCCTCCGCTGAAGAGGCCGAGCTGAGGCGCCTGGCGGACTTGGTCGACGCGCGACTCCGCACCATGAGCGCGCCGGGCAAGCCCATCTCGCCGCAGTCCTTGTTGCTGGCGGCCATTTCGTTGGCGCACGATCTGGAGGAAGAGAAGCGCAAGCGGGTCCAGCTCGAAGCGCGCTCGAAGGAGATGCTCCGGAGCGTGCTGTCACGCATCGACGCGGCGATCGAGGCGAGCGACGAGAAGTCGGACGGGGAGGCGGAGCCGAGCGAGCCGCCACCCCCCGTCGAGCTGTTGAACGACGAATTCGAGCTCTAAGCAGGCCTACTGGCGCCTCAGCCGCACCGTGAGGCGCGAATCGTCTTCCGTGTCGGCGTTGGTGACCAACGTACCGACCATGCGGTCGTCTGAGTCGAGCGCCACGTCTAGGAACGAGAACGCGTTGTCGAGCCGCGGCTCCGTCGTCGGCAGCTCTACCGTCGCGCACGAAGTAGCCGTGCACTCGCACGCGTACTGAATGTTACAGGCGTAGAGCCCGCAATCGATTTCAGTTTCCTGGTCCTCCCCGCTGGGTGTGATGAAGCACCGACCCTGCGGGTCGACGCGCGAGCTCGAGTCCAGCGGGCTGAAGCTTACACGGCGTGGTGTTCGCTCAGAGAGCCAGTGCCCTTCGATGGGATGGGCGAGGAGTACTAGCGCCGGGAGAGAGCGCCACCAGGGCCGCCAACCGCCCCGCGGCGCGCACCCCCCAAACCAACCTCACAAGCCTCCGTCCATCCGGCGCTCGATGGGCGCGAGGGGAGGGAGCTCCAGAACAACGCGCCATTTACCGTCTTCGCGCACGCATTTGACACGGTCCACGGCGCCCTCGTCGCTGCTGATGCTGACCTCCGCCCAGTCGCCGTCCACACGCGCCTCGTACTGGCGCGGCTTTCGGTGGAGCGCG
>JAQSWN010000194.1 GCA_029266615.1 Polyangiaceae bacterium
AACCCGAAGCCTGCGCACGATTGCGTTTGGCTCGCGGTCGCGGGCGCGCACCTCTCGGGACAGCCACTGAACCACGAGCTGACCTCGCGCGGCGCCGAGGGCGTTCACGGCGCTCCGCGGGCGACTGAAGGAGTCGTCCGCGTCGAAACTGGCGCTGATTTCGAACACCAGCTCCGCGTCCGAGATCGTTTTGGCGAACACGGACACGCAGTCGAGCGAGCGACACGCCGGCACGACGCCTCGCGTGCTGAGCACGCCGCGGGTCGGCTTGAGCCCGACGAGCGCGTTGAAAGCGGCAGGAATTCTGCCGGAACCAGCGGTGTCCGTCCCGAGCGAGAACGCGACTTGACCGCTCGCGACTGCCACCGCCGAGCCAGAGCTCGAGCCTCCCGAGACGTAGCGGCTGTCGAACACCGAGCTGCAGACACCGTAAGGCGTGCGCGTGCCGACCAATCCGGTCGCGAACTGATCCAAGTTCGTCTTACCGATGACGATGGCACCCGCTTGCACGAGCCGCTCCACCACGTAGGCGTGCCGCGCTGGCAGGTAGCTGTACTCCGGGCACCCGGCCGTGGTCGGAAGCCCCGCGACGTCGATGTTGTCTTTCACCGCGAACGGCACGCCGTAGAGCGGTCCCGTGCTGTCCGCCGCTTCCAGCTGCGCGAGCACCTGCGCCTCGCTGAAGCGCGAGATCCAGACGGGCTCGTTGCCGGCGGCGTCGAGCCGTCGCACCAACGCCGACAGCTCCTCCGCCGCGTTCCGGCGTCCCTCGCGATAAGCGGCCGAGAGCTCGGCGAGGGACTCTGTCACGGCGCGGCCTCACCGCGCAGCACGGCCACGCGCTGGCCCGGGGCGACAGCGCGCCCTTCGCCGACGAGGAGCTCCACGATCACGCCGTCCGCGGGGGACTCGACTGCGATTTCCATCTTCATCGACTCGACCACTAGCAAAGTTTGGCCACGTTTGACGCGCTCACCGGCTTTCACCTCCAGCTTCCAAACGCTGCCCGGGACATGCGACTCCACCGGCTCGGTGCCCGGCGGGAGCGCGGCCACGTCCGCGCCACTGCCCGCTCCGCTCTGCGCGTCGCTGCTGAAGCTGAGCTGTCCGTTTTCGATCCAGCGCTGACGCTCGGCTTCGAACGCAGTCTGCTGTTGTTGCTTGAAGGTGCCGATAGAGCTCTGATTTTCAGCGAGAAAGCGCTCGTAGTCTCGCAGCTTGAAGGTGCCTTCTTCGATGCGAATGTCGACCTTGCCGTACGGAAAGGCCTCGCGCTGCTCCAAGAGCTCCTCCGCCGAAATCGGGAAGAAACGAATTTGGTCGAAGAACCGAAGCAGCCAGGGCGTGCCGGGCGCAAACTGTTTCGTCGAGCGGAAGCGGTTGTAAACCTGGAGGGTACGGCCGACGAACTGGTAGCCGCCGGGCCCCTCCATGCCGTAGATGCACATGTACGCGCCGCCGATACCGACCGCGTTTTCCGGGGTCCACGTGCGCGCGGGGTTGTACTTCGTGGTCACCAGGCGATGCCGCGGATCCACGGGCGTCGCCACGGGCGCGCCCAGGTACACGTCACCTAGCCCGAGCACCAGGTAGCTCGCACCGAACACGGTGTCGTACACGTCCTGAATCGAATTCAAGCCGTTGATGCGACGAATGAACTCGATGTTGCTCGGACACCACGGCGCGTCCGGTCGCACGGAGGTGGTGTACTTTTGGATCGCGAGCTGCGTTTGCGGGTCGTCCCACGAGAGCGGCAGGTGCACGGTGCGAGTCGGCACCGCCACGTCGTCGATGCTGGCGAGCTCTTCTTCCGCGCGCTCCAACGCTTCACGCAGCTTGGCGGAGGAGAGCACGTGGGGATCGAAATGGATTTGTAGGGAGCGCACGCCGGGCGTGAGGTTCACGATGCCGGCGAGCTTCGTTTCCTTCAGCCACGTCATCAGCGCGTGGACGCGGAAGCGAAGCCGAAGGTCCAGCACGAGGGGCCCGTACTCCACGAGCAAGTAGCGATCGCCGGCGCGACGATAGACGACTCGTACGCGTTCCGGAGACTCCGCGCGCTCGAGCACGACCGCACCGCTCGGCGGCACCTGGACCAGCCGCGGCGTGGGCTCGGCGTCACGTCGCTCAATCAACTGCAGCTGCGCGGCCTCCAGGGCACACGCTTGCGGCTCGGAAAGTGGAACGAGCCGCACCTTGTCGCCCGGGCGCAGCTGGCCCATTTTCCACAGCTCCGCGGTCGCAATCACGCCGGGGCACACGAAGCCGCCCAAGCTCGGGCCGTCCGGCCCCAGCAAGATTGGCATGTCACCGGTGAAGTCGATGGCGCCGATGGCGTACGCGACGTCGTGAATGTTGGACGGGTGGAGGCCCGCTTCGCCGCCGTCCGGCCTCGCCCACTCGGGCTTGGGACCGACCAGGCGCACTCCGGTACGGTTCGAGTTGTAGTGCACCTCCCACTCGCTCGAGTACAGCGTCTCGATGTCGCGCGGGGTGAAGAAGTCCGGCGCGCCGTGGGGGCCGTACAGCACGCCCAGCTCCCAGCTCCGCGCGATGCTCGGACGCAACGACGGGGCCAGAGCGCGCGGCTCGTCCGTCGCGGCGGCGGTACCGAGGTGGAGGATGTCACCTCGGCGCAGCACGCGACCGCCGTGGCCTCCGAAGCCGCCGAGCGTGAAAGTCGTACGACTGCCGAGGTATTCCGGAACGTCCAGTCCACCGCGCACCGCCAAGTAGGCGCGCGCGCCCGCTTCGGGAATGCTGCCAAGCTTGAGAGTCTGCCCGGCTTTGATGGTGATCGGCTCGTAGGGCGCGACCGCCACGTCGTCCAGCGTGGCGCTCATGGCCGCACCCGCCAACGCCACGACCGTATCCGTCGCGAACTTGAGAGCGGGGCCCACCATGGTGAGCTCGAGCCCCGGAGCGCTCGCGGCGTTGCCGACGACTCGGTTCGCGAGCTGCATGTTCAGCGCGTCCATCGGCCCGGACGGCGGGATGCCGACGTCCCAATAGCCAAGACGGCCCGGGTGCTCCACCACGATGCTGAACGTGCCCGGCGAGAGCACCTCGATGCTCTGCGTCGCGAAGCGCACGGACTTGAGGTGAGCGGTGATCGTTTCGCCCGCGACGAAAACGGGGTCCACCGCGAGCTGGGCCAAGTAGCTCAGGTTCGTCTCGATGCCGCCGACGCGGGTGTCGGCGATTGCGGTGCGAAGCTTCGAGAGCGCCTGCGGACGATCTTGGCCGTGCACCATGATCTTGGCGAGCAGCGGATCGTAGAAGGGCGAAACTTCCGTGCCGGTCTCGATCCACGTATCGACGCGGGCGTCGGGTAGCTTTACCTCCGTGAGCAAGCCGGAGCTCGGCTTGAACTCGCGCGCGGGGTCTTCCGCGTAGACGCGCACCTGGATCGCGTGCCCGCTCGGCTCGCGGCCGCGGAATTGGCTCAGATCGGGCGGCTGTCCGGCGGCGGTGCGAATCATCCACTCGACCAGGTCCACGCCCATGACCAGCTCGGTGACGCCGTGCTCGACTTGGAGACGCGTGTTCACCTCCAGGAAGTAAAACTCGCGCCGGTCCGCGTCGAACACGAACTCGACCGTCCCTGCGGAGCGGTAGCCGACGCTCTTACCGAGCACGACCGCCGCTTCGTGCAGCGCTCGACGGAGGGATGGCTCCAAGTTCGGGGCCGGGGTCTCCTCAATCACCTTTTGATTGCGACGCTGGGCCGAGCAGTCGCGCTCGCCGAGTGCAATCACGTCTCCTTTGCCGTCGCCGAAGAGCTGCACCTCGATGTGACGCGCTCTTTCTACGAAGCGCTCCAGGTAAACGCTGGCGTCGCCGAAGTTGTTCTGCGACAGGCGTTTGACGGTTTCGTAGGCGTTCGTCAGCTCTTCCGCGCTTCGGCACAGGGACATGCCGATGCCGCCGCCGCCGGCCGAGCTCTTGAGCATGACCGGAAAGCCGATGCGCGCGGCCTCTGTTTGCGCTTCTTCCAAGTTCGCGAGGAGCTCGCTTCCAGGAAGGAGCGGCACGCCCGCGGCCTTGGCGAGCGCGCGCGCGGTGTGCTTCAACCCGAACTTCGAGATCTGTTCGGAGGTCGGGCCCACGAACGCGATGCCCATGGCCTCGGCGGCTTCCGCGAAGCGAGTGTTCTCGCTGAGGAAGCCGTAGCCGGGGTGGATGGCTTGCGCGCCGGTCTTGCGCGCGGCCTCGAGCACTGCCTCGACGTTGAGGTAGCTCTGTTTGGCGGCGGCGGGGCCGACGCATACGGCCACGTCAGCTTCGAGCACGTGCTTGGAGTGTCGGTCGGCCTCCGAGTAAACGGCGACGGAGCGAACGCCCAAGCGCTTGAGGGTACGAATGACGCGGCAAGCAATTTCGCCGCGATTGGCGATCAGAACGGTGTCGAACATGGCGAGCGCCGTTTAACGCGAAGAATCAGGAAGCCAGAGGACCCGAACCGCTTCGTAGACATCACCGGTTCAGTGTTGTTGGCAAACCAGGGGCTCAATCCTGATCTTCCAGGGTTGGCCCGGGCCCTCGGGCTTCCGGATTCTTCGGGTTATGAAGAGTAGCTTTGAGTTGGGAGTTGGCGAATTCGAGATGGATTTCAGGCGGTTTCAGGTGACTTGGCTCAGCCTGCACCTCCGTCCCAAACCAGGACACGGATCGGGGTCGGGTTGTAGCCGTTGCAAGGATTGTTCAGCTGGGGGCAATTGGAGATGAGGACGCGCACGTCGCGCTCGGCTCGAAGCTCGACGTAGCGTCCCGGCCCCGACACTCCGTCTTCGAACGTGAGCTTGCCCTGCGGCGTGACCGGCACGTTCATGAAGAAATTGACGTTGGCGGTGATGTCTCGCTTCGAAAGGTCCTTCGTGCAGCAAGCGGCGACGAGCAAGAAGGTGTCACGACAAGCGTGCATGTGCTTCTTCTCGATCGCGTAGCGCACTTGGTTGGACTCCGCCGCACAGGCGCCGCCCAAAGTGTCGTGCCGACCGCACGTGTCGGCCACGATCGTCATCAGCACGTCGCCCTCGGTGGACATGAGCTTCGTGCCGGTGGTCAGGTAGATGTTGCCCTGCTCGCGCACCGTGTCGACCGCGCTGTAACGGTTGCTCGGGTCATGCGCGTCGTAAAACAGAGTGTCGGCGGCTTGGTTGCCTTCGACGTCCACGATGCGGAAGGTTTGGCCTCTTTTCACCACGTGAGTGAAGCCGTCGCCGGCCAGCACGACTTGGTCGAGCACCGCGTTTTCGGGCTGGAGCTTGCTTTCGAGGAGGGACATTTCAGGCTCTCCCTGCGAAGTAGCTGTCGGTGAGCTCGAAGCCGCGACCGTTCTCGGGCCGAGAGAGGCGGCACGGATCTTCCTTACCCGCGGGCGTGCCGCTGCGAATACCGATCGCGACCGGTTTCGGGGCGTAGGCGCTGCTGGGGTCGAGCGGGTGCGGCGTATTGGAGAGCACGACCAGCGTGTTCATTTCCGCGCGGAGCTGCACGTAGCCACCCGATTGCGAGTGGTTGGGCACGAAGGACAGCGCGCCCTGCTCGTCCGCCACGACCTTCACGAAGAAGTTGACGTTGGCGACGATGTCCCGCTTGCCCAGGTCGTACTTGCCGAGCTCGACCAAGAAATTGTCGTGGGTATTGCGGTACCAGTCGTTACGCAGTTTCTGGTACGTGCCTTCGCCGTACTTGGCCAGGCTATGCTTGGCGTTACCGTGACCGGTGATGGTGTCGTGCCAACCGACGGTGTCTTCCGTGATCGAGCAGAGCACGCGCCCCATGTCCGAGTACAAGACGAAGCCGGCCGTGAGACGCGCGATGTGCTGCGCCTTGAGCGTGTCCGGCATGTTGTAGCGCTCGCTCTTGTCCTCCGCGTTGTAGAACAAGGCCGCGACACTCGCGCCGCCTTCCACGTCCGTCAGCCTGAGGGTTTGACCGCGCTGCAGCACTCGGGACCACATCTGCCCGCCGCGCAGCGCGTCTTCCAGAATCAACTCGTTCATTCGTCGTGCCTTCTCCTCACAGGGAAGGTCGACGTAGAGCAGCGCTCGCGCCCGGTGGCGGCCGGACCCTGGAAGGAACTTCAGTGCCGGGTCGTCCCGGCATTGTGGCCCGTCGCGAACCGGGTCGTCCCGGCTCAGGCTTGGTGAGTCGTCGCGGTTTTAGGCCGCAACGACACCTAGTTTGCCCGCGCCATGTTTCGGGGAGGTTTCACGATGGTGAATCAATTGCTCGAGCCGTTTTTTCGTCGCGAGGAAGTGGCCGGACAAGAACTGGTCGGTCGTTCGGGGCCGGGCCACCGGCACGTCGATGATTTCCAGGATGCGACCGGGGTGCGCGCCCAGCACGACGATGCGGTCCGACAAGTAGATGGCTTCGTCCAAATCGTGGGTGATGAACAGAATCGTGACGTCCACCGTCTCCCAAATCTTGAGCAGGTGCGACTGCATGCTGGCGCGAGTTTGGGCGTCCAGAGCGCCGAACGGCTCGTCCATGAGCAAGATGCGGGGCTCGTTCGCGAGCGCGCGAGCAATGGCGACGCGCTGCTTCATGCCGCCCGAGAGTTGCGCCGGGTAGTGGTTGGCGAACTTGGTCAGCCCGACCACGTCCAGCCAGTCCATGGCCGTGCGCTCGGCCTTGGCCTTGGGCATGCCCTTCATCTTGGGCCCGAACATCACGTTTTGCTTCACGTTCAACCAGGGGAACAGCGTGTACCCCTGAAAGACCATGCCGCGGTCGGCGGCGGGCTCTCCCACCTCTTTGCCGTCGATGGTGATGGAGCCGCCAGTGCAGGTCTCGAGCCCCGCGACGATGCGTATGAGCGTGGACTTGCCGCAGCCGGAAGGGCCGATCACGCTGATGAACTCGCGCTTTCGGACGTCGAAGCTCACCTTGTTGAGCGCGAGCACCGGCCCTTGCGCGCTCTCGAACTGCCGCGAAACGGCGGACAGGCTCATCACGACCGGCTGCTTGCGGATCTCCGCGAAGCGCTTGGAAACTTCCTCGCTGTGGTGCCGGTAGTCCGGCAGCTCGAGACGATCGTCAACCGACATGGGCTTCTTCCTCCGGAGCGTCCGTCATGGGGACGACAGGCATGCGCTCCAGCACTTGAGAGTCGTTGATGGGGTCCGCCTCGGGGGGGGCGGTGCCGCGAGACGAGAAAGCGAGCTTGATCTGGCCAAACAGGCGAAAGAGAGCGTTGTTGCCAGTTTCCCAGGGAAACAGGAAACGACCGACGAAGCTCAGCGTCTGGTCCGTGATGAGCCCGATGATGCCGATCATCACGATGCCTGCGTACACGTTGTCGAAGTGGCGGTAGCGCTGCTCTTGATAAAGAAACGCGCTGATGCCGGACTTTTCGCCGATCAGCTCGGCGACGACGAGGTACGTCCACGCCCAGCCGAGCAGGATGCGCATGTCCCGGTACAGGGCGGGGATCGCGGCAGGGATGACGACGTTCTTCAGCAGCTGAAAGCGCCCGGCGCCGAGCGTTTGCGCGGCCTGCAGGAGCGCGCCGTCCACCGAGCGCGTCGTGTTGGCGACGATGAGCACCATCTGGAAGAAGGTGCCGATGAAGATGATGGTGATCTTGGGCTCGTTGCCGAGGCCGAGCACAGCGACGGCGAGGGCGCCGAACACCGGCGCCGGCATGTAGCGCACGAAGTCCACGAACGGCTCCGAGAGCCGTGAAAACAAGGGGAAGGTGCCGCACAGGATGCCGAGCGGCAGCCCCACCAGGGCCGAGTACAAGAAGCCCCAGAAGATGACCTGGCAGCTTTGCCACAGGCTTTCGTGGAGCCAGTAGTCGCCCTTGCGGAGCGGGGGCGTGGTGAATGCCGTGTAGAAGGCGCGCGCCACTTCGTGCGGCGCGGGCAAGAACACCGGGTTGGCGCGCTCACCAGCGAGCGGGCGGGCGTTGGCTTTGGCAAGCTCTTGGTTGCGCTTCTCGAACACTTCCAGCTCGATGAGCTGGTCCACCGCAACGTAGCTGTATTCACCCGGTACGTTGACGTCGCTCGCGTCCCGAACGTGCACCAGGGGGTGCCAGATGAACGGGACGTAGCTGACGATGCACCAGGCTAGAAACGGGAGGACGAAGGCCAGCACCCCCGCCACGACGCTTGCACGCGGTGGCAGAGGTGCGCGAACGGCCAAGAGCCGCCGGCGAGGTTTGGAGCTCGACATGTGGGCTTGGATCCGTTCTGGGCCGTCGTTCACTTGGCCGCTTCCTCGGAGATCGCTGGATCCAGGTACTCGTCCACCTTTTCCGGCGCCTTGTAGACGGTGTTCTTCACGTTGAACTCGTCCACGACCTTGTTGGAGCCGAACACGGAGGTCAGGCTGTCGGCCTTGGCCCAGTGCTTCTTCGCCTCGGCGAGGCCCATGATGTGCGTGCCTTTCATGATCGCCTTGTACGCGTCGGGGGTGAGGCCTACGCGCGCGCTCATGATCTTGGCGGCTTCGTCCAGGTTCTTTTCGTCGTTCACGAAGGTGGCGACGCGGTCCCAGACCTTGGCCACTTTGACCCAATCGGCCTTGTGCTCGGCCAAGCTCTTCGGGTTGACCGCGAGCATGTCGTAAATGAGGCCGGGCACGTCGTGGCTGGTGAAGATGGCCTTGCTGCCAGGGACTTCTTTCAGCGCGGCGCCGCTGCTCGGCTGCCAAGCGCCGATCGCGTCCACATCACCCGACTTGAGCGCTTGCGGCGTCTCGTCGGTCTTGACGTTCTTGAGCTTGATGTCGCTCTCTTTCAGGTTTGCCGATTTGAGGGCGTGAAGGAGCAGCAGGTGGTCGACGAAGCCGACCTCCACGCCTACGGTTTTGCCCTTCAGCTGGGCAACCGAATTGATGCCCGGCTTGGCAATGATCATGTCGTTGCCGTCGCTGTAGTCGTTGATGATGATGGAAACGCTCTTGCCACCGGTAGCACCGGTCACGAGCGCGTCGCCATTCGTCATACACACGGCGTCGACCTTGCCGGCCGAGAACGCCTCCATGGAGGGCACGTAGTCGAACCACTTGAACTCGACGTCCACGCCCGCTTCCTTGAACCAGCCCTTCTGGATGGCGATTTCCCACGCCACCCAACCGGGCCAGTCGCTGTAAGCGATTTTCAACTTCCCACCCGACCCCGCTGGCGCGGCCGTTGGAGCAGCTGCAGCGGTGGCGGAGGGAGCGTCCGCAGTAGCTCCTGAAGCGGCCGGGGCGGGAGCATCTGCCGCGGTCGGCTTGGGAGCCTCTGACTTGTTACATGCCGTCGCTACGAGCGACAGCGCCGCAATACCGATGAGCCGAACGATCGGGTTCATTGAGAGACCTTTCGTCCGGTGAGCCTACGAAGCGGTTTTGAGTATCCAGGCCGGAGGTTTCATCCTGTTTTCGGAGCCGTTTCTCCAGAAGCTTTCTGAACGGGGTGCGGCTGAGCAGATCTGCAAGAAAACTGAGCTGGTTCTGGTTGAGCATTTTGGCCAACTAGGCCACTAACTCGACCATGGTTGCTCGGCCGCTTGCGGTGCTCGCGCTCGTTTCTGGGATTTTTTCCTCAGGCTGCGACGCAGGGACGACATCCCTGCCGGCGCCGAAAGGGGATCCAAGCGACTTGGGGATGGATACCGACATCAGCGCGGACGAGGACATGGGTCCAACCGTCGTGGAGCTGAACGGTCACCTCAAAGTGGTCGGCACCGAGCTCCAGAACCAAGACGGAGTCGCGGTTCAGCTCAAGGGCGCCAGCAGCATGTGGCTCAACTGGGAGGACGACGGCTACGCCGAAAGCCTCCAGGCGCTTCGTTGGATGCGCAATAACTGGAACCTCAAGGTCGTCCGGGCCGCCATGGGCGTCGAGCCGGACAACGCCTACCTCGCCCTCCCGGACGTGGCCAAGGAGCAGGTGTACAAAATCGTGGACAACGCCATCGCGGCCGGCGTCTACGTCATCGTCGACTACCACGCGCACGAGGCGCACGAAAATCCGGACGCCGCGGTCGCCTTCTTCTCGGAGGTCGCCGCCAAGTACGCCGGCACCCCGAACGTGCTTTACGAGACGTTCAACGAGCCGATCGGAATCAGCTGGGGGGACCTCAAAAAGTACCACGAGGCGGTGGTGGCCGCGATCCGCGAGCAGGATCCGGAAGCCATCATCATCCTCGGCACCCCCAACTACTCACAGAACGTGGACGTGGCGGCTCTGGACCCGGTCCAGGGCACCAACCTGATGTACACCCTCCACTACTACGCCTGCACCCACAAGGCTTGGCTGCGGCAAAAAGGCGACTCGGCCCTGGCGAACGGCGCCGCGCTGTTCGTCACCGAGTGGGGCGCCACCCCCGCAGACGGCGGGGCCGAGATACCCACCGTCTGCGCGGACGAGTCGCAGCTGTGGGACGACTGGATGAACATTCGCAAGATCAGCTGGGCCGCCTGGAAGCTGGACGGCTGTACCGACTCCAGCTGCCTGCTCCAAGCCGGCGCGCCGGTGGACGGCGGTTGGACGAACCAGTACCTGAACGGTCACGGCGCCTTCGTGCGCGGCCGTATGCAAAAATGACCGCTCACTCCGTGCAGCACGCCCACTTCTGCATCAGGTAACCCTCCACGTCGCTCACCTCCTCCGGGCTCAGCGCGCGGCTGTAGACCAAGAGCTCGCTGATCCGACCGTTCAACGGGGTACAGCCATCGTACTCCGTTTGGCCGACATAGACGTTGCTCGCGGAGCCCTGCTTCGGTAAGGCGAATTTGTCGGTCAAGACGCGGCGCGCGCGCGCGCTTGAGCCGTCTTTCGGTAGCGAAGAGGGCTCGTGCCCTTGAGCGCAAGGAAGCGGCGATTGAAGTTCGAGACGCTGCCGAAGCCGGTCTCGACCGCGATTTCCGCGACGCTCTTGTCCGTTTCGCTCAGCAACGAGCACGCTTTGACGACGCGGACCTCCGCCAGGTACTTCGCGAAGGTGCGCCCAAACAGCTTGGGAAAGACTCGACCCAAGCTCGCGCGAGACATGCCCACCGCGCGCGCAACCTGGTTGAACGAGAGCTCCGCGTCGGTAGCGTGCTGATGCAAAAAGCCGAGCAGCCTCCCCGCGACCTCGGTCGTTTGTGCGTCGTGCGGCGGCGGCGACTCCACGAGTGCCAGCTCGCGCAGGTCCTCGACTTCGGACAAGTCCGTCAAGATGGCGAGGAGCCCGACATAGCGGTCGAGTGAGCGGGTGCGCTCCGTGAATAGCTCGCGCATCGTCTCCGCGGCGCGCGCCCGCGCGGGGCCCGTCACGAGCAGGCCGCGACGCGCGCGCTCGAACAGCTTCACGAGAGGACGAAACGTGGCGGTCTCCGTCAGGGAAAGACCGAGGGATTCGGGCAAAAACTGAATCACGCGCGCGTGGACGGGGCTGGTGTCACCTTGCTCGGTGAGCCAGCAGTGCGGCGTGCTGGCGCCGACCAGGCACAGGTCACCCGCGTCGAACGGCTCGATGCTGTCCGCGACGTAGCGGCGGCCTACGCCCCGCACGATGTGCGTGAGCTCGAGCTCCGGGTGAAAGTGCCACGGGAACTGCAAAGCATTTCCCGTCACGTCCCGGAACAAGATGCCGAGGTCGCGATCGTGTCGCACGTGTTCGAAGAGCGCGCGCTTGATACCGCTCTGCATCAGCGTTTGCCGAAGTCTGGCACAGGCTGTGACGCGGAGGGCGCAACGCTGGGGCCTTCCGCCGGGAGCGCCATCGGGGGCGGCGGAGCGGGCAGAGCCAACGAGCCCTCCAGGATGACCTTGGCCCGGAACTCCGGCGAGCCGAGGTCCCCCCCATGACAGTCTTTGCATTTCGGGGGTTTACCCGACCGCGTCTCGAAGTCTTCCACGAGGTGGGTCGTCATCCAATCCACGGCGAGGTCGCGCCGCCGAGGGTTGCCGAGCAGCTTGGGTTTGCCGGCGTGACAGTCCTTGCACCAGACGTCGCGCTGCCCCCCCGCGGCTGCCACCCGTTTGTGGAGGCGCGGCACGAGCTCGCGGGCCATCCAATTGGCGACCTGCTTGTTGTGGGTGTCGGCCGCGTAGTCCGGCTCCAGGTGACAGTGCTTGCACGGGACGCCTAGGAAGTGCGTCACGCCGCCCATAATCGTGTACACCTCGCGCTGGCACCGCGCCGCTCGCGCGACGCCACTGTAGGGGATGCGCAGCGGCTCTGGCGGTGGCTCCCCCGGCCTCGCAGCGCAGTCGTCCGGTGCGTCCGCTCCTCGGCGCGCCGGCCCAGGCGGGCTCGGCGCCTCCACCGCGATGGCGGGCGGGCTCGACACGGGCGGACCGCCACACCCCCCTATCGCCAAGATCCACGCCACGGTTACGGTGCGCCTGGGAGCCGTCACGCGCGTACTCTAGCTCAGCCCTGCGCCTCGCGCGCAGTTTTGCCCCGCTTGCTTCCTGGTGCCGGCACGGTCCAGCTGCGCTACGTTCCCTGACGTGGCGTCTGAGCTCATGCCGACGCCTGGGCGGCCAGGCACGATTGTGCTCGTCGATGACGAGCCGGAGGCTTTGCGCGCGTTTCAACGCACGCTGCGGAGCGCCGGTTACCAGGTCGAAGCGTTCGGGGACGCTCGGGACGCGGTGAAGCGCGTCTCGGCCGGCGGCGTTCACGTCGTGGTGAGCGACATCTCCATGCCGGAGATGACGGGAGTGGAGCTGCTCCGCACCATCCGCGAGCACGACGCGGATCTGCCCGTCGTGCTCGTCACGGGGCTACCCGCCATCGAGAGCGCGACGGACGCGGTCGAGTACGGGGCTTTCAAATACATCGTCAAGCCGTTCGAACCGGAGGAGCTGAAGAACACGGTAGAACGAGCGCGCAAGCTGTACCGGCTGGCGCGCATGAAGCGCGAGGCGCTCAAGCTGCTGGGAGCCAACGCCGTTTCTGCGGATCGCGCCGGGCTCGAAGCCAGCTTCGAGTCGGCCATCTCGTCGATGTGGATGGCGTTTCAGCCCATCGTGCGCGCCACCGATCGCAGCGTGTTCGGCTATGAGGCGCTGCTGCGTACGGAAGAACCAACTCTGATCCGACCGGACTTGGTGGTGGACGCCGCGGAGCGGCTCGGCGCCCTACCGCGCCTGGGTCGTCGCGTGCGCGCGCTCGCGGCGGCAGCCATGGAGCACGCGGCGCCGGACGCCTGCTTGTTCTTGAACCTGCACCCGCTCGACCTTGCGGATCCGGAGCTGTACGAAAAGACGTCCTCGATCATCGAGGAGGTGGACGGCGTAGAGAAGCGCGTTCATCAGCTACGCCAGCTCGGCTTCCGCATCGCGGTGGACGACCTGGGCGCCGGCTACGCGGGGCTCTCGAGCTTCGCCTTGCTCGAGCCCGAGATCGTCAAATTGGACGTCTCGTTGCTGCGCGACATCGACCTGAGCCCGGTAAAGCAGAAGCTCGTCGCGTCAATGACGGCCCTGTGCAAAGACATGGGCTTTTTGGTCGTGGCCGAGGGCATCGAGACCGCGGCGGAACGCGACTGCGTCGTCGCGCTCGGCTGCGACCTGCTCCAGGGCTACCTTTTCGCCCGTCCCGGACGACCTTTCCCCACAGCGGGCTGGGGCAGCTGACGCTCGGCAAATTCCCGGAAAGTGGCGCGTTAGGACCCGCCTGCCGGCGCCGCGGCTGCCGGCACCGGTCTGTGCTGGTCGGCGCGTAGTTGCGGGCGCGGAATTGCTGGTCTACTCCGGGTTTTTCGAGAATTCGGAGCCGGAGACAAAGCGAATGGCAAGAAAGAAAATCGGTCTGATTGGCGCGGGCAACATCGGCGGCGAGCTGGCGAACCTCTGCTTGAACGAGCAGCTAGGCGACGTCGTGCTGTTCGACATCCCCGCCAAGGAGAACTTCGCCAAGGGCAAGGCGCTGGACCTCGAGCAATCTTCGGCGTGCTCCGGCGCGGACGCGAAGATCACCGGCTCGTCCAACTGGGAAGACTTGGCCGGCTCGGACGTGCTCATCATCACGGCCGGCATCCCCCGCAAGCCGGGCCAGTCCCGAGACGACCTGGTCGGCGTCAACCTGCCCATCATCCAAAACGTCGCCGACAACGCCAAGAAGTACTGCCCGGACGCGTTCGTCATCGTCATCAGCAACCCGCTGGACGCGATGGTTTACGAGTACAAGCGCCGCGTCGGCGCTCCGCGCGAAAAGGTCGTGGGCATGGCGGGCGTCCTGGACAGCGCGCGCCTCTCGCTGTTCCTCGCCCGGGAGACGGGCGCCAGCATCAAGGACGTGCGGGCCATGGTGCTCGGCGGCCACGGCGACGACATGGTGCCCGTGCTCTCCTACTGCACCATCAACGGCATCCCCATCACCCAGCTGATTTCGGCTGAAAAGCTCGCGACGATCGTAGACCGGACCCGCAAGGGCGGCGGCGAGATCGTCGGCCTCATGGGCACCAGCGCCTACTACGCGCCGGCCTACAGCGCCGTCGTCATGGCCGAAGCGTACTTGCTCGACCAGAAGCGCGTCCTCCCCGCAGCCGCCTACCTGGACGGCGAATACGGCTACAAGGACCTCTACCTGGGCGTGCCGGTGGTGATCGGCGCGGGCGGCGTCGAAAAGATCCTCAACATCGAGCTTACCGCCGCTGAGACCGCGATGCTCAAGACCAGCGCCGACAGCGTGCAAAAGGTCGTGGACATCGTGAAAGCAAAGGCCTGAACCGATGAAGATTCACGAGTATCAAGGTAAGCAGCTGTTCGCGAAGTACGGCGTACCCGTACCCAAGGGCATCGCCTGCTTCACGGTCGACGAGGCCGAGAAGGCGGCCGAGCAAATCATGGCGGAGACGGGCGCCTCCGTCGTGGTCGTCAAGGCGCAAATTCACGCGGGTGGCCGCGGCAAAGGCGGCGGCGTGAAGGTCGTCAAAGGCGGCGCCAAGGAAGCCCGCGCCGTGTCCGAGAAGATCCTCGGCATGCAGCTCATCACCCACCAGACCGGCCCCGAAGGTCAGAAGGTGAAGCGCCTCTACGTCGAGCAAGGGATCGAGATCGCGCGAGAGCTGTACCTCGGCTTGGTCGTGGACCGCGAGACGCGCAAGATCGCGGTCATGGCCTCCACGGAGGGCGGCGTGGAGATCGAGAAGGTCGCGGAGGAAACTCCCGACAAGATCCTCATCGAGTTCGTGGATCCGACGATCGGCCTCAGCGGTTATCAGGCGCGTAAGCTCGCCTACGGACTGAAAGTTGGTGAAGGCACGCCGAGCCCGAAGGACACCGTCGCCGAGTTCGTCAAGCTGGTCAGCAAGCTCGCCACGCTCTTCGAGAAGGAAGACTGCTCGCTGTGCGAGGTGAACCCGCTCATCATCACCAAGCAAGGCAAGGTGATCGCGGGCGACTCCAAGATCAACTTCGACGACAACGCGGGCGGGCGCCACAAAGAGTGGGAAGGCCTCCTGGACAAAGACGAAGAAGATCCGGTCGAGCTCGAGGCGAAAGACGCAGGCCTCTCCTACGTCTCGCTGGACGGGGACATCGGCTGCCTAGTCAACGGCGCCGGCCTCGCGATGGCGACGATGGACATCATCAAGCATCACGGCGGCAGTCCGGCGAACTTCCTGGACGTGGGCGGCGGCGCCACCAAAGAGCAAGTCACGAAGGCTTTCACGATGATCCTCTCGAGCCCGAAGGTGAAGGGCATCTTCGTGAACATCTTCGGCGGCATCATGAAGTGCGACGTCATCGCCGAAGGCGTCGTGGCCGCGACGCGCGAGCTCGGCCTGAAGGTCCCGCTCGTCGTGCGGCTGGAGGGCACGAACGTCGAGTTGGGCAAGCAAATCTTGCGCGACAGCGGGCTTGCGATTCAACCGGCAGACAGCATGGCGGACGGCGCCAAAAAGATCGTCGCTGCGACCAAGGCTGCGTGAGGAAGAGGACTTAGACGATGTCGATTCTCGTAAACAAGAGCACGAAAGTCCTGGTCCAGGGCATCACCGGCTCGGCCGGTTCTTTCCACGCCAAGCAGTGTTTGGCGTATGGCACGCAGGTAGTCGCGGGTTGCACCCCGAACCGCGGCGGGGAAACGTTCAGCGCCGAGGGCCCTGCCGGCAAGGCCGTCAACATTCCGGTGTTCGACACGGTGGCGGAAGCGGTGAAGCAGACGGGCGCGGACACGAGCTGCATCTTCGTGCCGGCGCTGGGCGCCGCCGACGCCATTTTGGAAGCCGTGGACGCGGGCTGCCAGTTGGTCATCTGCATCACCGAGGGTATCCCGGTGACGGACATGATTCGCGTGCGCCGCGCGATCGAAGGCAAGCCCGTGCGCCTCGTCGGTCCCAACTGTCCGGGCGTCATCACGCCGGGTCAGTGCAAGATCGGCATCATGCCCGGTCATATCCACCGCGAAGGCAAGATCGGCGTGGTCTCACGCTCCGGCACGTTGACCTACGAAGCCGTGGGGCAGCTGACGGCGCTCGGCCTCGGCCAATCCACGTGCGTTGGCATCGGCGGTGATCCGGTCGCGGGACTGGACTTCGTGGATGTTCTGACGCTCTTCAATGAAGACCCCGACACGCAGGCGGTGATGATGATGGGCGAGATCGGCGGCAACGCCGAAGAGCGCGCGGCCGAGTACATCAAGGCCCACATGAAGAAGCCGGTCGCGGGCTTCATCGCAGGCGCGACGGCGCCGCCCGGCAAGCGCATGGGTCACGCCGGCGCGATCATTTCCGGTGGAAAGGGCACGGCGAAAGACAAAATCGCCGCGCTGACGGCAGCTGGTGTACGAATGTCGCCTTCGCCCGCGGAGATGGGCGCGACTTTGAAGAGCCTGCTCTAAAGGGCGTTCACCGAGGAGTTTCGATTGCCGCGCTTCGACACGCGGCTCGCGCTGATGCGAGCCGCGGA
>JAQSWN010000403.1 GCA_029266615.1 Polyangiaceae bacterium
AGGCATGGCTTTTGTTCGGTCGGGCGCCGTTCAGCGAGGACGTGACCTTCGAGCTGTGGCTCAGCTGCATCCACCCCGACGATCGCGACCGCGCCGCTCGAGTCGTTCGCGAAGCAATGGCTGCCGGAGATAGCTATCGCGACGAATTTCGAATTCGCCACCCAGACGGTCACGTCACGCTCTTGGAAACGTTCGGCGAGGTCGTGCGAGACGAAGCGGGTACGGTTGTTCGGTTGGTGGGTACGGTTCAAGACATCACCGAGCGCCGCAGGAGCGAGATGGCTCTACAGCGCGCGCTGGACGAGGCGCGACGCGCGGTCAACGCGAGGGAAAAATTGGTGGCGCTCGTGTCGCACGACCTCAAGACTCCGCTGCACGCGCTCGCGATGGGCCTAGGCCTCCTCGAGCGCGACGCGGCCACGAGTGCCCGAACAGTGAGCCGCATGAAGCGCCAGACGAGCCGAATGGACCGCATCATCGACGAGCTGCTCGACGTGGCGCAGCTCCATGCAGGCACTCCGCTGCAGCTAGCTCGTCGGGACGTGGACTTGGGGGGGCTAGTGCGCGAGCTAATCGCCGAGCACCAGGAGCGCTCGCCGAAGCACCCCATAACGCTTTCAGCGCCAACCGAGCCGATCGTCGGGCATTGGGACCCTCGACGCCTGGAGCGCGTAGTCAGCAACTTACTCTCGAATGCCATCAAGTACAGTCCCAGCGGGGGCGCCATCTCCGTGTCGGTCGAGCTATGCAGCGAGGCAGGTACGGATTGCGTGCGGCTCATGGTCGCGGATCAGGGAATCGGGGTAGCGTCGAGCGAGCAGGCGACCATCTTCGACTGGTACGCCCGAGCCGAGAACGCCAAGCGTACTAGCATTCATGGGTCGGGCATCGGCCTCGCCGGAGTCAAAGACATCGTCCTTCAGCACGGCGGGACAATCTCCGTTGAAAGTACCCTGGGCAACGGAGCCGTTTTCATGGTTACCCTGCCGAAGGCATCGCGACCAGCAACGGAAACGCGGAGCAGTCCGCGCGCCGCCGACGCGCTCGACGGTCGGCAGTCCAGCTAGGGCTCACGTGCGGATCTTCCTAGCAAATCGGCTCTCGCGCTGAAGAGACGCGCAGTCGCTGCGTCGTCGTGCAAAGCATTCGCCCGCCGAGTTGAACGAGGCCGCTCGTCGCGCGCTTGATTCTCAAATCCGACGCCTTCTCGGTGGGCGAGCCCTTAAGTGAGCACCAACGGTATCTATCGCAACCGGCGGTTGGCTCTGGCACCAAAGGTGCTTGACCTAGCGAGCGATGCGGTCGAGCCCGTCCCTACTTAGTAGAGCTGGGTGGCCGCTCCGACATCCCCAAGGAGGCCACGATGCGATCGATGGACGCCCATGTTTCCGAATTGATGAAGGCACCCGTGGTCACGATCGACCCCGCGGCTCGCGCAGAGGACGTGCTGGCTCTGGCACACAGCCGCGGCGTTCACCACTTTCCGGTCGTCACCGAAGACCGGCTCGTGGGCATCGTGTGTACCTGTGATTTGCAAGAGCTCGGTCCGGACGCTCACGTCATGCAGGTGGCGTGGCGACACGTCGTGACCCTGCCTTCGAGCGGCTCGGTCGGTGACGCGGCCCGCCTGATGGCGCTGCAGGGTGTCGGCTCGATAGTCGTGGTCGACGCCAGCGGCGTTTGCGGCATCGTGACCCGGGAAGATCTCTCCCGTGCCAGCGCCGAGCTGGACCAATTGTTGTTGCACGCTCGCTGCGCGACCTGTGGCGCGCGTCACCACTTGCGCCCTGGCCCCGACGGGCAATGCATTTGCAGCGATTGCCGAAGTCGAGCGAGCACAGCTGAGACCTGAAGCTGGGCCCGGCTACCGTGCGGGCTCGAGGCGGGTAGGGGGCCAGCGCAGCAACCTACCCCGATTGTTGCTCAAGGCGTGGGCCGCGTGGGCATCGTGCTAGGCGGCGCGCCGGTGACCGCGACGTACGAGTCGAACATCAATTGCATCGTGTAGAGCGGGTTGTGGACGCCACCGGCGCCGCCGCGGGCGATGAGCAGGTAGTTGTAGAGGGCGCCCGCTTCCGAAGCCGTTAGCGGTGTTCCGCTCGGGCGTGAGCCGTCGTTCTTGAAGTTGGCGTCCGTCACTTGGGCCGGTGTGAGCGCGTCGTACGGCGCCGCTTCCGCCGCGGTGAGCCAGCCTTTGGTATTGAGCGCATCACGCAGTTGCCGAAGCGTGTTCTTCATCGCGGTCTGCCGACCCAGCACGTCGAAGCTGGTCGCGGAGGCGTGGCAGCCAGCTTGGGCGCACGTCGCGACTTGCGGAGCAAACGAGTGATTGCCGATGCCTTCGTTGGAGCCGACCGGCCCCATGTGGCAAGCAACGCAGCCGGTCTTCAGCGCTTGATGTGAAGAGTTGTCGTAGGTCTTGCCCGTGTAGTGGTAGCCGCCCTTGCCCGTGTAAATGTCAGTCTGCGGTCCCTGATGCGGTCCCCAATTGCGGCTGGTGAGCGCGTTGGACGCAGTGATGTAATTGGTGACGTCTTTCCGCGACTTGTGACACCACATGCACGCATTGCCGACTCCATACGGTCCCGCACCCGTACCGTCCACCACGCCTACCGCGGAGCTCTTCTCGATGAAGGCTTCTTCCGTGTCGCCGGTGGGTACGCGGAGCGGAAACGAACCGGGCTCGTACGCTTTGCCCGTTCGGTGCGGATCATTTGCGTCCGTCACCTCGTGGCAAGTGGTGCAGTGGACGACCGCGACGGTAGCGTGACCCGCGTAGGTCGACTCGGAGACCTTGCTCGTCGTGCTGTTCAAGTAATTGATTTGCCCGTGGGCGATGTTGACGGGCGCGGTCGTACCCAAGTAACGAACGTTGCCCTCGAGGCGTTGTTGGATGCCATCGATTGAATGGCAGTTGCCGCAGCCAGCCGTACCCGTCCACGTGTCGACTTCCTCCCCGCCTAGGTTGGCGATGAAGGTAGCGAAATGCGTGCTGGCCTTCCATTGCTCCACGATGCCCGTGAAGCCGTGGCACGGCGACAGACAGCCTGTTTGCAGCGGCATGTCCGGCGACCCACCAACTCCCATGTCTCCAGCCGCGCCGCTGGGGCCCGCAGGTCCCGCGGGGCCTGCGACTCCATCTACTCCCGCAGGTCCGGCTGGCCCTCTTGGTCCGTCATCGCCTTTGGCGCCGGGCTCGCCCTTTGGGCCTTGCGCGCCTGCTGGTCCCGTGGAGCCAGGCTGGCCATCATCACCCGCACAGCCGGCGCCGAGGACGATGAGCGTCGAGAACAGCAAGAAGACGTGGCGCATTGCGAGCATGGTGATTCTCCACGCGACGCTGGTTGGAGTCGTCGCGCCCGGCGCCATCATGCGTGAGCGCCACTCCAACGGTCAATGCGTAATCCAAATCATGGCTGCATGATGGTAAGCGCAGATGTTGCGCTGGGCGACTCAGTCAGTTGGACCTAGTTGAGCGCGAGACGACCGAATAGTCGCGACGCGCTGCGGTTTGTGAGTGATTGCGAGTCGCCCTAAATACAGGCGCGCAGATTTTGCGGCGAGCAGTCACGTCATTGCCCTTGCGGCAGGGCATCAACATGTTTCGG
>JAQSWN010000195.1 GCA_029266615.1 Polyangiaceae bacterium
CTTCACGATCGACGCCGGTCCCCACGTCAAAGTTCTCGTGGAGCCACAGCACGTAGCGGCGATGAAGCGAGCGCTGAGTGACGTGGAAGGCGTGCTGCGCGTTTTGGAATCGACCCCGGGACCCGACGCCGAGCAGATTGCGGAGTTTCCCGAATGAAAGCCCAGGCGCCGGGCAAGGTCGTGCTCTCCGGTGCCTACTCGGTGTTGCACGGCGCGCCAGCGGTGGTCAGCGCGGTCTCTCGCTACGTCACCGCGGACAGCGCGCGCCCCGCGGAGCTCGTGACCGACGAAGTGCGAGCGGCGTTGCGCACCGAACAAGCGGCGCCCTGGTTCGACGCGAGCGAGCTTCGCGAAAACGGTCGCAAGCTCGGCCTCGGCTCCAGCGCTGCGATCTTGGCGGCTAGCTTGTACGCGCTCGAGCGACGAACGTGGGCTGGGTCCGAGCCCGAGCTCCGCCAGCAACTTTTCGAGCGCGCGCTCGCGGCGCACCGCGCGGCACAAGGGGGGGGAAGCGGGGTGGACGTCGCGGCCAGCACCTTCGGCGGCACGCTCATCTACCGCTTGCCGCCCCTCGGGCTTCCGGAGCTGACGCCGATCGCGCTGCCGAGCGAGCTCACGGTCGAGGTGTGGACTTGCCCAACATCGGCCTCCACGCGCGAGCTCCTCGGTGCGGTCTCCGCGCTCGGTAAAGGCGAACCGTCTGCACATGCTCGGTGGCTGGAGGAGCAAGGAGCGGCCGCCGCGAGCGCAGCTCGGAGTCTGCAAAGCGCCGACGCTCCCGCCTTCATCACCGCGCTCCGTCGGCAGTTTCAGGCGCTCTTTGGGCTTGGCCTCGCGGCGGGCGTGCCCATCGTCACCGCGGAGCTCGCCGAGCTGGAGGATGCGGCGGAGCAGGCAGGCGGCGTGCTGTTGCCGGCCGGTGCGGGTGGGGGAGACATCGCGCTGTTCGTGGGCTTGGGACCCTCGCCGGAAACCTTGCGCACAGCTCTCGGCGCCCGGCAGCACTACCTACTTTCCGTGCGGCTTTCCGCGCCCGGTGTCGGGCCTTGTCCGCCCGTGGTGTAGGCGGGGTGCGGGACGCTGGATTCGCCTTAAGTGTTGTGTTCTCTTGATGCGATCGATGACCGCTCGCACCTTTGCGATTGGCGACATTCACGGCGAAACGTCGCACCTGTACAAGCTCATGGGCTCTCTGCCGAAGCTCACCGCGGAGGACACGCTCGTCTTCGTGGGCGACTACATCGACCGCGGTCCGAAGTCGGCGGAGGTGGTGGAGTACGTGCGCACCCTGCACACGCGCACGGCGGCGAAGGTCGTGTGCCTGCGTGGCAATCACGAGGACGCGTGGCTCCGTGTGTGCGAGCACGGTTGGGACGAATTCGTCACTCCGCCGGGGAACGGCTGCCTCGCGGCGCTTCGCTCGTACCTCGGCGGTCCGTTTCCGAAAGAGGGCGAGCTTCCGACCAAGCAAGAAGCGATGCCCCTCACGACCGGCAGCTTCTTCCCGGACGAGGTCGTGGACTGGTTCCGAGCCTTGCCGTACTGGTACGAGGACTCGCACGCCATCTACGTGCACGCCGGGGTACCGCGCATCGGCGGCGAGTTCGTCCATCCGAGCGCAGCGCCGGATCCGCAGGTGCTGCTGTGGCTACGCGACGCGGATTTTTTCAAAAACTACCGCGGGAAGATGATCGTGTTCGGACACACCCGCACCGAGTACCTGCCCCCGGAGCTCTCTGGTTACACGCCGGAGGACCCGACGGATCTCTGGGCCGGGGAGAACTGCGTCGGTCTGGACACCGGCTGCGGCAACGGCGGCTTTTTGACTGCGCTCGAGCTGCCTGCCATGAACGTTTACGAATCGAGATGAGCGGCTCCCGCCTGCCAGGTTTTTACAAGCTGAGCGTCGCAGAACGACGCGCTCTCGTGGCCGAGCGCTCTGGTGTCGACCCGCAAGCGCTCGCGAGCGCTCTGGACGGGGGCGGCATCGACTGCGCCACCGCCGACAAACTGGTGGAGAACGTGCTCGGCACGTATGCCCTCCCGTTCGGGGTCGCGCTCAACGTGCAGGTCAACGGCACGGACAGACTCGTGCCGATGGTCGTGGAGGAGCCGAGCGTGATCGCTGCCGCCTCCAACGCCGCGCGCATGGTCAGGAGCGCAGGCGGCTTCACCGCGGAGATGACGGAAGCGCTGATGATCGCGCAGATTGAGCTGCGCGGTCTAGCCGACGTGGAGCTCGCGTTGCGTCTGCTCGCGAACGAGACCGAGCACCTGCTCACGGTCGCGCGCGGCGCGGTGCCCAATCTCATCGAGCGCGGTGGCGGGCCGCGCAGCATCGAGCTGCGTCGGCTGGAAAAGGGCCGCATCGTCGTGCACGTGCTGGTCGACTGTCGCGACGCGATGGGCGCCAACCTGGTGAACTCCATCGCGGAGGCGGTCGGTCCCGTGGCGGCGGGCATCACCGGCGCGGAGCTCGGGCTGCGCATCCTTTCGAACTTGAGCGACCGTCGCGCCGCGCGCGTGACGTGCCGCGTGCACCCGACTGACCTGGTGCTCTCACGCGCCAAGCCTACGTTCGGCGTGGGCGATAGCGCCCCGCCTTCAGGGCCTTCGGCGGCGCTCACGGGCGACGCCATCGCTGATGGTATCGTCGCCGCCTCCGAGTTCGCGGAAGCGGATCCTTATCGCGCCGCGACGCACAACAAGGGCATCATGAACGGCATCGACGCCGTCGTGATCGCGACCGGTAACGACTTCCGCGCGGTGGAAGCGGGCGCACACGCTTACGCTGCGCTCTCCGGTCGCTACCGCCCACTCTCGGTGTGGCGGCGCGACGGCGAGGCGCTGGTCGGGGAGCTCACGCTCCCGCTGGCGCTCGGCATCGTGGGGGGCACGTTGCGCGTGCACCCGGCGGCGCGGCTCGCGCTCAGCCTCGTTCGCGTGGACTCCGCAGACGAGCTGGCGCTCGTCGCGGCCTCGGTCGGCCTGGCGTCCAACCTCGCCGCGCTGCGGGCCCTCGCCACCGAAGGCATTCAGCGCGGTCACATGTCGTTGCATGCGCGCTCGGTCGCAGTCGCCGCCGGCGCTCAGGGCAGCGAGGTGGAGCTGGTGGCCGGCCGTCTGAGTGAAGACGGCAGCGTCACCTTGGAAGCGGCCCGGCGCGCCCTTTCCGCTCTGCGTGGAACGTAAGCGGCTCGCCCCTTGAACCTCGGGTCGCCACGCGGCATGTTCCCGGCGTGCTGGCTCGTCGCTTCCTCCGCTCACTCGTCGGGGTGACGCTCGCGGTCGCGACGCTCGCGGTCACCACCGACGCGTCGGCCGGTACTCGCCGCCGCGCGAGCACGCCCGACTGGGGGCTTTTCGGTCCGCATACCGACCTGTCGGAGCTCAGCTGGCTCGAGACCGGTATCCACCAGCGGCGCCCGTTCCGACTCGCCCCGGATCCGTCGCTCTCGCTGCTGACTCATTACCTCGCGCCGGCGCAAAACCACGTCGCGGAATGGCGGACCTTCTTTCGCGGCGACTACGGCGTCTCCAGCTGGAGCCCGCGCTTCTCGTTGTCGTGGACGCTCGGGGACGCACCCGAGCCGGAGTCTCTCAGCGTCTCCATGCGTGGACCGTGCCCGACGTGGCGCGCGCCTCGCGCCGTCAACCTCGCGCGGTATGACGGCGCCGAGCAAGTGACGCTGCCGCTCATCGATTGTGACGGCGGGGTCGCGCCCGATGCCATCGACGTCGTGAGCGTTCTTTCTCGCGCGCCGGGCGTGCCGCGCCCGACGCTCCCATTACCGTTCGAGCCGACCGAAGACGCTGGGCCCGGTGAGTGGCTGCCGAGCGTCAAGCTCGTCGACCCGCGGCTGATCTGGGTGCTGCAGCAAGTGGCTCAAGCCTTCCCGCGCCGCACGCTGTACATCATGAGCGGCTACCGCTCGAACGGCCACAGCAACCACAGCAAGGGCAAAGCGGTCGACCTCTTCGTCTACGGCATCCCCAACGAGCAGCTCTTCGCCGTCTGCCGTAGCTTGCGCGACGTCGGCTGCGGCTTTTACCCGAACAACAAGTTCGTCCACATCGACGTTCGCCCTTACGGCACCGATCGGGTCCTCTGGGTCGACGACTCGCTCCCCGGTACTCCGTCGCGCTACCTGGACGGCTGGGACGGCGTCCTCGAGCCGGGCCGCGCCTGGATCCCCGGCTGATCCGGACCGTTCTCGACAGGAGCGAGAACCCCCTGAATCCCGCTCCCCTTACCTGCGCCTCCCGTCTCCTGTTCCATCTCGGCCCGTTAAGGGCGAGCCGTCGAGAGCTGGTGGGCAGACCAGCGGGGCTGCCCGTAACCGGGCCTACCAAACAAAAAGCAAACGGCCGAACCAGCGCTTGCTGGCTCGGCCGTAGGCTTGCTGGTCGCCGATTAGGAGACGGTCGGCGGGGCCTCGAGGCCCTGGCGCAGCAGCTGGAGGAAGGTTTCGTAAGCTTCCTTGACCTTGGCGTCCTCGCCTTCGAGGTACTCCGTGACGGAGAGGCCGTTGAGGACCGCGAGCGAGAGCGTCGCGAGGGCCTCGGCGCGTGAGGCGCCGCCCTTTTGCGCGGCGGGGCCGAGCGCGTCGCGGATCACTCCGCGCGCGTCACGGTGCAGGCCGGCGGCGCGGCGCTTGAGCTCCACGTCACGGCGGGCCGCGCTCCACACCTCGATGTTTAGGCCGGTGCCCGTCTTGTTGTTCTGTACGGCGTCCCACAGGGCGCGGAGGGCGTCCGTGGTCTGGGCGACGGAGCCGTCACCGTTTTTGATCGCCTCGCGGAGGCGGTCCAGGTAGCGGTGGTACGTGTAGCTCTGGACCTCGTGGATGAGGGCGGCTTTGCTGGCAAAGTAGTAGTGGACGATGCTCTTGCGGAGCCCAAGCTCCTTGCCGATTTCGGCGAGCGTCGTGGCGGTGAAGCCCTTGCGCGCAAAGCACTTGGCGGCGGCCGACAGGATCGACGCCACGCGGGGGTTTTCCCAGTCTGCCGAGCGCTGCTGAGGCTTTTCGCCGTTCTCTTCGGCAGGCTTACGAACGATCGGCGTGCTCAAAACGGTTTCTGTCGTAGTCGTCATGTTTTTCAGTGTACCGGCCAGCCGGTATCGGGCGGTTTCTACCAGGGCGGCCGGTCGGCGCCCTCTCCGCGGCCGGCTTCTTCGCCCACATCGGGCCGCTCGTCAAGCCCGCGTTCCAGCAGCTCAGCCTTTCGCCTTTTTCTTCTTGGTTTTCGCGGCTTCAGCGGCGCCCGGCCCGGCGGCATCCGAGCTTTCCTCGGCCTTAGGGCGGCTCTCCCAGAAGGGCATCCCGGCCGACTCAGTCCACCCTTTGTCCCCGAAACGGCCCGCCTCACGGGACTCGCGCATGACGACGGAACGCTCGGCGCCTGGCTCGTCCGAGTCGCTTTCGCCCTGCGTCACGACCAAAAGCTCGTCCGCGACGTACTCGGGGTGCTTGTCGTCTTCGGCTTTGACGCTGTCCTTCGGCATCTCCCCGGTGCCGACCCGGACGATCTGGGACGTGGGCGGGTAAGTGTCGTCCCATCGCTCTCGTACGGCGTGCGCGCCGTCCCGCACGATGCGGTAGCGGCGAAGCTTGAATCCGGCCACACCGCGTTGGCCGAGCCGCCTCACGCCGCTGGGCAGGGCTTTGTCCGGACGCTCCACCTCGTCATACGGGATGGCGGAGTCGATGCGCCGGATGAGGGTGACGGTGCGGGTGCGCTTCGGGCCGAGGATTTCGGCGCGCACGACGCCGTTCTTCACCGTTTGATGCAGCACGACCGGAAACGGAAACGGGTTTTTGATACGGAAGTTGATGGTCGGGTACACCACCGTCGCGTCAAGACCCATCTTGATGTACGAGCTCGGTCGCGTGTGCGGGTAGCGCTCGACGATGCTGAGCCCGCCGAAAAACGCCGCGCCGTGCAGCGTTCCGGAGATTTGGCAGGTGCCGCCGCCGATGCCGTCCACCAGCTCGCCTTCGGCGATGACGGTCGCGACCTTGTAGCCGTTCGCCTCGTCGCGCGGGCCGACGACGTCGTTGAAGTCGAACTCTTCGCCCGGAAGAAGCACGGTGCCGTCGAGCTTCGAGGCGGCGAGCCGCAAATTGTAGGTGCGGGCCTGCATGCGCTCCGAGCGGTCGTAGCTCGTCTCGAAAAAGCCGAGCACCGCGTCCAGCTCGACTTTGCCCAGCTCGGCGGCGATGCGGCGCGGGCGCCGCTCCAGGTACGCGAGCTTCGCCGAGCGCTCCCCACGAGCGAGCGCGGTTTCGATGGCGAGCATGGAGCCGTCCACGTCCAGCAGCCGACCCATGACCTCCGGGACCAGCTTGCGGGCGTCTAGATCCATTCGCGCGTCCGCCGGCAAGCGATCCGTCTCGTCTTTGAGCCGGCCCAGCGCGGCGACGGCGCGCGGGCCATTGAGCGCGACGGGGACGGGGAGGGTCAGCGGGCCCTCTTGGTTTGCGGCACGGAAGCCGCGGACGAGCATGCTCGTGCGATCTTTGGCTTGCCGAACCAGGTTAGCCAGCCGCACCTTGTCGATTTCCGCGCCGATTTCGCCGAGGTACACCTCGCGCTTGGAGCCGTCCGGCAGCTCCAACGTGAGCTTTCCGGAGACGTAACGCCGCGCTCGCTCCAGCGCCTGCTTTCCGGCCGTGTCGTCGGTGTTCAGCTTTTGGCCGAGGAATGCCAGCTCCGGCAGCGGCTCGTCGCTCTCTCCCGGCCCCGGAGCACGCGGTAGCAGCACCAGGCCGGCTGTGAGCCCGGCGACCACTGCCACGGCGATGGACAGCGCATTCCTGCTCTTCGGCAGCTTGACGAGCTCGGCGAGGCGCTTCACGTGCGCTGTCGTATAACACCGTCGATGGCGTCGGACGAGCAGACCCAAAGCCCGCTAGCGCAGAAGCTTTCGCTGCTGCCGGTGCAACCGGGATGCTACGTCTTCAAGGACAAGCACGGCGCGGTCCTTTACGTCGGCAAGGCGAAGAGCCTGCGCTCGCGCGTCCGCAGCTATTTCCAGGAGGGCGGGAGCGACGTGCGCGCGTTCATCCCGTTCTTGCGCCGCCACGCGGTGGACCTGGAAACCATCGTCACCGCCACCGAAAAGGAGGCGGCGGTCCTCGAGAACAGCCTGATTAAGGAGCGGAAGCCCCGCTACAACGTCAAGCTCCGGGACGACAAAGAGTTCCTCAGCCTGCGCCTCTCGCGCGAGCACGCTTACCCGCGGCTCGAGCTCGTACGCAAGCCGAAGAAAGACGGCGCCAGCTATTACGGGCCGTACCATTCCGCCACGGCTGCGCGGCGCACGCTGAACCTGGTGGAGAAGCACTTCAAGCTTCGGACTTGCACCGATCGCGAGCTAGGCAGCCGCAAGCGCCCGTGCCTGCAGTACCAAATTCAGCGCTGCCTCGCGCCGTGCGTGCTCGACATCGACAGTAGCCTTTACGCCCAGCAGGTCGGGGCGGTGGACCTGTTCATGGCGGGTCGCCACGACGAGCTCACGCGGGAGCTGCAAGATCGCATGAAGGTCGCGAGCCAGAACCTAGAGTTCGAGCTCGCCAGCATCTACCGCGACCAGCTAGCGGCGGTGCAGTCCGCGCGCGAGGCGCAACGCGTGGTGGTGGTGAGCGACCGCGATCAAGACGTGCTCGGCATCTACCGCGAGGGGGACCTGACCGAGCTGTGCGTCATGGTCGTGCGGCACGGCCGGATGGTGGACACCGCGACTTTTTCGCTGAAAGGCGTGGAGCTACCGGACGACGAGGTGGTGAGCACCTTCCTCCGCGAGCACTACGGGGAGGGCGGCTCCGGCGAGGCGCACGTCCCCGACGAGATCATCGTGCCGACCCTGCCCGAAGGCGTGGACGGCGTCGCGGAGTGGCTGATGGAGCGCCGAGCGGAGGTCGTCGAGAGCCGCCGCACGAAGGTCGAGGTCTTGGCGCCCGCCCGCGGACCCCGTCGCGCGCTGCTCGAGATGGCTAGCGATAACGCCAAGCACGCCTTCGAGGAGAAGCGCCGCGCCGCGGACGACATCGACCAACGGCTGGCGCGCGTTCAGGAGCGGCTTCGGCTGCCCACGTTGCCGCGTCGCATCGAATGCGTCGACATCTCACACCTGGGCGGTGCGGACACGGTCGGCGCCGTGGTGGCCTTGCTCGACGGCCTGCCGGACAAGAAGCGCTACCGGTCGTACATCGTGCGCACGGTGGGGGCGGGGGACGACTATGGCGCCATGTTCGAGGTGCTGTCCCGCCGCTTCCGTCGCGGCAAGTTGGCGAAACAAAAGACCGAAACCGCCAGCCAGGAGAGCGCTCCCGCGGAAGTCGAAAACGAGTGGCAACTGCCGGATTTGTTCGTGGTGGATGGGGGGCGAGGGCAGCTCGGCGTCGCGCTCGCGGCCGCCCACGACCTAGGGCTGCACGATCTGAGCATCGTGGGCCTCGCCAAGGAAAAGGAGAACGTCGCCGGCGACAAGCTCGTCGACCGCGTCTATCTCCCGGGGCAGAAGAACCCGATCCCGCTGCGTCCAAACAGCCCGGAGTTGTTTCTGCTCGCGCGCGCGCGGGACGAGGCGCATCGGTTCTCGAATCGCGGACGCACCAAAGTTGGCAAGCGCCGTCGCTTCGAGTCCGAGCTGGACAGCATCGTCGGCATCGGGCCCAAGACGCGCACCTCGCTGCTCAAAACGCTCGGCTCCGTGGCGGCGCTTCGCTCGGCTTCGGACGAAGCGATTTTGGCGGTGCCGGGCGTGACCCAGCGCCACTTGCAAGCGTTGCGCGAAGCGTTCGCGCTCCGCGCAGCGTCGGCAACCGCGGTTGGCGAAGCCACCGACGTTGACGTGCTCGAGGCGGCAGAAGCCGCCACTCCCCTCGAAAATTAGCGGGTTTTGCGCCGGCACGTACCTTGCTGAGTCACCTCGCAAGGAGAGTGTAGCGATGCGTAGGGCCTTGCTGTTGGCGAGTATGAGCAGCTTTGTCTGCGTGCTGACGTCGGCGTGTCTCGACCGTCCGGTCACCGCCACGGAGCCGCGAACGAGCAACCTGTACGTCGAGCCGATCAGGAACCAAGTGATCGACAAGCTCGATCTGCTGTTCATGATCGACAATTCGCAGTCGATGGGTGACAAGCAGTTGCTGCTCGCCAAGGCGGTGCCGCAGCTCGTGGACCGTCTCGTCGTACCCCGATGCGTTGGAAACGGCGGCGCGGTCCAACTACGCACCAGCGTGGACGAGAAGTGCCCGGCCGGCATGCAGCCGGAGTTTCGCGCCGTGCGGGACATTCACGTGGCCGTCATCACCTCTAGCCTCGGCGCTCACGGCGCGAGTGATTCGCCATGCGGCGACGACGCCGGTGGTCACCCCAACGACCGCGCGTGGCTCTTGCCGAGCGTGCGGGAGGGGCTGACGAGCTACAACGGCAGCGGCTTTCTGGCGTGGGATCCGGATCGGACCTTGGTGCCACCGGGTGAGACGAACGCGGAGCTGCTCGGCGGGCAGTTCGGCGAGATGGTCGCGAAGGCGGGGGAGGATGGGTGCGGTTACGAAGCGTCACTGGAAGCTTGGTACCGCTTCCTCATCGACCCCGAGCCGCCAAAGGCCATCGTCGTCCAAGAGGGTCGCAGCGTGGCGATGGGGGTGGACGAAGACTTGCTGAAGCAGCGGCGCGCTTTCCTGCGCCCAGACTCGTTGGTGGCAATCGTGATGCTGACCGACGAGAACGACTGCTCCATCCGTGACGACGCGTCAGGCCACTTCTTGGCCAACGGGAACCAAAAGGTCCAGCTCGTGCGCCCCAACTCCGCTTGCGCTCGTGACCCGAACGATCCGTGCTGCGCCCCGTGTCAGGTCGGAACGCTCGACGGCTGCCCGTCCGTCGCGGAGGACCCCGCTTGTAAGCTCGGCAACACGCTGACTCCCGCCGAAGACTCGCGCAATCTGCGCTGTCTCGAGAACAAGCGTCGCTTCGGTTACGACTTCCTCTACCCGACGGCCCGCTACGTGGACGGCCTCACCAAGCTCAAGGTGCCGAGCCGCTCGACGGGCGAGCTGGTGGACAATCCGCTGTTCGCCGTCGGCCCGACCGGTACTCGCCGCGACCTGGGCTTGGTCTACCTCGCCGGCATCGTCGGCGTGCCCTGGCAAGACATCGCGGACGACGCGAGCCTCACCGGGGCGGGCCTCCGCTACCTCACCGCGCGGGAGCTCACCGAGCGCGGCCGCTGGGACGCCCTCGTCGGAAACCGCGCGACGAACACGCCCCCGAGCGACCCTTTCATGCGCGAGTCGGTGGAGCCACGCAGCGGCACCAATCCCATCACGGGCGACGCCATCGCCCCCGCGACGTCAACCAACCCCCGCGAGAACGCGATCAATGGCCACGAGCAGAAGCCCAACGGTGACGACCTGCAGCTCGCTTGCACGTTCGTCCTGCCGGACGCCCCCGAGCCTTGCGGCACGGAAGGGAGCTGCGACTGTAAACCCGCCAACCCCGCCAACCCGACGAGCTTTCCGGGAGACCAGCCGAAAAACAGCCCCTTGTGTCAGCCACCGGGCGGTGGCGCTTGGGAGCCGAAGCAGTACTTCGGCAAGGCGTACCCGGGGCTGCGGCCGCTGGAAGTTCTGAAAGGCATCGGCGACAGCGCCATCGTTGCGTCGATCTGTCCGAAGGTGCTGCAGACGGGACAACCCGGCTATGGCTACGAGCCGGCGGTGGACGCGCTCGTGGACCGTCTGAGGATCGTCCTCAGCGGCCGGTGCTTGCCACGACCGCTCGCCATCGCCAGCAACGGCGAGCTGCCGTGCGTCGTGGTCGAAGCCGCGGCGACGCCGGCCGGAGGAGCTTGCGCCTGCGACGCGCAGAGTCGCTCTGCGGCTTCGGTGGACGCCTCCTCGCTGGTGCGTCGCCGGCTGAAGGAGCGACTGGAGTGCGACACGCCAGAGACGCCGACCTGCGATTCGCTCTGCCTGTGCGAGCTCGCGCCGTCGTCGGGGGATGCGCTCACGAAGTGCCTGAACGACGAGGTGGGGCCAGACGCGCCCGGCTACTGCTACGTGCATCCGTTTGGGGAGGCGCCGAGCGGCAACGCCGACTTGGTCGCCAACTGTGAGGAGGGGCAAAAGCAGCTGCTGCGGTTCGTCGGCAGGAACACGCCCCGGCCGGGAGCAACCGCCGTCATTGCGTGCTTAGGGGCGACGCTGCATTAGATGGGTGGCGAAAGGTGAGTGGTGGTGGGAGCGCGACGCCGTCGTCGCTAGGCGTACGAGAGTTGGCGGCCGGTCCCTCGGCTGCCAACCTTGTTGTCGGTCTTGGCGCGGCGTCAGCCGGAAATTTGGCGTTTCAGTGCTGGCATACTGGTTGCTCGGCATGGGGCGCATGCCAGTGCCGGTTTGTGGATTGTTCCTGCGGTTTCGCAGCGTTGACAAATTGGCTCGCGGCCCCGTAACCTCCCGCTCCGCCGCGCGCCTTAGGGCGTCAGGCTGCCGCACACTAGCTCTATTCCGCGGGTCACCCTGTTCAAGGTCTGGCCTGACGGTAGTCGGTCCACTCAAGGAGTTCTTCCAATGATGCTGAAGCGCAACTCGTCCCGGTCCCGGCACAGCGCATGGTCGCTGCTGCGGGCGGGCCTCGCCGGGCTGGCCGTCATGGTTGGCGGCGCGGCCGTCACCGGTGGCTGTCTCGATCGCCCTGTAGCCCCCGCTGTTCCCCGGACGAGCAACGTCTACGTCGACGAAATCCGGCAAACCGCCGTCGACAAGATCGACCTGCTCTTCATGATCGACAACTCCATCTCGATGGCCGACAAGCAAGCCATCTTGGCGGACGCCGTGCCGCTGCTCGTTCAGCGCCTCATCACGCCCATCTGCGTGCGTCCCTGCACCGAGGCAGACAACTGCAGCGAGGCCCAGGAGAAGGACGGCATCGTAACCCCCGGCAACGCGCCAAATTGCGAACCGGGCAGCGCGGGTGAGTTCAGCGCCATCAAGGACATTCACGTCGGCGTCGTCACGTCCAGCTTGGGCTCCCACGGCGCCCAGGGGGCCTCGGACGTGTGCACCAAGCCGACGGACAACGACCACGCCCGTCTCCTCGGCTCCATCCGCACGGCGGCGCCCAACGGCGACATGCTCGTCCCCTACGACGGAAACGGCTTCTTGAAGTGGGACACCACGGATCCCCCGAAGTACACGCCGCGCGGCGAGTCGAACGACACCGCCTTTATCGAGAAGTTCACCGACATGGTGGCGAGCTCGGGTGAAGGTGGCTGCGGCTACGAAGCCTCGCTGGAAGCGTGGTACCGCTTCCTCATCGATCCCGAGCCCCCAGAGAATGTCGTCATCGACCCGGCGACGAACCTGAGCGCGGTGAGCGGCACCGACATGACCGTCTTGGCGCAGCGCGCGGCGTTCCTCCGTCCGGACTCGCTCGTCGCCATCATCATGCTGTCGGACGAAAACGACTGCTCCATCGTGGACGAGGGCTACGGCTGGCTGATCGCTCGCTCGGCGGCTCCGCCAGCGCCAAGCATGTATCGGTCCACCTCGCAATGCTTGGCGAACCCGAACGACGCGTGTTGCCAATCTTGCGGTGAAGGCGCAGCCCGCTCGGGTTGCCCGGCGCTCACGGGCGACTCCGAGTGCATGAAGGGCAAAACGCTCGCAGCGGCGGACGACGCGGCGAACCTGCGCTGCTGGCAGCAGAAGCGTCGCTTCGGCTTCGAGCTGCTCTATCCCACCAGCCGCTATTCGAGCGGTCTCCGGGAACGCGTCGTCCGAACCCGCTCCGGGGAAATGGTCGCGAACCCCCTCTACAAGTCGGCGGATGGCAAGGCGAGCCGCGACCAAGGCCTCGTGTTCCTCGCCGGCATCGTCGGCGTGCCGTGGCAAGACATCGCGGACACGGAAACGCTCGGCACGGCGGACACGCTCCGCTACATGACCGAGGCGCAACTGGAAGCCGCTGGTCGCTGGGACGTCATCCTCGGCACCCCGAACGCGGACACGAACCAGGCGCCGGTCCCGCCGACGGACCCGCTGATGCTCGAGACGCCGGAGCCTCGCACGGGGACGAACCCCATCGTCATGGCGGCGCTGGCTCGCCTCGATCTGCCCGAAGGTCGTCACGAAGGGGAAGCCCGATTACGGCTACAACCCGGCCGTTAAGGCGATCATCGACCGCCTCAAGGAGGCGCTCAAGGGCAAGTGCCTGCCGCGCCCGCTCGTGCCCAACGACACCGAGGAAGCGAAGGACGGCTTGCAGCCGGGCCAGGTGCCGTGCGCGGTCATCGAAGCGGTGCCGCCGACTGGTGCGGCGTGCGATTGCAACGCCAACGCCAACCGCATCGGGGTCGACGACCGTCCCCAGCTGCGTCAAGCGGTGCTCAGCAAGCTCGAAGCCTCGCAAACTTGCGGCAACGGCACGGGTCAGACGCCGTGCGAGCAGTTCTGCACCTGCGAAATCAAGCAGTTCGAAGGCGACGACCTCAGAAGCTGCCAAAACGACGCGACGACGCCCTCGCGAGGCGGGTATTGCTATATCAATGCCGCGCCCAACGAGCCGAACGTCGGCGAGGCGAACCTGGTCAAGGACTGCGCGCCGGACAGCAAGCGTTTGCTGCGCTTCGACGCGGGCTCACCGGCGAATGGCGCCATCGCGCTCGTCGCCTGCTTGGGCGCCTCACTCGGCTCGCAGTAAGAGGGCGGAGCCGCTTGGGTTAAGCTGCGGGCGTGCCGTAAGATGCGGCCGCCCGCAGTATGGATCCCAAGAAGACCATCCTAGTCGTCGAGGACGAGCCTCAGCTCGCCCTCGGCCTGAAGGACGCCCTGGAGTTCGAAGGCTTTCGGGTGCTCACTTGCGGGACTGGACGCGAAGGCGTCGCTCTCGCGAAGACCGAGCGCCCGCACGCCGTTTTGTTGGACCTGATGCTGCCGGACATCAACGGCTACCAGGTGTGCCAAGAGATTCGGCGTAGCGACGCGGTCGTCCCGATCTTGATGCTCACCGCCAAGAGCCAGGAGGCGGACAAGATTCGCGGGTTGGACGCGGGCGCGGACGACTACGTCACCAAGCCGTTCAGTGTGGGGGAGCTCGTCGCGCGCATCCGGGCGATTTTTCGGCGCACGCAGCCGCGTGTGGAGGTGCAGTCGATCACCATCGGCGCCGCGGTGGTCAACCTCTCGGCGCACACCGTGCAGCGCGGCTCGAACGTGGAGTCACTCTCCTTCTACGAGGTAGAGCTCTTGCGGCTCCTGCACGAGCGCATCGGGCAGCCCGTGAGCCGCGACGAAATCTTGAACAAGATTTGGGGGCTGGAAGCGACGCCCACCAACCGCACCATCGATAACTTCATCGTGAAGCTGCGACGCAAGGTGGAGCGGAGCCCGGACAAGCCCGAGCACATCCTCACGGTCTACGGCTTCGGCTACAAGCTGGCTATTTAAGGGTTCAATGGGAGCACATTGCGGGGGTCGCACGCCACCGTCTTGGCGTTCTGCACGAGCTCCCCCGCTCCCAGCGCGGAAAGACTCACGCCTTCACGAGCGCGCCGCACTTCCAGGTGCAGGTGCACGACCCCCGGACTGCCCGAGTCTCCGACGAAGCCGACGACGCCTCCGGCTAGCAACGTGGCCCCACGAGCCAGACCCGTCGCCGGTTTCTCCAGGTGGCCGTGAATGACCAGGTAGTCGCGGACCCCGCTGCCTTCGCGCACGGCGTGGTGCGTGACCACCGAGTTGCCGAACAGTTTGCCCACGAACAGCACGTCCGCGTCGCCGACTTGATGCTCGAGCGGAACGAGCCGCACCGGCGTGCCGCGCTTCTGTGCGAGGTCGACGCCGCCGTGCCCGACCGCTTTCATGTCCGCGCCCCGCCGCTGCTCGTCGTCCGGCAGGTCCAAATCGTAACCGCTCGTAACGAAGGATTGCTGTGGCAGCGGAGGCACTGGCAGCTGGTACTTGGTGCGCCGCCCGCGCTTCGCTGAGCGGAGCACCCGAACGGGTGACGTCCGGTACCGGGACGCACACGCCGCCGTCCGGCAGTGTTCGCGGCGGGCAGGACGCGGCGCTTTCGGGCGCGGGTGCGCCGTCGTCCACGGCGCCGGTAGGGTCGGCTACCTTGGGCCCCGGCAGAGGATTTGGGGCGCCACTGCCGGCGCCTCCGAAGGCGGCAACGCCCCGCAGGACCAGCGCCAAGCCAACGCCGGCTGCATAGACGCGCACGTGGAGCAAAGGCCGCGCGCGTGTAGCAGCGGGCCGAGCGAGCGAAGCGAGGTCACGAGCCATACGCGACAGAACTTGAGCTTAACGCGCTAACGCCGCGCTAGCTTCCGAGAAAAAGGTCTGTTACGCCCGACAATTCGTGTTTCAGACGGAGAAGCTGAGCCCCGCGGACGCCGCGATCCTGGAGACGTTCGTCGTCCCACGCTACCTCTCGCTCTTCGGCGAGTTGGCCCAACAAATGCTCGTCATCGGCGAGTCCGCCCGCATCGTGCATCTGGGCTGCCGCACCGGGTACCCGGACCTCAAAGTGTACGAGAGCTCGGACGGCGCGGACATCGTCGGGGTGGACACCTCGCTTCCCGCGTTGGAGCTGGCGCGCAACAAGGCCCAGGTCATGGGCGACGTGCGCATCGAGTATCGTCCGTCCACGGACGGCGGCCTGGAGAACGAAGATGGGCTGTACACCCACGCCATGACGCTGCATCCCTGCGTCGGGGCGGATCAGCGGTTGGCCCTCCTGAGCGAGATGGAGCGGCTGCTCTGTCCGGGGGGACAGGCTGTCATCGCGTTGCCCCTCCGCGGGTCTTTCCAAGAAATTGCGGACTTGTTCCGCGAGTACGCGCTCAAGCACGACGACAGCGAGTTCTCCAAAGCGGTGGAGGCAGCGTTACTCTCGCGCCCCAGCATCGAGTCCTTGTCGGAGGAGCTCGAGCAAGTCGGTCTCGCCGACGTCGACGTAGAGATCCGCCAAACCAGCCTCACGTTCGACAGCGGTCGCGCGTTCGTGGAAGATCCGGTCAGTCGCTTGCTGGTCCTGCCCGAGGTCAAGGCGTGGATCGGCGTGGAAGACGTCGCCCGGCCGCTCAGTTACGTTCGCGACGCCATCGACAAGTACTGGTCCGAAGGCAAGCTCGAGCTGAGCTTGAACGTGGGCTGCGCCAGCGCGCGTAAGCCCTGAAGCGAGGCAGATGCGAAGGTCGTTCGGCGGTCCGATGTTGACGCTCTTCCTCATGGTGGCGTGCGGGCAGGGAACGCCGCCGCGGCAGCTGCGAGTGGAGTTGCCGGAGGTCGTCAGCTCGACGGATCCGGTGCTGGTGCACGCCCGTGCCGTGCAGCAAGACGGCTCGAGCGCCGAGGCGAAGGGCAAGCTCGATTACCGCGTCACGCCCCCCGAGCTCGCCCAGGTTCGCGCCGGCGGCGCGCTCGTCTGTCAGCGGTCCGGGGAGGGGACGGTCGCAGTGACGCTCTTGGGCGTCGAGGGCCGCGCGAAGCTCGTGTGCAAGCTCGCGGCGCGGCTGGAGGGTCCACCGAAGCTCAAGCTGGACGCGGCTACGGGCGAAGCGGACCCTCCGTGGTCGGTGGTAGACGCGGCCGGCAAGGCGTTGGACCTGCCCCTCAACTTCACGTCAGATCGCGCGAACGTGGTGCAGGTGCGCGGCGGGCGGCTCGTGCCGGCAAGCGTGGGCAAGGCAACGCTCACGGGGCGCGCGGGCCACGTCACCCAGCAATTTCCCGTCGAGGTCGTGCGCACGCTGAAGCCGGAGGTGTTGCCCATCGATCAGAACCGGCGCATCAGCTACTCGCTCGATGCGGGCAAGTACCGGCTCTCGCTGAAGCTCGCGAGCCCGCACCGCGTGACGGTGGATTGGCTGGGCGCGCCGTACTGCGCTTACCGGGGGGAAGCCGCTGAGCACGTCGCGGAGTGCACGCTGCAGAACAAGGGCAGTGTGTCCTTCGACAACCCGGCCTTCTTGCGGAGCGGAGACACGACACCATCCGTAGACGGCGTGACGCTCCAAGAAGTGCCGTAGACACTCGCGCGAAACAACGCAGATTCAGGCCAAACACGTTCGATTCGAGGGGTCGAATTGGACACTTCATCGAGCCGAACAGGCATCGGCGGCTACCACGAGGTCAGGCACGCTCGCATCGCTACACCTCCGTAGCGGAAGGCAGCTCACCGTTGTTCTCGCTCCGCCATCTGCCTCTGTGCGCGCTGTTTCTCTCGTGCAGCGTCTATGACGAATCCCTCCTGGACGACGCGGAGGGGGTGGCGCGCGGCGGCGCTGCGAGCAACGCGACGGGCGGGGGAAGTAGCGGCAGCAGCGCCGGCCAGCCCTCTGGCGGCAGTAACGCGGCAGAGCCAGGTCATGCCGGCGAGCCCAGCCAAGGCGACGCCGGCTCCGCGGGCACCAGTAGTGGCGGGGGTGGTACGGCCTCGGGAGGAACCGGCAATGGTGCGGGCGGTAGCTCCGTGAGCGGGACTGGCTCGAGCGGCAGCGCCGGCAGCGGCGGCGTCGTGAGTCCGCCGAGCGGCGCGGACCTCGTGGACGACATGGAGGACGGCAACTTTTACCTCGCCGCGAAGCCGCCCCGGTACGGCTATTGGTACGTCGCTGGCGACGCCACGGCGGGCGCGAAACTTCCAAAGATCGAGCAGCTTGTCGCGTCGTTCACCCCGGCCCGTGATACCTCGCTCGCCGCGGTGCACTTCCTCGCCTCCGGGTTCAAGGGTTGGGGCGCGAGCGTCGGGCTGACGTTCGCCGACTCCGCTCAGAAGCGCGCGCCTTACGACAGCGGCGACGCTTTGGGGGTCTCCTTCTGGGTCCGCGGCAGCATGACCGACAACTCCAAGCTCCGGGTCTTGTTCCCCGTCCTCGGAACGGACCCTTCGGGTACGGAGTGCGGCGGCACGGGGCAGGGCCAATGCCTCGACCATTTCGCGACCCAGCTCGCGGTGACGGATAAGTGGGAGCCAGTGACGATTCTGTTCGCCAGCTTGCATCAAGCGGGCTGGGGCGCGCCGCTTGGCGGCTTCGACGCCGCGAACATGCTCGGAATCGAGTGGACGACGGCCGGCGCGGACGCCGACGTTTGGATAGACGACCTCGCCCTGCTTCGACCCTGACGAGGCCAGAGGCGCGCACACGAGCGAGAAGCGCGCACTCGAGCGCACGCGCGCGCACTCGGGCTTTCGCACGACCTCGGAGCAGAACGCGCTTTGCAACCGAATGTGTAAGCGGCACTATTGCGATTAGCAGGGCAAGCCGTTGGCGTGCGTGCCCCCCTCACTCACTCGCCTCGAGGCAATCGCATGAGAACGTGGCTCGGCTCGATTTTAACCGTTGTCTTAGGAACCTTGGCCGCTGCGTCGGGTTGCGGTGGCGATCCGGAGGTCGTAAACAACGGTGAAGGGGTGAACGGCGGCACGACTGCCGGCGGAAAGGGGAACGGCAACGGCAACGGCGCCACCTCCGGCACGTTCGTCATTGGTGACGGCGGTGAAGACGCGAGCGGGACTTGCCCATCCTCGTGCGAAGAGCTGAACGCGAACTGCGGCTTCGTCACGGACGAAAAGTGTGGCGGCGTCGTGGAGTGCGGAGACGGTTGCCCCAAAGGTGAGTTTTGCGGTGGGGACGGCCCCAGCCGCTGCGGCACCGGTACCAACGGGGAGGGCGGCGCGTGCAGCGGCGACTGCCAGTCCTGCACGCCGAAGACGTGCGAAGACCTCGGCTTCACTTGCGGCCCCGCCGGCGACACGTGCGGTGGGAAGCTGGACTGCGGTCCGAACACCTGCGCCGTACTGGGGCAAACCTGCGGTGGCGGGGGAGAGCCCGGGCAGTGCGGCTGCACGGGCGCCTGCGTAGACATTCCGGACTGCTCGGAGGAGCCGAAGAAGACCACCTCGCTCACCGGCAAGGTGTACGACCCGGCTGGCAACAACCCGCTCTACAACGTGTTCGTTTACGTCGCGAACAACCCGGAAGATCCGGATTTGAAGTCGTTTCCGAAGGGCATTACCTGCGACGTATGCGGCGCTTCCGCGGCCGGCTCGCCGCTCCTGAGCGAAGGCGACAAGTTCGGCACCTTCACCGGGGTAGACGGCAGCTTCACCCTCAAAAACGTGCCCGTCGCCAAGGGCGTCTCGGTCGTGATTCAGCTCGGGCGCTGGCGCCGCGTGTTCAAGCTCGACATCGACACCCCCTGCGACGAAAACGCAGTGCCGGACAAGACCCTCAAGATGCCGAGCAAGCAGTCGGAGGGTGACATTCCGCTGATGGCCATGGTCACCGGCAAAGCGGACTCGCTCGAGTGCGTCTTGCGCAAGATGGGTATCGACGCCTCGGAATTCACGAACCCAGCCGGCAACGGCCGCGTGCAGTTCTACTTGGGCAGCGGCGCCGACAACAGCGACGATTACTACGGCCAGAAGATCGACAACGACACGCCGATGCAGAGCGAGCTGCTCGCGGACGACGGCACCGGTCAGCCCCTGATTAACCAGTACGACATGACCATCCTCGCCTGCCAGGGCCGGGATTCTGCGCAAGCCGCGGCAGACCAAGCCAAGCTCCGCGCGTACGCGGCCGCGGGCGGTCGCGTCTTCACGACCCACTACAGCTACACCTGGCTCACTAAAAACGACGAAAATACGTCGCAGAAGGGCCTCGCCGACAACTGGAGCGAGGTCGCCCAATGGAAGGTGGACGAAGACGATCGCGCCGCAAGCGCGGACGGCCATATCGACCTCGTGAGCAACCCCAAGGGTAACGCGTTCCAGGGCTGGCTCGAGGCCGTGAATGCGTCCGTGCCCGGCTCCGGCATCGCCAAGGTGGACGTCATTCGCCACGACACGGACGCGATTTCGTCCGTGGAGGGGCAGACGCAGCAGTGGCTCTACCGCGACGGCGTGAACGCGCGTCACTGCGGGGTCACGCGTAACGTGTGCACCGGCCAGGCGAGCTGCGGCCCGACCAAGCTGTGCAGCGTCTCCCGCGCGGATTGCAGCGCGAACGCTTGCGCGGCCCGCGTCTGCCGCAATAGCCCGCACCAGACCTGCACCCAAAACTCGCAGTGCACTGGCAACAACAACGCCTGCGTCGACAACAACTGCAACAACAACACGTGCACCGGTACCGACTACACCGGCAAAGACATCCCGCTCCACTTCACCTACAACACGCCGGTCAACGTGGTGCAGGACTTGACCACGGACCCGCCGACGCTTCAGTGCGGTCGCGTGCTGTTCAGCGACTTCCACGTGGCCGACGCCGACGAGCACGACAAAGTGTTCCCGACGGAATGCGGCAAGGCGTGCACGCTCGACAGCCAGTGCGCTACGGGCGGCAAATGCGTCAGTGGCCGCTGCCTGGATCCTATGACCGCGCAGGAGAAGGTCCTCGAGTTCATGATCTTCGATCTGGGCTCGTGCGTGCCCCCGCCGACCTCGTGCGTGCCGAAGACCGAGTGCCCTGCCGGCGAGAACTGCGGCTACTCACCGGACGGCTGCGGCGGCCTCATCTCCTGCGGCGACTGCGCCAAGGGCGAAGCGTGCGGAGTGGGTAACCCCCCGGTCCCGAACAAGTGCGGCAAGGGTACGGAGACCTGCGTTCCCCTCACGTGCGCGGCTCAGAAGAAAGAATGCGGTCCGGCTGCAGACGGCTGCGGCGACAAAATCGACAGCTGCGGGGAGTGCGCGGCTGGGCAGCTGTGCGTCGGCGGCCTCTGTAAGAGCGTGAACTGAGCCGCTCCTAGCGGGCAGAGACGAAAGGGTCGGCGGTCCCTCCGGGGAGGCCGACCCTTCGCCTTTTGTGCAGTATTTTCGCGACTCCTGCCGCCGTCGAAAAAAATCTGGGGCCCCCTTGCGCGCTCTTTGAGCCATGCACAACATCTCCGTGCCCGAGAGAGAAGCTGCCGGAAACGGCGCAAAGCTCACTCCGGGCGCGAGCCGGCCGTGAGGCGCCCGACGCCTCCGCGCGCGCGCATCGCCAACCGTTTTGCTCAAGGAGAACACACCCATGCTCACTCGTTTCAGCGACTTCAACGACTGGCCCAGCTTCGGTTTCGCAGATTTTAGCCGTGCCCCGTACCCTCACGCGCAGCTTCGTCGTGAGCTCGACCGCCTGTTCGGCGACTTCGAGCGCACGACCGCGCAGGGTTCGACGGTTGCGTTCGAGGACGACGGTGCCAACTTCGTCCTTCGCGCGGACGTCCCCGGTTTGACGGAGAACGACTTCGAAATCAGCGTCGCCAACAACACCGTCACCCTCAAGGGCGAGCGCAAGGTGGAGGCGCCGGAAGGGTACTCCCAGCACCGCCGCGAACGCTCCGCGGTCCGGTTCGCCAAGAGCTTCCAGCTCCCCGCGCGAGTCGACGCAGACCACGTGACCGCCACGCTCAAGCATGGCGTGCTCACCCTCACGCTCCCGCGCGCGGCCGAAGCCCAGCCCCGTCAAATTGCCGTGAAGGCTGCCTGAGCCCCAGAAAGGAACTTGCCATGTCGTTTTTCAACGTCACCCGTTCCAAGGAAGACAAGCCCGTGAACAGCAGCAGCGAACAGACCTCCACGGCGACGCGCGCCCGCCAGCTCGCTCTGCCGGTCGACATCTACGAAGGCGCGGACGAGCTCCTGCTCTTGGCAGACCTCCCGGGCGTCGAGCCCGAAGGCCTGAACGTGAGCTA
>JAQSWN010000404.1 GCA_029266615.1 Polyangiaceae bacterium
CTGGGATTGTGGGGATTGCCGTTTCAAATCGTCGAGGCCGTGGCGCATCACCACGCGCCTACGCGCGCCGCAGCGGATTGCACCGCTTTGACGCAGCTCGTTTGGCTTTCGGCTTGTGTCGTAGAGGACGAAACGCCTTCGGCCGAGGAGCTCGCTCGCCTGGGCGCCGAAGAGCTCTATGTACTGGCTCAGGAAACCTGGCGTGCGCTGCGGCTCGAAGAGGAGCGTGACGTCGCCTAATCGAGCTACTGTTCGCTCATGGCGGACGCCCGCAAATACTCAGACGCCGACGTGCGAGCCATTTTGGATCGAGCGCTCTCTCAGAGCGCGGCTTCGGACGGGCTCGGTCACGAAGATCTACTGGCCATCGGCGAGCAAGTAGGCGTACCGCGCGAAGCGCTGGCCCGAGCCGCCGAGGAGCTGCACGAAGAACGGCTCCAAAGCGAGGCTCAGCGCGCCATCACCTCGCGGCGGCGGCGCTGGCTCGGCTACCACGCGGCCCTGTTCGCGCTGATCAATGCCCTCGCGTTCACGGTGAACTATCTCACCACGCCGGGTGAGTGGTGGTCCCTATTCTCCATCGTGCCGTGGGCCTTCGCGCTCGTCTTGCACGCCGGGCTCGCGAGCGCGCTCCCCATCGGGCCGGGCGCGACGGCGCGAGAGCAGCAGCGGCTCGCCACGAAGAAGCGCGCGTCAACGAGCCGGCTACGCGTAGAGCCCGCCGCCACCGCGCCCGATGCGCAGACGCGCGGAGACGAGGACGAAGACGCTTCGACCCGCGCGTCCCGAACGGCTCGTTAATCTCGTGTACGAGCTAGACGTGCGGAGGCTCGAGGCGCACCGCTCGAGCCTCCGCGTCGGCCGGACGAGGACTAATACGCGACGCTGTCCACGTAGGCGGCAGCGCCGCTGGAGGCGCCGCTCAGCGTGAAAACCACGCCCAGCTCCGAAAGCGGCGCCGCATTGGCCGGCACCGTCACCGTGAGCGTGTTGTAGCTCCCGGCTTGAAGCGTGCTCGCCGCACGCCAGCTGCCCGTCCACGCCCAGCCCCCGGCCGCGCCCTGCATGACGTAAGGTTGCACCGCGCTGAGCGATGACGACGCCGGCACCCAAACGTGAAACGTGACGGTCGCGCCCGCCGCAACGCTGGGATTCGCGACCTTCACGTAGCCATCGCCGGCACCTCCGAGCACCACCTTCAGCGAGCCGCTCCCGGCGAAGGGGCGCTCTGCCGACCGCGCCACCGAGCTCACTCCTGCTCCCGCAGCGAGCCACGACTGGGCGCTCGTCTCGAAGTTGTACTGGGCGGAATCACCGCCCGCGGTAGGAGCGGAGTAGAGCTGGCTCGTTGGCACGACCGCCTTCGGTTCGCACGCGCTCGACCAGAAGAGCCGCGCGGTGGCGCCGCCCGCTGCATCGTAGTACTCGACCTTGAGCTCGTACTTCTGGCCCGCGACGAGCGAGATTGTGCCGGAATTCTCGGTGGTTCCGTGGTTGGTCCAGTTGTCCACGAGCTTCTGACCGTTGACCCAGAGCCGCACGCCGTCGTCCGACGACGTGTAGAACGTGTAGCTGCCGCTGTAGCGCGGGCTCACCTGACCCAACCAACGGACCGAGAAGTTGTCGGCCGGAACGCCTGGACCGGGGGACGCGGTGCCCCATTGGAAGTCCACCGATGCGTCCGTGCGCGAGAGCACCTTCGTCCCCAGCGTGATGCCGCTGAAGTACTCGGCCGAGAGCCCCGCGCCGCCGCCGTTGACCGCCGAACAAGCGGGGCTCGACCCGGTGACGAGTGGCACGCCCCCCGCGTTGACGATCGCGCCGGCTCGGCTCTTCATGAACAGCTGCCCGTCCGCGTACACGTCATTCTGAAACGAGCTCTGCCCGCCCGCGCCCGCCCCGAAAAGCAGCGCAATGACGCCCGCATCCGCGAATTTTTCGATGTGTGCGGTGCCCGCACCGAAGAAGTACTCCGCCCGATTGTCCTTGTAGCCCTCGCCAGGCCCGCCAGTGTTGTAGACGTTCTTCGAGCTCGAGTTTCCGAGCGGAATCTGCCACAGCACCCAGCGCTTCTGCGCCTTCACGTTCCAGAGCCGTAGCCACTCCGCATACCGGTTGAAGCTCTTGGAGTTGATTGAGGCCGTATCGGACGTATCCCACCAGCGGTCCGAGCCTTGAGTGACTCGGTAGAAGTCCGCGTCGCGATCCAGCGGGTCCCCGACGAGAACGTCGAAGGTCTGACCTGTCACGTTCGTGCTCAGGCCCAGCGGCGCGAGGAACGCGTGCACTTTGTCCACCTCCGGACCGAGCGAGTCCGTCACGCTGTACGCCGCGATGTCCTTACCGCTCGCCCACGCCGAAATGTGGGCGCCGAGCACGACGTTCGTGGCGCCAACCACCTTCCGCAGCTGTAAAAATGCGAGACCGAAGCCAGCCACCGTGTTGGGCAAGCCGGAAAGCTCCGCAACGCCGCTCGATGCGATCGCGGCGGGAGTATTCGGGTTGTGGCTGGCCTGCTGCTGGAGGAAGCCGAACGCGTCCGCCTCGAGCAAGACCATCACCGGCTTGCCGAAGTCCTTGGCCCGCTGCATCAGCAGCTTGAAGTCCCCGAAGTACGCGCGCATCGTTGCTGCGTTTTGCACCTTCTGCAGCGTCGCGGGCTCACCGCCGCCGGGCTCGGCGAAGATTTGGTAGTACTGAACGGCGGGCACGAAGCCTTGCGCGTCACTCTCGCGAAAGTAGCTCAGGGCGAAGCTGCCGTCGTACGCGCCGTAGCCCCAATTGTTCACCCAGCCTTTGGTCAAATACCGGTACCGCGAGTCCCAGCGCACACCGCTGCTCTTCATCCAAGTGGCGCCCGAGTCCTCGAACAAGCCGACCATCACTTCCGCTGGCAAGCCGGCGGGAATCGGCCCTTTCGCGGCAGTTCCGGCCAAAAACTCGCGCTGTTCGCTAAAGCCCTCCTGCGACTCGTCAGGCTCCGCAGCGGAGCAGCCAACCATGAACACACTCACGCCTAGCGCTACGAACCTCGTAACACGGTTCATTACATCGTCCTCCTCGAATGGCCCGTACGCGGCAACGCGCGGGACGAGCGATATGACATGCACGAATCCGCGACGCTCACTCTTTCGCTTTCGCAACAACATTCGCCACAGAGCACGACCGAAGCGTAGAAACTTGTCGCTGATTCGTCTCAGCGTGCGACGAAGCGAGTGTTCATTCATCACAACGTCGCACATCCACGCATCATCGAGATCGCGCACCGCTAAGACCTCCGAGTGCGCCGACGCGCGATCGTCGTCGCCGTCCACGTCGTTGCTCCGACAGACCGCGTCGGCCCCCCAGAATAGACGAGCGCACCCAGAGAGCGCGGACCCACTCGTCGCGCGACCACTTCGTCTACCCGCCCCGGCGGCGCATCCGGAGCCAATACGCGTCGAACAAAATCCCCCGTTTTTTCTCGCGCTCCCGGGAGGGCTCGCCGAACCGCCCAGAGGCGTGCTACGTACCGCGCGCCTTCACTCCCGGAGGAGTGGCCGAGCGGTTTAAGGCACCGGTTTTGAAAACCGGCGTACTCGCAAGGGTACCGTGGGTTCCAGCGCGCGCGGTCGGGTGCGTGGTCACGTGTGGTCAAGAATGGCCTGGCGTGACCCCCGATTCTGGCAAGTGTTCTGGCAAGGCGTCCGTTCACGAGGAGCGCCGGCAGTCCCCGACGCTGCACACGCCTTGCTAAGGTTCTGGCCCAGCATGGATCGCGCTCGCGCCGAACAGTCGCACTCGAGAACGTGTTTTCACGAAGCCGGCCATGCCGTCGCCGCTTACACGGTGGGCGCAGGGATCGACCGCGTCGAGGTGTCGCCGCTGAGCCGGCTTGAGCGACCCAGGACGCCCCGGCTCTGGGCTGACATCGGGGGTCTGTCCATGCACGATGAAGTCGTCCTTCTACTCGCTGGAGCAATCGCACAGGACAGCAACGTCACGCTGGCGTGGCTGCTCAAGTATGAGGCATGGAGTGCACACCACGATGTCGTTCGCGCCAGAAAAGCGGCACGAACGCACTTCACGGGCGCCGCTGTGGACGACGCAGGGTCGCCACAAGCGAGACTCGTCGACGCACATGTCAATTCCTACCTGCGCCGTACGTTTGAGCGCGAGCGACGATGGTTCGCCTTAGAGCCGCAAAAGCTTGCCGTCCTCGCCATCTACAATGAGCTCAAGCAGGCTGCGCTAACCGACGGCGTGGTCAGCGGCGACATCGTGCGCGCGCTTTGCCGCTCGAACGACGTCGCACAGCGCCCTCCGCTCTTGCTGCCCGCAAAACTCCCGGATCGCCGCCGCGTCGCCGCGAGCTTCGACATCAAGCCCTGAGGTAGACGGACGACGACTGCTCTGACAAACCGTGCTGCCAAGCCGAACGGTACAATCCGCTGAAAAAACGCCGAACGAGGGCATTCGTCGGAGTCGACGCCAGGTCCACGTAGGCTATAGCAGCAACATGCCGCCACAAGTGACGGGAGATGCGGATGCTCAGGGCGCCGCTTTCATCTACAAGACCGACTTCACTGGGATGCTCGGGTGGAACGAAGTCTCGAAGCTAGCTGCCGCCACCCCATACGCGCGGAGTGGCACACCGCGAAGGCAGAATTTCTGGACGGCCTCAGCGTTTGGTCGCGCGAAGCTGATCGCAACGGGGCGATGCTGCTCATCAACGCGCACATGGGCGAGATCATCGCTCCTCAGGCGGATCACGATGCGCATCAAGAGATATCGTGGGCCGAACTGGCCCCCGCGCTTGGGGGCGGCGTGCACACCCTCTGGCTTCTGGGATGCAACTCGGACGCTGCGACGCAGCAGTGGTCAGCCGTCACGTCGCCGGTGGCGGGATACATCCTGGCCACCAGCAAGACCGGCTTGTTCTTTGGCCTACTACCGTTGTTCGCGGCAGAGCTCTCCCTGTCACCCATCCGTTCGTACCCACAGATGCTTACGTACCTCCAACGCAAGCAGCCCGATCTAGAGGTCGACTACTGGTTCTCGGACGGAACACGCTGGATAGCTGGGACGCGCGCCGAAACTCCCGAGTACGACGACCAAGTCGCGGCTGCCCAAGAGCAGCTTAGGGCCGCCTTCCATACAGGGTCGGACGCAGACGTCATTGAGTCGCTGCTCGCTCTCCAGAACGCTCTCCACGATCAGAACGTGGTCCGCGATTGGTACGCAGACTTGGCACAGCGCTTACCCACACGACGGCGCTCGCCGTAGCGACGGTCGTCGCCACGCGCTCACAAATTTGGCTTGCAGCGCTCTTCCCCAGCGAGAGAAGGCTCGCGCGCCAGAGACCGCCTTTCCCATCAAGCAGCCGCGAGGAAGCCGTCCAGAACAGGTGCGCGCGGAGTGCCAAGCGAAGTCGGCAACCTTGCAGCTAGATGCCCGCTCTTCGCCATCGCCGTCTACGAACAGCAGAGCCCGCCCCTAAACAACAAGTACTCCTTTTCGCAGTCCTTTGATCGTGGTCGAGTAGGCAACCATCCCCGCAGCATCAGGGTACACCGACTGATGCGTTGCTCCTAGATTCGA
>JAQSWN010000405.1 GCA_029266615.1 Polyangiaceae bacterium
TACCGCGCGGCGCGCTCGAACATCGGGCTCGTGCCGCAGGAGCTGTCGACGGACGCGTTCGAGACCGTCTGGGCAACCGTGAAGTTCAGCCGAGGCTTGTTTGGTAAGCCGCCGAGCGAACAGCACCTGGAGCGCGTCCTGCGGGATCTCGCGCTTTGGGACAAAAAAGACACCAAGATCATGGCGCTGTCGGGAGGCATGAAGCGACGCGTGCTGATCGCGAAGGCGCTCGCCCACGAGCCACGCATTCTCTTCCTCGACGAGCCGAGCGCAGGGGTGGACGTGCAGCTTCGGCGCGACATGTGGCAGATGGTTCGGAAACTTCGCGACACCGGCGTGACGATCATCCTCACGACCCACTACATCGAAGAAGCGGAAGAGATGGCCGATCGCATCGGCGTGATCAACAAGGGCGAGCTGGTGCTGGTCGAGGACAAGGCGCTCTTGATGCGCAAGCTCGGAAAGAAGCAGCTCACGCTGGAGCTGCGAACGCCACTACAGAAGATCCCGGATGCCCTCGCGGACCTGAAGCTGGAGCTCGCGGACGGCGGCCGTTCACTCGTGTACAGCTTCGATACCCATGCTGAGGAAGTCAACATGGCCGCGCTGTTCCAACGGCTGGCCGCGCACGATATCGATTTCAAGAACCTGAGCTCGCAAGAACGCTCGCTCGAAGACATCTTCGTGAGCCTCGTGCAGGAGCCCGCATGAATTGGCATGCTGTCCGCGCCATCTATCGCTTCGAGATGGCCCGCACGTTTCGGACGATCACGCAGAGTATCGCCTCGCCCGTGCTCTCCACGGGCCTCTACTTCATCGTGTTCGGCTCCGCCATCGGCGGGCGAATGGGCGCCGTCGACGGCGTCAGCTACGGCGCTTTCATCATTCCCGGCCTGATCATGATGTCGCTGCTGAACGAGAGCGTTTCGAACGCTTCGTTCGGCATCTACATGCCGAAATGGTCCGGCACCATCTACGAGCTTCTCTCTGCCCCGGTGTCGTTCGTGGAGGTAGTGCTGGGCTACGTGGGCGCAGCCGCCAGCAAGTCGACCATGCTCGGCGTCCTCATCCTGGTGACCGCGCGCGTCTTCGTGCCGTACCACATCCACCACCCCGGTTGGATGGTGTGCTTCCTGCTGCTGACGTCGGTGACCTTCAGCTTGTTTGGCTTCATCATCGGTCTGTGGGCGGACGACTTTCAGAAGCTGCAAGTCATCCCGCTCATGGTCATGACGCCGCTGACGTTCTTGGGCGGCGCGTTTTATTCGATCAGTATGCTGCCGCCCGCGTGGCAAACCGTGGCCCGGTTCAATCCGGTCATGTACCTCATCAGCGGCTTCCGCTGGAGCTTCTACGGACTCGCGGACGTGCCCATCGCGATCAGCGTCGGCGCCATCTCCGGATTCTTGGTAGTTTGCGTGATCGCGGTATGGTGGATCTTCAAGACGGGTTGGAAGCTGAAGGTTTGACTCGAGCGGCCCCTGACTGACTACGGTTCGGGTAACCTTTTCACTCTTTCTTCGAAGCGCTCGCGAAGCTGGTATTCGTAGTCACCGAAGACGTAGGTGTCCTCGTGGGTCAGAGCTGGCGCGACGCGCGCGAGCCAAGAGCAGCCGCAACCGCCCAGGTAAGCATCGGGGAGTGCGTAGACCGGATCAGCCAACGCTGCTGACAGAGTGATGAAGTGCCAGCCCGGTCTTCCCATAGGAGGTAGGGGAACCTGAAAAAATGCACGGGCTCACCGAGCGCGCTTCGCAGACGCTCGTCGCAGCTCGTGACGTCGACCCACCAGGCATCGTCGGGGCCAGCGGTATCCACGGAGAGGTGCGAAGCGGTGTGATTGCCGAATGAGGCACCCGCTCGCTGCCACAGCCGTAGCGCTGCATCATCGAGGTTGACAGTTCGCGAACACCGCAACCGGCGCATGCTGTGCAATGAGCGAGCTCAAGATGCGCTGTGAGAGCGCGGGATCCGAGCTTTGTGGGCTGACGCCCAAATCATCGAAGGTGAGCGCGACCCGCAGCGCCATCGGGGGTTTCGTCACCGGCGCCGGGCTGGTTACCGAGTGCGAACGAGCGCTGGGCGACACTTCATGCATCGAAACAGCACTACCTCCGGCGGTCTGACGCTCGGACGAGCACCCCAACGCGGCCACCACCCCCAGAGCGATTGCGACTCGCATCGCGACGTTCATACATACGCGAGGAGTATCGGGCAAGCGGGTTAGTAACGGTGAGTCATCACTCTCGACCCGGCCTCAGGTTGTCATTGACGAAAAGTCGCCGACGTTCGCGCCGCCGACCTTCACGCGGTTCCAGCCAGCCGATCTCGTAGCCCTTGACGACGAGTAAGCCTCACGGCTAGCGAATCACGGCCCTCCGACGGGAACGGTTGGAATCGTTTCGTTAGCTGGTGAAAGAGCTGGAGCCGGGGAGGCCGACGCCGACGGAAGAAGGGCTCGTTGTGCTCGCGCCGGCAACGGTTCCGGAAGGCATGGTGGTTCCGGAAGGTTCCGGGAGGAGTGGTGGTTCCGGGAGGAGTGGTGGGGACGGTGGTGGCGGAGCGTTCGCCGCGACCGTCGGGCGCTTGCCGCGTCCTGCCCAGAGGGAGGGCGCGATGGATTCTGCATCGTCGGTGCTCCAGCGCAGGAAGGCGATTGCGCGGCGGACCTGGTCGTACGCGTTGACGAAGAGAGTGAGCTTAGCAGTAGCGCGCACGGCAACGTCGCGATGCAGGCGCTAGGCGCCGCTGGCGGGAATTTCGTCTTCAAGCTGACCCGCATTCACGTGCCGGACGGCGATACGGGGAGCAACCAAGAACCGTACATCTCGTCATTTAAGATCGACGGACAAGACAAGCCGACGGGCTCTCTGGGTTCGTGCGAAGAAGATACTACGTGTGGAGTAAACTTTACGGTGGAGCACGACGTTCCGCTGCAGCAGGCGGTTGTCGACGTGGCCATCGACATCAAGGAAGACGACGACGGCTCGGGTGATGACAACGAGCTGCAGATCCGGCTGAAGGTCGACAACGTGACGGGGCAGGTGCTCAGTGGCACGGCGCACTCGACGGATCCCAACACCACGAACAATATCGCGGCGGGCGCTGCATGCGGCGGCGCGGAAAGTTGGGACCTGTGCTGGGAGGTGCAGAGCGTCGGCGCGCCGACCGTGCCCGGCACCGTGAACGTGTGCGCCTTTTGGAACGCTTACTTCGTGGACGAAGGTAAGGGAGAAAGTCGCACCGGCATCGCCGTTCCCCAAGGGACGGACCCACAACCCCCAGCTTACAAAGCATATGCTGCCAGCTTTGCCCGCGCGCGGGTGCAGGTTCAAAGTGCCTTTGCTCCAACCGTTGGCGAGCCATTTATCCTCGATACCTCCTTGGACGCGGCCGGCTGCTACACCGTGCCGGCGCAGCTTCTCGTCCACCGCTCGGACGCCACCACGGTCGCGGACGGCGACCTGGCGATCGCGCTCCTAATAGGGACGCAAATGAACGCTCCTGGTGATATCAGGTACAACATTAGCGATCGTCTCAAGCCGAGCCCGATGAACCCCAACGAGTTTCCGATCGAGGAATTCTGGATGGGTACC
>JAQSWN010000406.1 GCA_029266615.1 Polyangiaceae bacterium
GCAGCACGTCCCCAATCCTCTCTTGACTCACGCTGAGGTCGCGCTGCCAACCCGCGTTGGATGGATCGGCTTCGGCGAGCCGTCGACTCACCGCCAGAACTTCGCGGTACGCGGCCAGCGCCCCGCCCAGATCGCCCTGCGCGCGGAGCACGTCCCCAATTTTGCTCTGACTCACGCTGAGGTCGCGCTGCCAACCCGCGTTGGATGAATCGGCTTCGGCAAGGCGTCGCCTCACCGCGAGGGATTCGCGGTACGAGGCAAGGGCTTCGCCCAGATTGCCCTGCGCACGCAGCGCGTCCCCAAGCCTCTCGTGAGTCACGCTGAGGTCGCGCTGCCAACCCGCGTTGGACGGATCGGCTTCGGCAAGGCGGCGCCTCACCGCGAGGGATTCGCGGTACGCGGCCAGCGCCCCGCCCAGCTCGCCCCGCGCACGCAGCACGTCCCCAACCTTGTTGTGACTCACGCTGAGGTCGCGCTGCCAACCCGCGTTGGACGGGTCGGCTTCGGCAAGGCGTCGCCTCACCGGGAGGGATTCGCGGTACGCGGCCAGCGCCCCACCCAGGTCGCCCCGCGCACGCAGCACGTCCCCAACCTTGTTGTGACTCACGCTGAGGTCGCGCTGCCAACCCGCGTTGGACGAATCGGCTTGGGCAAGGCGTCGCCTCACTGTCAGCGATTCGCGGTACACGGCCAGCGCCCCGCCCAGGTCGCCCTGTGCACGCAGCACGTCCCCAATCTTCTCTTGACTCACGCTCAGGTCGCCCTGCCAAGCCGCGTTGGACGGATCGGCCTCGGCGAGCGTACGACTGATGTCAAGCGCTTCACGAAACCCAAGCATCGCCTCCACGAGAGAGCCGCGCATCCGCCGGGTATCGGCTTGCAGAAGCAGGGCTCGAACCAGGGCGCTCTTTTCTCTTGCGGCCTCGCGCTTTGCCGTAGCCGCAGCTCGCGCCATTGACACCGCGCGCCCGATGACGTCCTCCGCGAGATTGAGTCGGCCGACACGCAACGCGGCCTCAGCCAGCCGCACGAGTAAAGCAACGAGCGTGGGCGATTGGTCGCCATAGCTCGCGGCAACTGCGCGGGTCGCCGTTTCGCGCGCGTCATCGTCTCTTACGAGCGCATCGATGTCCGCCTCCGTCGCCTGCATGGGATCGAACGGAGGTCGATAACGCGGATCGATGATTCTGCCGGCGTCAGCAAAAGCCCCACCGAGGATCTCCGCCAGAAGATCGTACGCAAGGCCCGGGCGATCGGGGTCGGAGAGGCTGTGGGTTAGGACTGGAAGCGGCTCGCCAAAGCTGAACCGCGCCACATGCGGCACACGCAGCCGCTCCAACAAACGCTGGACCGGAATCCCGCTGGGGAGCCACGTGTCGACGAGCGGCGCAATGAGAGGTTTGATGCGCTCGAGCCAGGCATCGGCAAGGTCCACCTCCCGATCTCCTTCCCAGCGCGCGAGGAGGGGGATGACGGTGAGCGGCGGACGCTCAAAGGCGAAGGAAGCCCGGGCTTGCTGGACACCCTGGAGGAACGTCAACCCATCGTCAAGGGATTGCCGATTCGCGGTGAACGCGAATACCAGGGCATCGGGCATCTGCACGGTGCACACGCCGCCGCTATCGGTGAGCCCGGTGCGGCTGTCAATGAGCACAAATTCGTACGACTCCCGCCATTGCGTCCGCAGACGTTCCAGCCAGCCGCCTCCATCCTCGGCAAAGAACTTCTCCCAGGATAGAGATTGCAGGTGGGCGGTGTAATCGACCGAGCCGAGGCCGGCACTGAGGACATCCAGAGGTTGCGGTTTTGGCGACGGCGGATCCGATTGGCTCGAGCGGGGCAATTCCGGCAGCGTGACGGCGATGCAGCGGCGCCGCCAGGAGTCAGCTTCGAGGGAGCGACCGGGGGCCGCTTGGGTGAGAAGCCCGAGCAGGCCGGTCGCGTCGGCGGGCTTGGTCAGCGAGAGCCGGGACGCCGTCTCGCGATCGGCAGCCACGAAGTAACGGTCCAGCCCTGGCGCCTCGAGGTCCCAGTCAACGAGGAGGACTCGCTTCCCGCGACGGGCCAACTGCACGCCGGCGTTCGCGAGCGCCATGGTCCGGCCAACGCCACCCTTCCAGGAATAGAAGGTAACGATGCGGCCGCTCACATCGACACCCGCGGAGGCCGAGTCGGAAAGGGAAGGGGCTTCAGCGTGAGGGTGGTAACGGGAACGGTCGGTCCGCCGCAATGGGCGGCGTAGACTTGGTCGAAGCGGTCGCGACACTCGGGCACCCAGGCGGGATCGAAAGCAGGAGCAGCCACGATCGCGCTCGCGACGACGGGAGCAAGCCGTTGGACGGCGTCCGCGAACTGCTCGTACCGGGGCGTCCGGCGCTGCAGGTCGGTGTTTCGGAATTGCAGGAAGTCGGCGGGCTGAAGCCGGGCGATCTCTGCAGGAATCAGCTTGCCATCGTGTCCAACCACGGGAACGATCAGGATTTTATCGGGAAAACGAAGCAGGCGAGCGTGCATCAAGTCGAGTTCGTGGAGGCACCACTCACTACCGAAATAGTCGCCGGAAAAAATCGGCAAGAGGACGCGGGCGCGCGCGATGCTGTCCCCAAGCCGCTGCGGCCAGTCGGCGCCCGGCTCGATGTGTTCATCGACGAAGATCGAAGGTTGGACGGACAGGTCCTGGGTGAGGTAGGCATCGAGCAGGTTGCGGAAGTGTTCGCGCGTCCAGGGGGTCCACTCGGGATGGCGCCGGTAGCTGATGAATACGTCGAACTGGTAGTCCATATTCAGGGGCGTTGGAATCGCTGACGAAAGAATGCGCCCAGGACAGGGCCGGTGAGCTTAGAATACACCGCAATCGCGCAGAGGCGCGCCTGACGGTCAAAGACGGTCTGACGGGAATAGGCTCCTTCTGCCCGCTGTAGCTGCACCACCAAGGGTGCTCTTCCGCTACTCGGGCGAGCGCAGCTCGGGTTCCGAAGAATGTAGTTCCCGATGCGTTCGAATCTGACGAGGTGCTCTCGTCGTGCAGAATGGCGGGCCGGTCTAGCGGCTTTGGCGGGCTGAAGCCCGAAGCAGGCTGAAGCCTGCCCCACAGGGGCCGTGCCGGGTCACTTGCGGACGAGGGTCAGGCTGTCGGCTTCGCGCGGGGAGGGGAAGGTGCGCGAGATGTGGTCCTGCCAGCCGAGAGACTCCTCATCGGCCAGGGACCAGGCGAGACCGACGACCGTGCAGAGGCTCAGCGACGACCCGAGAAAACGGATCAGACGCTGTTTGCGGTCGGGGCGGTAACCGTCGAAGGTGAGGAGCTTCAGGCGCGTGCAGTGCATCCCCATCGTCTCGGCGCCCGCGCTTGCCCACATCAATCCATAGACAAAGGCGAACAGCAACAGCACTCCGACGTAGATCGGCCACGTCGCCTTGTTCAGCGAGATGGAGCCGTTCATTTGCACGAACGCGAACAGGAACATGCCGTAGGCGAGGAGAACCATCGTCCAATCGATGGCGGCGGCAACGGCGCGATGCAGCTTTACGGCCACCGGAGCGTCGCAGAAGATCACGGCTTCGACCGTCGTCCCCAGGGTGCGGGGCTTCGGC
>JAQSWN010000196.1 GCA_029266615.1 Polyangiaceae bacterium
GAGTTCGCTCTCCGATCCGCAGTGAATACTCCGTTACTTCGGAGTGAAACGCCTCTCGGCCCTTACCGAGACCCGACACGAACGCATCCGCACCACTCGACTCGACCATGACGACTCCTGGCTCGCGTGTTGGCTTCACGGCCACACCGACCCAAGACTTTACGCCGACGTGGCCCGAACCGGGGGCCGTTTATAGCGCCCCGCACCTCGGCTGGGTCAGGCTCAGTTTCGAAGCGCCCCGCACGATTCTCTCACGACCAGCTTGGGGGTCAGCAGCAAGCTCCGGGCGGGCCGGCTTGGGTCGGCGATACGCTCCAGCAGCGCGTTGAAGGCCGTCACCGCGATGTCCCGGCACGGCTGGCGGACGGTGGTGAGCGGCACACCCACCAGGGTGGCGAATTTGGCGTCGTCGAACCCAACCACGCGCATATCCTGCGGCACCCGAAGGCGGTTACGGTCCAGGCTGCGCAGCAGCTGCGCGGCGGTCAGGTCGTTGGCGCAAACGATCGCGTCCGGCCGGCCTCGTTGGAGCAACTCGCCGACTACCGCCGCGTCTTCCGGATCGGCCACGTTCAGCCAATCGGTAGTGAGAGGTAGGTCTTGGCGGGCGAGCGCCTCCCGCACGCCGGCGATGCGCGCGTCGACCGTCGCCGCGGCGACAGGGCCGCGCAGGAATGCAATTTTGCGACAACCGAGCTTGAGCAGGTGGTCAGCGAGCACATGACCGGCCGTGAAGTTGTCGACGCCGACCAAATCCAGATCGCAGCGGCTCGGGAAGGGGCCCAAATCGCGGTCCAGCAGGACGACTGGCACGCCAGCTTGGCCGAAGCGCTCGGCTATGGCGCGGTTGGTCGCGTCGCCCTGGTGACGAAGCTCGAACGGCGCGAACAGAACTCCGGCCACCCGGCGCTCGATGAGCTGCTCGCACAGCGCCAGCGCGTTTTGCTCCGTCTCGTCCGGAGCCTCGTCCTGGCTCGGAGCGCCGCCCCACACCAGCGTGTAGTCTAGCGCGCGCGCTAGGCTCGCCAGCTCACTGCAAATGAGCTCGAAGATCTCGGTCGAGCGGGAGCCGGGGACCATCAACGCCATTTGCCGTGCGGGCGGACCGGCTGGGCCTCGCTCTTTGACGTAGGTGCCAGACCCGGCGCGACGCACGACCAGGCCCTCAGCCTGGAGATCCCGAAGAGCCCTCGCTACCGTGGGACGAGAAACGCCGAAGCGGTTCACCAGTTGGACCTCACTAGGGAGCCGGCCCGAGCTGGCGTACTTTCCGGCTGCGATTTCCGCCAAAAGGGCGGCGGAGATTTCGCGGTGCTTCGGCTCGGACATCAGTTGTAAGTACCATTCCGGATCAGACCATACCAGTCACGTAACCGGTAACCTGACTGCTTACAGCACGTCGCTGCCTGGACCGAGCGCGCCGGATGTAGTCTCGCGTTCATGACCCAGCGCGTCCTCATCATTGGTGCGACCTCGGCCATCGCTGCCGAGGTCGCTCGCCTTCTGGCGCGGCGCGGCGCGCGCCTTCATCTGCTTGCCCGCAACGCGACGAAGCTTTCGACGCTCACGAGCAGCTTGGACCCCAGCGCTCGCGTGACGACGTGCGTGGCTGACTTCGCCGAGCTAGCTCGCGTCGAGGAGCTGGTTCGGGAGTCGGTGCGCGAGCTCGGCGGCTTGGATACGGTGCTCATCGCTCACGGCGATCTCGGCGACCAGCTCAAGAGCGAAGCCAGCTTCGACGAAGCCGAATCCATCTTCCGCACGAACCTGCTGAGCGTGGTCGCTTTCTTGGTGCCGCTGGCGAACGTGCTGGAGGCGCAGGGCCGCGGCTGCCTCGGCGTCATCACTTCCGTGGCCGGTGATCGCGGGCGGCCTCGGAACTACACTTACGGCGCCGCGAAGGGCGCGCTCAACGTGTACCTGCAAGGGCTACGATCGCGGCTCTTTCGTGTGGGCGTGAGCGTCGTCACTCTCAAGCTTGGACCCGTGGACACCCCGATGACGGTCGGGCACGAAAAGAACGCGCTCTTCGCCCAGCCCGACCGGGTCGCGGCCAGCATCGTCGCGGCCTTGGACGCCGGGGTTCCGGAGGTTTACGTCCCCTCGTTTTGGAGCGCGATCATGCCGGTCGTGAAGAACACGCCAGAGCGGATCTTCCAATGGCTGCCGTTTCTGTCCGGCCGCTAGGCTTCGTTCGCTTCCATCGCTAGCGGATCGGCGACTCCGGGAGCGCTTCCAACGCGGAAAAGCGCCGTCGTAGCGCGCCGACATCGATGACGTAGCTGGTCCTTTGCCGACTTCATGTTAAGGGGAGGCGTCTGGGGTGGGCCGCGCCACCGTGCTCGGCTCCGGCGGTTCTGTGGATGCATCAACAAAATTGGGAGATGAAGCAAATGAACTTGGTAAGGTCCCTGCTTAGTACAACCGGTATTGCCATGGTGGCGTTGGTCGTCGCGACCGGCGGTTGCAGCGACGACGACGACGACGGTCCGGTCGGCGCGAGCGGCAGCGCGGGCACCTCGGCCACCGCGGGTAGCGGCGGTAAGGGCGGCTCCGGCGGCACCGCGGGTAGCGGCGGTAAGGGCGGCACCGCGGGCACCGGTGGTAAGGGCGGCTCGGGCGGCACCGCGGGCAGCGGTGGCTCCAGCGGCGAGGGCGGCTCGACGGAAGGTGGCGCGACCGCTGGTGGCGCCGGTGGCGCTGGTGGCGCGGGCGGCGAAGGCGCGCTTGGCGGCCAAGGGCCGATCGGCGGCGAGGGACCAATCGGCGGCGCTGGCGGTGCCGGCGGCGAAGGCGGCGGCCCGTGAAGGGACGCACGCGGCTCTGCACCTGAGAGCCGCACCGCTTCTTGCCGATGAGGTGATGCCGACGGGGCCGGAAGGCGCCGTCGGCATCACGCTTTTTGTGACTCGACGAGGGCGGCGGGTCGCGCTGTGGGTGCGGGTGAGAGTCTTCCGTCGAGCGACAGTGAGGCTGCAGCTTTGCGCGGCTCGGCTCGAAACTGCTCGATTGCATGAACAAATTCCAAGGGGTCGTGTTCGCGCCGAACACTGATGAAGCCGATGGCTTCTCCCCGCGAGCGCAAGAGCGCGCCCCTCCTTTTCGCGACGATCGCGACGGCCGGGCTCCTGAGCGGCTGCCAAGCCGACATCACTGGCGTGGCGGATCCGGGAGGCAGCGCGCCGCCTACGACGACTCCCGGTGGCAGCGCCGGCTCCAAGGACGACGTCCCCGAGCCGAGCGACTGGTTCGCCGCCGTCGAACAAGCCGATTGCTCGTCCGCGGGGGAGCTTTCGCGCACTCGCATTCGCCGTTTGAGCACCGCGCAGTGGAACAACACGGTAACCCACGCGCTGGGCTCTGCGCCTACCGGACCTCGTTTTCCGGACGACGTCGTGAGCTCGAGCACCGGCTTCAACACCGACGCCGATCTCAACAAGGTCAACGTGCTGCTCGCCAACGCCTACTTCGACGGAGGCGAGAGCCTCGCGGCCACGGTCGCGCCGGCCGTCGTTCAAGCCCACGCGTGCCTGAGCGCGAACGCTAGGGACGTGACGTGCGCGGCGGCGGTGGTGCGAGACTACGGCGCTCGCTTGTTCCGGCGCCCCGTGACGGAAGAGGAAGCTTCGCGCTACGGCGGCTTTCTCACCGCGCAGGCCGCGCTAGATCCGGTGGAAACGGCGGTCGCGAGCCTGCTGCGCGTGATGCTGCTGTCACCGAGCATGGTGTACATGACCGAGCTCGGCACGAGCCAGGCGGGCGAGGTCGCGTTGACGCCGTACGAGCAGGCGTCGCTCATCTCGTACACGGTGGCGGACTTGCCGCCGGATTCTGCGCTGCTCGGAGCGGTCCAAAACGGGCGGCTCGACGACGCGACCGAGCGCGCAAGTCACGCGCAACGGCTACTGCAGGCGCCGAGCGCGCGCGCGAAGTACGCGGACTTTTGGGATCAATACCTGCCGCTGGGAGATCTGCGCGGCGCGAGCGGGGTGGACGCGGCGCTGGTTACGGCGGTGGAGGACGAGACCGCGCAATTCTTCGACAAGGTCGTGTGGGTGCAGAACGGGTCGTTTCGTGATCTCATGACCGCGCCGTACACTTACGGCGCCCCCGCGCTGTCGTCGGTTTACGGAGCGCTCACGCCAGGCCAGAACGGCGCGAGCACGTTGCCTGCCGGTCAGCGCTCCGGGTTCCTCACCCAAGCTGCGTTTCTGTTCTTGCCGGAGGACGCGTCGGTCCCGCACAAGGTCGTGCACCGGGGGTTGGTGGTGCGGAGCCGCATGCTTTGCCAGAAACCGCCGCCTCCGCCTGCGAACCTGATGCCGAACGCGGCCGATCTCGAGCCACTCGGCGCAGACGCGACTCCGCGCGAGAGCTTCGCCGCGTTCCAGGCGAGCAAGCCGGCGTGTGCGGCTTGCCACAACAGCTTCCACCCGATCGGCTTGGCGTTCGAGCAGTTCGACAACATGGGCCGCTTCCGCACGACTTACGAGTCGGGGCGCGTCGTCGAGACGGCGGGCGAGCTCGTCTCCGCCGGTGACGCGAGCGGGCCCTACCGGGACGCAGTCGAGATTGCCCAGCGCATCGGCCAGAGCAAAATCGGCGAGCTCTGCTTCACCAAGCAGTACGCGGAATTTGCCCTGGGCCGTCGGCTCAACGCGAGCGCGGACGCGTGCGTGATTCGCGCCCCGAGCGACGCCCAGGCGCAGACTCCCGTGCAAAAGCTCGCCGTCGTGCTGAGCGACATCGAAGCGCGCACTCACCGCTTGCACCACTAACGGCCACCATGAAGAGCAAAAGCCACCACGTCTATTCGCGCCGTACGCTGCTGAGGGGGCTCGGCGCCGGAGCGGTTCTGTTGTCGCCGTTCGTCCGTCACCGCATGAGTCACGCCCAGGCCGCGCCGGCCGGCAACGTGCTCATCTTCTTCACGCCGAACGGGCACATCAAAGACGAGTTCGACGCGTCCGGCTCCGGCGCGACCTTCACGCTGAAAAAGTCGCTCGCCCCGCTCGAGAGCTTCAAGCAAGACCTGACCGTGATCCGCGGGCTGACGCTGAAGACGGTCACCGAGATCAACAGCCACGACGACATCGTGCGGCACCTCACGTGCGTGGAAGGTCCGGACAAGGCCAAGGGCTACGGTCCGTCGCTCGACCACGTGATTGGCACCCACCTTGGTCAGCGCCCCTTGTTCGTGAACCCGGAGCCAAATCGCTCATCCGGCCATTGGCGCAACGCGCTCAGCTGGCGCGCGGCGGGGGAGCAGGAGCCGTTCCTCACGGATCCAACGGCCGTGTTCTCCAACCTGTTCGTCAACGGAACGCCGACCATGGGCGGCGCGATGCCCGACCAGGCCGCCGAGCGCGCCAAGGCACGCAACAAGAGCATCCTGGACTTCGTGAATAGCGACATCCAGACTTTCCGCGGGCGCATCAACAGCGAGGACAAGGCGCACCTCGATCTGTATCTGGACTCTCTTCGCGACGTGGAGAAGCGCGTCACCGGCACGGGTGGACCGGTGGGCGGGGGCGGGGGCCTGTGCATGCCCGACGCGGTCAAGACGCGTCTGGCGACCCTTCCTGCGACTCCCGAGCAAAACGACGACCAATCCCCGGCGGGCATGGCGGAGAACCTCCGCCAAAACGGGGAGATGATGGTCGACTTAATCGCCTCTGCGTTCGCCTGCGGCACCCAGCGCGTGGCGAGTATTCTGTGGCAAGGCGCGTCCGAGGGGCTCGATCCCGCCAACAACAAAGGCTCGCCGAATCACCACAGCATCAGCCACTCGAGTGACATCGACAGCTGGAAAAAGATAGACACGTGGTACGCCGAGCGCTTCGCCTACACGCTACAGAGCCTGAAGAAGGTGAACATGCTCGACAAGACCATCGTCGTCTGGATCACCGAGATTGCGCAGGGCCACGAGTGCGGCGACTTCGTGCATGTGGTCGCGGGAGGCCAGGCGCTCGGTATGAAAACCCAGCAGCATGTGCTCTACCCATTCAAGGGCAATCCGGGGGACAAGGCCGTCTTGAAGGATCCCGCGAACAAGAGCCTGGCGAACCTATGGGTCACGGTGAAGAACGCGATGGGCGTCCCGGGCGACACGTTCGGTGACCCGATGTGGTCCGACGGTCCGTTGATGGAGCTCAAAGCGTAGAGGGCGCGCAGCGCGGGAACCGCCAATCTCGCGGCTACCGCGCGGCGCAGCTCGCCCGAGCTCAAGGGTTGGAAACGAACGAGGTCTTCCGACGCTGATGCAACCGGAAGTAGCTCTCCGGGTCGAACTTCGAGTCGGCCTCGCCGGAGCGAGTGCGGCGGGCGTCCACATCGACGTCGCACGCTTCGGGGTCGTCGTCGTTCGTCGAGTCCAAGGTGCCGGCCTCGATGATGTACATGCCGGTGTCGGGTACGTCCTTGTCGAACGAGAAGATGCAGTCGCCGTCCAGCTCGAGCCTCATGTCGTCTCGTGAATCCGGATCCCACGCCACGACCAGCTCGTCGTCTGCGCGCGACAGCTCGTTGGTCGGCTCTTCCAGGGTGAACGGCGCCGGCAGCGTGCCCGAGTTGCCGGTCGCCGTCACGTCGTCCGGGCGTTCGAGAGTGACGGAAAACTCAGTGTCCTCTCCGACTCCGCTGAAGCTGGCTTCATAGATGCCGGTGTCCCTTGCGGTGAGGGTCTTCGTCTCGTCTCCGGCGGTTGCCGTGAGCTCGTCGCCTCCTTCGAGGTCCACGTAAGCGTTGCTGCTCGAACCGCCTACCTTGAGCTCGACGTGGACGGTCGCGGTGGTGGCGTTGTCGGCGTAGACGTCGATGAGCGCGGCGATTCCGCCGGTCTTGATGTTGGAGGAAGAGGTCGTCTCCTTGCTACAAGCGACGGAAGACAGACTCACCAGGCACAGCGAAGCGATGGCGATACGATTGAACATTCGGCTACCTCGGGACAAGAAAGGTCGGTACGCAACTTAGACGGGCCCCGCGCCCGCTGCCAATCAATGTGCGAGGCGTTTCACGTCGGATTTTGCCTCATTGCTCGATTTTGCCAGAAAAAACGCGCTGAGTTCGGCCGTTGCCGCCTAATTCAGAAGCTGGATCTCGCCGATGCTCCAGCTGAGCGGCTTGGGCTGAGTGATCACGAACCGCAGATAGCGGCCGACCTGCGCGCCGCTGAACGTGCACCAGGTCCATTGGTCGCCCCGCAGCCCCGTCAACGTCGGCGTGCCGAACGTACCGTCGTTCGAGACGTACACGTCGATGCTGCCGGGAAAGTCGTCGCCGTAGGGGCTGCCGGTCACCTTCAGCAACGCTCGAAAAAAAATCTCCGTCTTGCCCAAATCCACATCGACGTACATGCCCGAATACTGCGCCTTCCCCGACGTCCACGCCGAGCCGTCCAGGCCGTCGAAGGCGCTCTCCGTTCCGGATTGCGTATCCACTTCGCTCGAGCTGAGCTTCCATTGGGCGCTGCTCAGCGGCTGCCCGGAGGGTTGCTCGGGCACGCACGTGCCATTGCGACAAAGCTCGCTCGCGCAATCCAGGGCCGTCTCGCACGCCTGGCCGATGTCGCACGCCGTGCAGAAGGAGCCGCCGCAGTCCAGGTCGGACTCGCCTTGGTTCAAGGTGGAGTCGCTGCAGGACGCGGCGAGGCAGAGCCCCGCTGAGCTGCACACGTGGCTGTCACAGTCGTCTGAGCGCTCACAACGCTGATCCGCGGCGCAGGGCGCGCAGTCGGCGCCGCCGCAGTCTTCGTCACTTTCCTTCCCGTTCACCACGCCGTCGGTGCAGCCGGCGCTCACGCAGACCTGCCCTTGACAGCGCCGGTCGATACAGTCCGTGTCCAGCCGGCACGCGCTGCCATTGACGCAGCCTGGACAACTGCCGCCGCAGTCCACGCTGGTCTCCGCGCCGTTGCGCACTTCGTCCTGGCAGCTGCTTGGTTGGCACACGCGGTCGCAAACGAGTGAGCCACAGTCGGCGTCTTCGCGGCAGCGGCGATCCGTGGCGCAGCGCGCTCCGCACGTTCCGCCGCAGTCCACGTCGCTCTCGTCGCCATTCTGAAGGTCGTCGTCGCAGCGCGGGCACGGGGTGCAGCTGCTCCCACCGCAGTCCACCCCGGATTCGTCGCCGTTGCGCATGCCGTCCACGCAGGTCGGGCCTGAGGGCGCTTCGGGCACGCGGTAATCTGGGAAGGAGCAAGCCGCGAAGCAAAACAGTGCTACGGCGCACCACACGCGGCTCTGGACCATCGACGCCCCTAGGGTACCGCACACCGGCGGGTGGGCAAACGTGCGGTGGGGCACGCCACCACGCTGGCGATTGCCTACACTCGACTACCAGGTAGTATGCGTGACGTGGCGACGACGGCCGTGCTCGCGGCGAAGTACATGACGCGGTTTCGCTGTCTCGCCGGGGACTGCGAGGCGACCTGCTGCGGTGGTGGCATCATCCCGGTCCAAGAGTCGAACCACCGCCGCCTGACTATCCTGGGGCAGGGTGACGCCGCCGCACTGGCATTGATCGAGCACGGTATCCAGCGCACGCCGGAAGGTCCGGACTTTGCTCGCATCCGCTTCGACGACGGGGAGTGCAGCATGCGAGACGGCGCGGGGCTGTGCACGATTCACCAACGCTTCGGGCACGGAGCCTTGTTCGAGGTGTGCGCCACGTACCCGCGCTACGCGAGCAAGGTGGACGACGACTTGGAGCTCTTCGGTACGTTGGCGTGCCCCGAAGTGGCGAGGCTCGCCCTGCTCGCGGACGACGCCTTCGAGCTCGCGGACTTCACGCTCGAGGAAGCGCCGCGAATCTTCCGTAACCAGTTCCGAACGGAGTCGCCGTACTACCGGCCGTTCAAGCCCGTACGCGCGGCGCTCGTGCGCTTGATGTCCGAGCCCGAGTACGCGCTTCCTGACAAGTTGTTCGTGCTGCTTTGGATCGCGGACAAGCTGAAGGGCGTGTTGCGGCAGGGCGGCGGCGCTGTGTCCCCGACCGAGCTGGACCGAGCCCTAGGAGCCATCAGCCAGCCCGAAGTCCTGGACCACCTGATTCGCAGCTTCAAGGACCTGGTTCTCGACGGAAATCTCGCGTTTTCGGTGATCGTCGCCTCGCTGCGACCCCCGCCGGAGCCGAGACACGGCGCGCAGACCGCCGGCTTCGATGCGATTTGGCAGGCGGCGGTCGCGGCGATGGGCCCGGCGCTCGCCCCCGATGCGACTCCAACCGACGTCGAGCTCGGGCAAGCCTGGTCTCGCTACCTGCGGCTCCGAGCGGAGCTTCCTCGCGGGAGCGAGGCGCGCGCCGATCTGCTCCTCACTCGCTACGTGGTCAATCACTTGCTGACGACGCCGTACATGCTCTCCAACAGCTCGTTCGAGTTTGGGTACGATCTGGTGGTGCGCGCGGCGTGCTTGCGCCTCCTGCTCACGACGGAGCTGAGCCGAGGCGCGGATGACGACGCCGAGCGCGACGCGCAAATGGTACGCGTGATCTACTCTTTCGTCCGCGCCGTTGAGCACTCGGACTCGCTCACGGTGTTGCGGCGCGCGCTGGACGCGCAGGGACTCGCCGGCTTGCCGCACGCGGTGGGCTTCCTCGCAGTGTGGCGACCCGCGTCGTGACCTACCGGCTTCGGCTGCGAGCTCTGCTGCTATGGCTCGTGCTCGGCGCGTTCGTGGGCGCGCTGTGCGGCGTCGCTTCCGCGTCCTTCTTGTGGCTTTTGGAGCTCGCCTCGGGGCTTCGAGCTGCGCACCACGAGCTCGTGCTCGCGCTGCCCCTGGCCGGCCTGCTCCTCGGCTGGGTCTACGAACGACTCGGACCCAGCATCCAAGCGGGCAGCAGCCTCATCATCGACACGATTGTCGACGACGGTCCCGAGATCCCGCTGCGCATGGCGCCCCTGGTGCTACTCGGCACCGTGCTCACGCACCTCTTCGGCGGCAGCGCCGGGCGCGAAGGCACCGCGGTGCAGGTCGGCGCGAGCTTGACGGACTTCTTCGCGCAGCGCGCGCGTCTTTCCTCCACACTGCGACGCCAATTGCTGGTGGCCGGAGTCGCGGGCGGCTTCGGGTCGGTGTTCGGCACACCGCTCGCGGGCGCCGTCTTCGGGCTCGAGCTGGTCGTGCTGGGCCGAATCGAGTACGGCGCGCTCGTGCCCGCGCTCGCCGCTTCTCTGGTGGGCGACGCCGTGACTCGCTCACTCGGAATCGAGCACACCGCCTATCCGCTGGTGCACGCCGTGCCGCTGAGCCCCCTTCTACTGCTGAAATGGCTAGTATTCGCGGCCGCCGTTGCGCTCGTCGCGACTGCGTTCATGGAGCTCGTGCATTGGCTCAAGCGTCATGGTCAGCGCCTGCGCTTGCCATTTCGCATGGCCGCGGGCGGGTTACTCGTGGTGGTGCTTTGGCAGGTAGTCGGTCGCGACGACTACCTCGGGCTGGGGGTGCCGGGCATTCTTCGGTCTTTTTCCGACCCAAGCCTGCCTCACGCCGCCTTCGCGTTGAAGGTACTGTTCACGGCCGTGACGTTGGCAGCGGGCTTTCTCGGCGGGGAAGTGACGCCGCTGTTCTTCATCGGCGCGGCCCTCGGCAACTTGCTCGGGCGCGCGCTCGGGATTCCGCTCGATCTGGCGGCGGGGGTGGGCATGGCGGCGATGTTCGGCGCGGCCGCGAATACGCCGCTCGCGCTTTCACTCATGGCGCTGGAGCTCCTCGGTCCCTCCGTGATGCCGCACGTTCTCGTCGTCTCCGCGGTGGCGTATTGGATGACAGGGCAGCGCAGCATCTACGCGGCACAGCTGCGACGCCCGAAGCCGTGAGCCCGCTAACCGCGCAGGCCGCGCAGCGGCTCAGGCAGCGGCGGGGGAGGGAGCGTGGACTGCGAGCGCCGCCAGGGAGCCAGCACCTCCGCCATCTCCTCCGCGCTCTCGAAGCGGTCGTCCGCTTCGGGGCTCATTCCTTGCTCGATGATCGCCACGAGCTCGGCGGGCACGTCCGGGCGCAGCTCCGCTAGCGGCTCCGGTCTGCCCTGCTGGATCGCGAACAACAGCGCGTTGTAGTTGTCGCCCATGAACGGTGCCTTACCGGTCAGCATCTCGTACAAAATCGCGGCGACGGAGTACAGATCGCACCGGGCGTCGATCGCGGCGCCGCGCGCGTGCTCCGGCGCCATGTAGGTCGGCGTGCCGAGCACCGTGCCGACTTGGGTGAGCGTTTCGCCGTGGGGCACGTGCGCCAGCTTGGCGACGCCGAAGTCCAGCAGCTTTGCCACCTCTGCTCCGCCCGCGTCGTTCGTGAGCAGCACGTTCTCCGGCTTGATGTCGCGATGAATGACATGCGCGCGATGGACGGCCTGGAGCGCTTCCAGCATCTGGCATGCCACGAGCACCGCGCGCTCGGGCGAGAACGGGCCATGCCGGGTCAAGGCTTGGCGCAGAGAGACGCCCACCAGCAGCTCCATCACCAAGAAGGGCGGTTCTTCCGCATGGAAGTCCAGCATCCGGACGATGTTGGGGTGGTCGATGAGCCCGATCGCCTCCGCCTCTCGCCGAAAACGGGCGACGAGCTTGTCGTCTTCCGAGAGCGCACGGTGGAGGATTTTCACGGCCACGCGCGCCTTTCCGGCGTCCTCTCGTGTCGCCTCGTAGACACGTCCCATGCCGCCCGCGCCGAGCAGCTTGCCGATACGGTAGCGCCCAGCGAGGAGCTCGCCGGACCAGGCTTCTGCCTCACCCGCAGGATGTCCGTCTGCGCGGCGTCGCTCGCCGGAGCGATGTTGCTGCAGGACCTCTTCCGTACGCGCGCGTTGGCGTCGGATTCCGATGCCGCGCCGCGCGGCTTGACGAAGCTTGTCGAACGCGACTGGCTTCACCAAAAACTCCAGCGCGCCGAGCTCGACCGCTTTCATTGCGGACTCGAGATCCGGAGAGCCGGAGACCAAGACCACCGGCAGATCCGGATCTGCGGCACGTAGCGATTGCAGGAGCTCGAGCCCGCCCATGTCCGGCATGCGAACGTCGGTGATCACGACGTCGAAGCGCTCCCCGCGCGCTTGCTCGACCGCATCCCGCCCGTTCGACGCGAGCGCGATGTCGTGCCCGTCCTTCGCGAGGGTGCGACGGTACAAGCGCCGCAGCTCCTCCTGGTCGTCCACGAGCAAGACTCTTCCCGGTTCGACGAGCGTTTCGTCGCTCTCTGGCTCCGAGGCGCTGTGTGTCACTGGCTAGGCTCGCCCTTTCCCGGCGCCTGGCTGTCAGACGCCCCGCAACATTTCCGCACGCGCTCAGAATGTACCCCAACTTCAGGTCTAGCGGCGACTGTCTTCGCGCGGCCGGGAAATGCGCGTCGCAATCGCGGCGCCTTCTCAATTTGGACAAGCTCTTGCCGCGAAGCCAACGGTAGGCGGGCGGCGCACATTCCTGCCGACGCGCGTCGGTCAGGAAAGCCAGCGGACGGAAGCGGAGACTGGCGCCGCGCTCTCGAAGGCGTGGCTTGCGCGCATCCACCCATGAGCCGCAAGTCCGCGCAGGCTCGTGCTGGCGGGCCCTCACGGCGGCCGCCCCAGGTCGCGTCGCGGAGGCGCGTGATGGCGCGCCGCTTCTGCCCGCTGCCGCTGCGCGCTGCTGCCGGTCGCATTTAGCGTTGACAAGCCGCCGATTGTAGATGATAACGCGACTCATTCGCAACTAGTGCGAGGCCGATATTTGGGAAGCGCATGAGGAGAGCAGGAGTCGCTACACGGGACCGCGAGTGAAGGTGATGCGAGCTTTGGGGACGGATCTACCCGGCCTGAGCCGCAAGAAGATCGAACGCCGGCCGTGATCGAGGTGCGGGAAAAGAGCAGAAAGATACCGCCCGTTCAGGCCAGCATCACGGCCTTCCCCAACTTCGAGACCTCTTGGCTCTCGGTCGAAGGGGAAGTGTGCCGCGCCACCGTCCGCGATCTACCCGAGGCGACCTCGGTCCTGTTCGCGGTCAACGTGCAGCGTGTCGTCGAGTTCTACT
>JAQSWN010000197.1 GCA_029266615.1 Polyangiaceae bacterium
TCCTCTTCCGCTAGAAGATTTTGATCAGAGCCGTACAAAAACCAGCGGAGGAGCCAGCCTCGATGCAAGCCCCTCCGCGCTTGAACAGGCGCTTCTCGTCCCTCAGCCTGAGTTCGCTTAGTACGGGAAGCCGGGTACGTTGAGGGCAACCTCGCGTAAGCGCGGAGGCTGCATGCTGGTGATGAACAGCGTGCGACTGTCGGCCCCGCCGAACGCGACATTGGTGACGCCATTAATGCCGGTGATCGAGCCGACCACGGAATCATCCTTGCGCAGCACGACGACGTTGGAGCCCGTCGTCACATAGATGTGACCTGCGCAATCCTTGGTCATACCGTCCACCCCGCCCGAGATTTCACCCGCAATGATGCGCTTCTCCGTGCCCACGGAGCCGTCAGCGTTGAGCGGATACTTGAACAAGCCGTTGGTGCCGCCGATGTACAACGTGCTCTCGTCCACGCTGATGACGATGCCGTTGGGCTTGGTGACGGTGACGCCCTGCAGGTGCTGCACGACGCCGTCTTTCACGCGGTAAGCGCGCTCCGCTCCTTGCGGTTTGGTGCTGGGAGCTTGCCAATCCGGATCGGTAAAATAGATCGTTCCGTTACTGTGGACGGCTAGGTCGTTCGGCGAGTTGAAGCGCCGCTTCTCGCCCATAGCGGCATCGAATGCATACTCGAAGGCGAGCTTGGTCGGCGCCGCAGTGGGGGCTGCGAGATTGAAGCGCGAGACCGAGCCATCTTTGTGGACGCCCCCGAGGAGGCTGCCCGCGTTGTCGATCGCCAACCCGTTGGTGCCTGCGTCGCTGATGGCGGGCTGTGCGTCGAAGCCAACGCCTGGCACGTAGCGGAAGATGCGCGACATCGGCACGCTCGTCAGCGGAAACTCTGAGACATAGAGCGCGCCTGCGATCCACACGGGGCCTTCCAGGTTGTTACCTGCACCGGCGCCGGGTGGCGACGCGCCCTCGGGTACCGAGGTAGGCAGGGTAGGCGTCAGCGCGCTCGAGCCTTCCGGACACTTAAAACCGGCGGTGGTGGTACCGGCTGTACCGGCTGTGCCGCCGCCGCCACCGCCTACGCCGCCGTTGCCCCCGGCGCCGGCAACACCGCCGCCGCTGCCGGCGGTGCCCCCGGTTGCACTATTGCCGCTGCTTCCGCCAGCCGTGCTGCCGCTTGTGCCCGCTGTGCCGGGACCAGTTCCAGCGGTGGCGGGCGTGCCGGCCGCGCCGGCACCGGCGCCGGACCCCCCGGTGTTCGACGGCCCGGGCTTCTCGGACGAGCCGCAGGCAAACAGAAGAGAGCTTAGGACGAGAACCAGTTGCTTCATGGGTAGTAAGGCGACGCGGATGTGTAGGGGGGGTAGCACAGATTCAGCGAGCTCGCAGCCAAGCCCGAGTCCGAGCTGCAATGAAGGGTGGCGAACTGGCAAATGGCCAGAAGCGCGACACCTTGAGGGCGGTGGGCCATGGGGAGACGCTAGCCACCCGCGACCGCGGCGCTACCTCAATCGCCGCGGTCGCTGATCGCAACGCACGGTAGCCTGACACGGTCGCAACGGCCGCGTGGGCGGGCCCAGTACAGCGCAATTGCGGCTCTCGAGCGGAGCTGCGATGTCGCGCGAGCGAGCCGCCGATCCGTGCGAGCCCCGATGTCGGCTTCGGTGCCCGTTTGACCGCCCCACTCTGCTCAGCCGCGCTTCGGAAGCGCTTTGTCGTAAAATTCCGCGGGATTTGCGCGAATTTGGGTAAAGTCGCCTTACAATGTAGAACCGGTTTCACAAACGCCGTTCTCGAATGTTAATGTAGCGATCGCAGATGCCCCAAAAGGCCGCCGCCGTCGCGATCGTGGAAGCCGAGCCTCAAGGCACGCTCGCCACGTTCGGGGATCCTACGCCTATGCAGGAGCACCCGGCGCATGGCGACCTGGAGCTGAACTTCGTCTACGCAGGGAGCCTCAGCTACTTCATCGGGGGCCGCTTCGTGGACGTGCCGCCCGGCTCGCTTTCGGTGTTTTGGGGCGCGCTCCCTCATCAAATCGTGGAAGCGGAGCAGGGCACGGAGTTCATGCAGGCGCGCCTCCCGCTCGCCACGCTGCTCCGCTGGGGCCTGCCTCCGGCCTTCATTCGCAAAGTGTTGGGCGGGGAGATGGTGACGGATCTGCAGAGCCCCGCCTGGGACGCCGAGCTCACGCGTCGCTGGGTGGCGGACAGCTCGAGCGCGGACGCGGGCGCCCTCCACATCTGCGAGCTGGAGCTGGAGGCACGCCTGCGCCGCCTGGCCACCAAGCGCCAGCAAAAGAGCGCCCCGCGCAGCCCGGAGCACAAGCCGCGCCGCCAGGTAGAGGCCATCACCGCCTTCCTGGCCGAAAACTACAAGGACGACATTTCAACCGCGGACATCGGGCGCGCCATCAACCTGCACCCCAATTACGCGATGACGCTGTTTCGTCGCGAGTGCGGCATGTCCATCTGGCAGTACCTCATCCGCCTGCGTCTCTCTCAGGCGCAGCTCATGCTCCTCACGACGGACAAAACCGTCCTCGCCATCGCGTTGGAATCGGGCTTTGGCTCACTCGCGCGGTTCTATGCCGCGTTCACTCGCGAATGCGCGATCTCGCCCGGCGAGTTCCGTAAACGCGCGCTGCCGTAGGCTCAGGCGCCGTTCGTCGGCTTACAGAGGCATACCGACGGGAGACAGCGTGCGGTTGTGGGCGAGCTTCGGGCCGATCTCGCCCGGCTCGAAGAAGTGCACGCGCCCCATGTCGAAGTGCATGGTCGCCGTGTCTCCGGTCTTGATGCCGGCAAACGCGTCCGTGTGTGCGACGGCTTTGGGGTGCTTGTCCGTCGCCACGTACACGTCCATCTTGTCGCCCAGGGGCTGGACGAGGGTCACGCGCATTTGGAGCGAGTTTTCCGGCCCGGTAGCGAACCGCGCGTGCTTCGCATCTGAGATGGATTCGGGGCGCACGCCCATCACGATGTCTTTACCGACGTGCGGTTTGAGCTGGTCCGCGGCCCATGCGGCGACGGGGAGCTTGCCGGTGCCTTCGTCGAAGTAGAGCCGGCCTGCGTCTTCCACCAACTTGCCGTTGAAGAAGTTCATCGGCGGGGAGCCGAGGAAGCCGGCGACGTAGCGGTTTTTGGGGTGGTGATAGATTTCGAGCGCGCCCGCGCACTGCTGCACGACGCCTTGATGCATGACCACCACGCGATCGCCGAGGGTCATCGCTTCTTCTTGGTCATGGGTCACGTAGACGGTCGTCGCGTTCAAGCTCAGGTGCAGTTGCTTGATCTCGGCGCGCATCTCCACGCGGAGCTTGGCGTCCAAATTGGAGAGCGGCTCGTCGAAGAGGAAACACTTCGGGTCGCGCACGATGGCGCGGCCGAGCGCGACGCGCTGGCGTTGGCCGCCCGAGAGCGCCTTGGGCTTGCGTTCGAGCAGGTGCTCGATCATCAGGATTTTGGCCGCCTTTTTGACCTTCTCGTCGATGGTCGCCTTCGGCGTTTTGCGCAGCTTGAGCGCGAAGGCCATGTTTTCATAGCAGGTCATGTGCGGGTAAAGCGCGTAGCTTTGGAACACCATGGCGATGTCGCGGTCCTTCGGGGGCACGTCGTTCACGACCTGCTCGCCGATCTGAATGGTGCCGCTGGTGATCTCCTCCAGCCCGGCGATCATGCGTAGCGTCGTGGACTTGCCGCAGCCGGAAGGGCCCACCAAGACCACGAATTCGCGGTCCTTGATGTCCATATTGAATCGGTCGACGACCCGAACGCCGCTGTCGTACACCTTGACGACGTCCTTCAGAATTACGCCTGCCATGTTCTTTTCTTCAGGTACACGTCGCCCGACCAGTGGGCAAGCCACTGCGATCGCGACGCGTTGAGGGGCATAATACATACGGGAAACGCTCTTGCCAGTACACTTTGGGTACTTACCAAGAGCGCTTCTGCGTGCCCCTCCAGTGCTCTGTTTCCCAGCGGTGCAGAGCGAGGGAGAGGGAGGAGACGGACGAAAACGGCCCGCGCGGCTTAGCCGGTGGGCGCCAAAGACGTACACGGCAATGATACGAAACGGACGCACCCGACGGCCTCGGGTCCCGTAGATTCCGATCACGACGCGGGTGCTTCTCGTCCGAAGCCCCACCCGGTGAAGGCCCTGACCCTGCTCGGAGCAACCATGACCACTGCGCGCTTCTCCCCGATTATCCTCGTCATTCTGGCGTCCGGCTGCATCACCGCGCAACGCTCTGCCGGCGACGCGAGCGACGCTTCGAGCGCGGGCGTTTCGAGCGGCCAAGCCCTGCTCTTGGACGACTTCGAGAGCGGCTCGAGCAAGGCAGGCCAACCCTGGTCGGCGTCCGCGGATTCGAACAACCTCGGCTCGACGGCGCAGTTCGAGGTCGACGACCAAGGCAAGTCCGGTAAAGGCGCGCACTTTACCGGCAAGCTCGGTCGCAACGTCGCACCGTGGCCCTGGGCGAGCCTCTCCACGGGCGTCGCGATGGGCAGCAAGGGCGACCTCTCCGGCGTGACCGCGGTGCGCTTCTGGGTGAAGGGTGACGGCAAGAAATACCGGCTCGCGCTCGCTCGCGAAGCCGTGACTGACTACGCGAACTTCGCGAAGAGCTTCCAAGCCCCGAAGGAGTGGACGCAGATGGAGATTCCGCTCTCCGCGCTGCGCCAAGCCGATTGGGGCAAGAAGGTGGACCGCACGTGGACCGACGTGAAGTCGCTCGAGTTCGCCCCCCTGGACGCCGAGCAAGAATACGACCTTCGCATCGACAACGTGGAGCTGGTGCTCGCGCAAGGCGGCTCGCCGCCGTTCGGCGAAAACGCCAAAGTCATCGACGAGCCTCAAACGGCGCTGGAAGGCACGACTTACGTGCTGGACCAGTTCGAGGGCACGAGCCCTGCGAACGGCGCCGTGTGGGGCTCGGAGATGGACATGAACAACCTCGGTACCATCGCGACCGCGCGCACCGAAGACGTCGGCGGCGCGCAGAAGAACGCGATCCACTTGACCGGCAAGCTCGGCAAGAACGGGCCTCCCTGGCCTTGGGCCACGCTCGCCGTCAACCTGGAGCCGAACGCGACCCCGGTGGATCTCACGAACGTGGTCGGCATTCGCTTCAAGGCCAAGGGTGACGGAAAGCCGTACAAGCTTGCGATCACGCGTAAGGCTGTCACGGACTACGGCACCTTTTCGTACTCGTTCTCGCCCGGCAAGGATTGGAAGCAGTACTCGGTGCCGCTCAGCAAGCTGAAGCAGCCGGACTGGGCCAAGCAGGTGGAGCCAGGGTGGACGGACGCGACGTCGCTCCAGTTCCAGCCCACGATCGGGGACGCCGCGTTCGACCTCTGGATCGACGACGTGGAGCTCGTGTTCCAAGCTGGCAAGACCATTACCCTCAAGAAATGATGAAAAGCCGCGCCCTCCTCGTGCCGTTGCTGCTCGCCGGGCTGCCGTTCGTGGCATGCAGCTCGGACAAGAACCACGCGGAGCGGGAAGCCACGCCCGAGGCGCAGGGTCGGCACCCGGACTACGCGAGCATGACGCAGGAAGAGCTGAAGCTCGAGTGCATCAGCACGGACGTGGGCGCGCCACGGGTAGACGCGGACGGCGACGGTAAGCTGGATCCACCCATCTGCGCCACGCCCGACCCTGGCTCGCGCAGTTACGACTGCGCGAAGAACGTAGCCGGCTTCGACTTCGCGTGGCTGTGGGACCAAGGCGCAGCCGCCGGGCGCGCCACGTACACCTACGACGACAACACGACTCAGTTCGTCGTGCCGAGCCGAACCCTCGCGTGGGAGCCGCCACTGGAAGACGTGCCTGGCTCCGCGGACGTGTGCTCGAAGGTGAAGCAGGCGGACGGCAGCAAGGCGCCGTTCGGCACGCCGCCGTTCTCCAAAGCTGCGCGCTTCAAGGGCGGCCCGTTCGCTGAGTACGGCGGCGGGTTTGGCCAGAGCTTCCGCACCATCAGCAACACCGACGAGATGGGGGACAACCCCAAGCTCGCCATGACCCCGAGCGCCGAGTACCCGGGTAAAGCGACGGGCGCCTATGACCTGAGCGGCTGGGACGGGATCGCGATTTGGATTCGACGCGGGCCGCTCGGCATGTCGACGCTGCGCGTCGGCATCACGGAGAGGAACTCCGCGGAGGATTTGAACTCGGGCGCGATCGTCGGGCTATATCCCGATATTCTCCCCGGCGAGCCGGGCAATGAGGCCGGGACCGAGTCGCTCCCCGGCGCCCCGGGCGTGGCCGAGAACAAGAACTGCCGGCGTTGGCGCCTCTGTGGTTGCTCCGCCGGGACGCCCTGTTCGCCGTTTTACGCGGACAACGGCAACTTCGTTGGAAACTACTGCTTCGATCCCGCTAAGGGCAACCCGGACGCGGCCGACCTCATCATTGCGAAGGTGCAGGCTTGCGGCGAAACACGCTGCGAGCAGCCCAACACCTCCACCATGTTGCCCGATCCACTTTATTCCAAGCTGGGCGATGACGGAACGCGCGTCTCCAAGTGCACCGCCGCGATGACGGACGACGGGAAGACGGACATGTTCTGCTGGGATCCGGCGATCGATCCGCCGCCGCCCGCGAAGCGCCAGCGCTGTAATAACCCGTTTTCGCGCCCGCTCACGATCACCACGGACTGGCAGCTCATCAAGGTGCCATTCACGGAGCTCCGGCAGGCCGACGAAGCCAACCTGAGCGATGACATGGATCTGAAGAGCGTGAAGCAAATCGTGGTCACGCATGGCGCGGGTTGGACGGATTTCTGGATCGCCAACCTCGGCTTTTACAAGAAGCTGTAAGGCCCTCGATGTGATTCGACGCGCCGCCCGCGAGGGTAAGGCGCGTCGAATCGTTTTGTTCATTTGGCACTCGTGCTGATGGCGGAGGCGCGTTTCTCGGGACTGAAGGTCTTTTGCACACTCAGTCGCACTTCGCGCTACTGGTGATCTCGAGTCGCGATCTGCGTTCGCGATCGCGTTTCCGCTCGCCCCAATGGCTCATTTTTGGCCTCGCCGCGGTGCCGTGAAGAACGAAATCCGGCTCGGACTGAGCCCCAGCAAGTAGGTCTAATGGCCGGGTAGTCACAGAGCCGAAATCACTCACGACATCCGGAGTTAGGGGAGGGGAGCCCGCGCTGGAAAGTTCCGCGGGCGGGCTGGAGGTGGTCCATATTAGTGAGAAGTTTTGACAATCGCTACGAGCGAAGCGGATAGGACGCATCGCCTTCCGACGCGATAAACATTGAGTGTTGCATAGCTCGAGAGCACCGTCTGAACGGCGACCCGCGCCCCGCAGTCGCGTAGTCGCTCTCGCAGCCATGCGCTCGATTGCGGTGCGTGTGCGCGCGCACGCGAGTGCTCGCACGGAGAAAGCATGATGAAAGGCCGCCTCAGATTCTCGGCGCTCCTGGCCACGTGCGTCGCGGTCCTGCCGCGCGTCGCGCTGGCCCAGGCGGAAGCACCGCCGGCCGAGACGCCTCCGCCTTCGGACGCCGCGGTGGAGGAAGAGCCCGCTGTCGCCGAGGCGAACGCCGCCCCGCGGCCCGCCGAGCCGACCGGTGCTCCGGCGAAGGTCATGGCCAACGAGGCCATCGTCCCACCGCCGCCCAAGCCGCCGGCGCCGCCGACGCCGCCCGGCGATCGCTTGCCCAAGGCCGGGTATGTGCCGGGGTACCGCGACTACGTCGGCACTGGATCGTCGCCGTTCGTTCCGCGCGTTGGCGCATTGCCCGGCGGCGTGACTCCATCGTTCGGCGCGCCGGTGCCGGACGACGATTGGTCCTTCAGCTTCAGCGGCTTCATGAGCGCGTCCGTGCGCGCGAGCATCAACACGCGCGAAAGTCCGCGCCCCGGTCAGGCCGGCACCGTGTTTCACGCCACGCCGCAAACGGTCGAAGTCTACGGCTCGTTCAACGACACCGCTTCCACGCCCGGTAACTGGGTCGGCATGCTGTTTCAATACGGCAACCGCTACGTCACGGCGAACATGTCGTTCGACACCCACAACCCGTCGCGCGCCGCCGGCTATACGATCATCGGCTCACAGTACTTCATCAACGATAGTTTCTTGTCGATTCGCGTCCCGCCGCTGGGCAGGCTGCGGTTGTTCTGGAACGTCGGCTTCTTTAGCCAACCTTACGGGTACTTGGGTCAATACGGCGGCGGTTTGTACACGCCGCCCATGATGGGGCGCGTCGCGGGTGCGGGCGAAATCATCACCGCCGAATATGACCTTACCGACAACCTCACGTTGGTGTTGGAAGACGGCATCAGCGGCGGCAACAAAACCGGCAAAGTTCCGGACGGGGTGCTCAACACCGGCAGCACGAACTTCTCGGATTCCAACCTGCCGCCCGCGTTCACTCACCACGCGCACGTCTCCTTGCTCCGCAAGGGCGAGACGCAACTCAAGCTCACCGGCCATTTCCTCACGAACTTCAGCCAGACCGACCAAGTCCGGCCGGACCCGTTCGACAACCCCGACACCCGGCAATGGGACGAGCGCTATCCGAAGGACGGGCGCATTCACGTCGCCGGCATCGAGGCCAAGGCCGTCAGTCAAACGTACGGTTACCTTTCGTTCGCGGCGTCGGTGATCGACGCCAAGAACGCGTACCGTCTGCGCGGCCTCAGTACGTACGCGGGCGACGGCGTATCGCTCACCAACGACTGGTTCGGCTCCACCACGGGCGGCACGGGGCGGCTATTGGTCGCCGGCATCAACTACCGGTTCAGCCTCGGCTCCATCCTGCGTTCCCCGATTCCTTTCTGGGGTGACGCCCCGGACGTGGTGGTCGAGGCTGCCTATCAAGTAGCGAGCACCAAGAGCGAGGACGCTGCCTACGACGGCAAATTCAAGCAGAAGGGCGGCTTGGACGTGCTCTACACGTTCATCCCCTGGATGGGAGTCGGCCTGCGCATGGATCGCATCGCGCCCAACTCCAAAGACCCCGAGGAGACGTTTTACGCGATCGCTCCGCGCCTCCAGTTCCGCAGCAACTGGACGAGCCACGAGACGGTCACCCTCAAGTACTCGAAGTGGTTCTACGGCAAGAACACCCACAGCGACAGCTGGGACGCGCGACCGCGTGAGCAGCTAGACGACCAAATGCTGAGCCTCGCGTTCGGGATGTGGTGGTGAGCATGGCAACCAAGCAGGATTTTCACGTGACGGATCGTTCGGCAAACAACATGAGGTCTCGAATGAAGCGCGGTCTGAAGCTCGGTCTGGTGCTGCTGGGCGCGACGGCGACTTTACCGGCGTACGCGCAAGAGGCGGAAGACAGGAGCAAGAGCCTGGGCCTCGCGCCGGGCGTGCCGCAAGCGGCGGCTCTGCCGGGCGGCACCCAACCCGCGTTCGGCGAGAAGTCGACCGGGCCGCAAGACTGGCGCTTCGACTTCCACGGCTTCTTCACGGCCCCCCTGCGAGTGGGCCTGAATACTCGAGAGAATCCCACCGGCGACCAGAGCAAGTTGGTGCTGCACGCGCCGCCAGTCGTGCCGGACGACCGCGAAACCTTCTCGCATACGAGCGTGGTGCCGACGCCGTATGCGCAGATGAACTTCTCCTACGGTAACAGCATCGTCACCGGTAACGTGATCCTCTTGGCGCGCACCGCCAACGTGTCGACCGGGTTCTTCGACCCTTCCTCGCAGCTGGGCATCAACGACGTGTTCCTGTCGTTCAACATGCCGAACCTCGGCAAGAACATGCACTTCGAGATCAACCTCGGGCAGTTCAGCAATCGCTACGGCATCATGGGCGAGTACGACGAAGGTCGTTACGGAACCCCCCTCATGGCGCGCACCAACGGCGCGGGCGAGAACATCATCGGTCGCTTCAAGCTGGACGACATCACCTTGTACGTGGAGCAAGGTTTCCAGGGGCAGTCGGACAAGGCCCCCACCGGGCTCGTGTCGGATGGGTGGAACGGCTTTGCGGATCCGAACGTCGGGACCGGCTACGTGAACCACGTCCACGCCGGGGTCGGCATCAAGAGCTTCGCGACCGTGGGGGTTCACTACATGAACGGCTTTTCCCAGGACGATCGAGCGACCGGCCCGCTCGGCCCAGATGGCAGCATCAACGTGCTCGGCGCAGATCTGCGCCTCACCATGAAGAAGTTCGGCCATTTTTACGGCGGGGTGTCTTTGGTCAAGGCGGAGAACGCGCGCAGCGTGAGCCGCATCGTCGAGGTGCTCAACACGCGCGGCGGCCCGGGGCTCATCGAGAATTACCTGGGGGCAGCCAGCGGGGGCACCGGCAAGCTGCTCATCTACGGTGGCCAATACGATCTGTCGCTCGCGCGGCTCCTGCGGCCGGACGGCTTCAAGGGTGACGGCCCGGACATCTTCTTCAGCGTGTTCGGCTTGGGCGTTAAGGTGACGACCGACGACAAGACCGTCGCCACCAACAAGCTCAAGCTCGGCGCGGAGGGTACGTATTCGATCCTGCCGTGGCTCGCCGCCAGCGTGCGCTACGACATGGTGAAGCCGGACGTCGACTACGACTCTTACAATTTCGCGGTCATCTCGCCCCGTCTCATCTTCCGGACGGGTTGGAACGCGCACGACCAGGTCACCCTCCAGTACTCGCACTGGTTCAACGGAGCGCTGACCACCGTGCGAGGCGGCTTCCCGCCCAAGCCGGACGTCACGATTATTCCCGACCAGGACATGGTCTCGCTGTCGGCAAGCATGTGGTGGTGAGAAAAGCCGCCGCGGCAGATCGCTTCGCCTAGGCCAAATGGCCGGCGCGTTCTGTCACGCACTTTCAGCGAAGCCTGAACGACCTTCACCGCATGAACGGCGGTGCTAGCGTGATATCCAGGTCCACCGTGCTCGACGTCGACGGCCTCAAGGCGCAGTTTTCCGCTCAGTTTACTGGCACTCCGCAGGTGTTCTCCGCCCCCGGGCGCGTGAACCTCATCGGTGAGCACACCGACTACAACGACGGCTTCGTGCTGCCGATGGCGATTGAGCGGCGCACGTACGTCGCCGGCGCCAAGAACGGCACGTCACTCTTGCGGGTGAAGTCATTGACGCTGGGAGAGTCGGTCGAGGTGGATCTCGCCGGCCCCGCTCGCAAGCGCCGTGGCTCCTGGGTCGACTTCGTGGAGGGCACGGCCCGTGCCTTGCTCGAACGCAAGCTGCCCGTCGTCGGCTGCGACCTGCTCATCGACAGCAACGTGCCGCACGGCGCGGGCCTCTCGGCCTCGGCCGCGCTGGAGCTCGCGCTTGGCATCGCGCTGGTCAGCCTGGGCGGCGAAACGGAGCCGGACCGAGTCCAGCTCGCGCTGGCCGGCCAAGCCGCTGAGCACCAGTACGTCGGCACGATGTGCGGCATCATGGACCAATACATCGCGGCGCTGGGCGAAAGAGACGCCGCGCTCCTCATCGACTGCCGTTCACTCGAGCCGCGCGCCGTGCCCTTGCGGCTAGGAACCGCACGCGTTCTGGTGTGCGACACCAAGGTAAAGCACGAGCTGTCTTCGTCCGAGTACAACGTGCGCCGAGAGGAGTGCGAGCGCGGGGTCAGCATCTTGTCGGAGGTGCTCCCGGGGCTGCGCAGCTTGCGCGACGTCTCGCTCGGCGACTTCACGACTCACGCCGGTCGGCTGCCGGACGTCATCCGGCGCCGCTGCTTGCACGTCGTGACCGAGAATGAGCGCACGCTTGCCGCCGCAGAGGCCCTGTCACGAGGGGATCTGGCGCGCGTCGGCCAGCTCATGATTGAATCGCACGCATCCCTGCGCGACGACTATCAAGTCAGCTGCGCGGAGTTGGACGTGGCGGCCGAAGTTGCGGCGGCGCAGCCCGGCGTGTACGGCTCGCGCATGACGGGCGGCGGCTTCGGCGGCTGTACGGTCACGCTCGCGGAGGAAAGCGCGCTGCCGGCGGTCGAGGCGGCGGTAAAGGCCGCATTTCTGTCGCGCGGCTTTCGCGAGCCGGAGCTGTTCGCCACCACCGCCTGTGAAGGGGCTCGACGTCACTAGGAGACCGCAAGTAGCCTCCCCGGTCCTAGCGGAGGCTATCGGATGACGAACAAAGTTGCGGTGTATTGGCCGGGTGATGCGCGGGACATTCCGAATCAGCTGGCGCGGCCGAACATGGAGGAGGCGACCGCGCAGGTCATCGCGGCGCTGAAGAAGCTCGGGCGCGAGCCGTACTTGGTGGAAGGCTTCCTCTCCAAGCCGCACCACGCCATCGAGAAGCTCGGGCCGATTCAGGATCCGACCGTCGGCGTGTTCGCGCACTGGGTGTACAGCCCGCACACGACGGACGGCGTCGTGGGCAAAGACAATCCGCTCCTGCTCGCGAGCAACTTCTCCGGCAAGTGGCCGGGGCTCGTTGGCTTGCTCAACACCGGCGCAAGCCTGGCTAGCTTGAACCGCGGCTTTTCCCGCGCCTGGACGGACGCGCCGGATTGGACCCAAGACGAAGTGTTCATGGAGCGCCTGCGCGAGTGGTGCACCACCGGCAAGATTGCCTACGAAACGAAGGCGATTCGCTACAGCGCGCCCCTCGCGGCAGCCGCGGTGGAGATGGCTCGCGAGGTCGCCGACGAGATCAAAGCGCGGCGCATCCTCGTCCTCATGCTGGGCGATACCAGCATGGGCATGATCAACGGCTATTTCGGCCCGCGGCTTTTGAACCGGCACGGGTTCACGGAGCACAAGGTAGACCAAGCGTGGATCATCGATCGCGGCCGTCGCATCGAGGAAAAGCGCATCGACGACGCGCTCGCGTTCGTGAAGAGCAAAGGACTGACCTTCCACTGGAAAGAAGGGGACGCCCAAGATTTCGACGAAAGCGCGAGCCGAGAGCAGCTCCGCGATTACCTCGCGGTGCTGGACATGGTGAGCGAGTTCAAGGCGGACTGCATCGGCTGGCAGTACCAGCTCGGCTTGATCCCGCTGCGCCC